>CAMOSN010000021.1 GCA_946624935.1 uncultured Lachnospiraceae bacterium | reverse complement strand
GCGGCAGAAGCGGAACAGGCAGCCGGAGCAGAGCAGGAAGCTTTACCGGAGCAGAAGGCTGCGGGAGAGGGTACCGCAGAGGCTTCCGTCCCGGAGGAAGGAGCAGCTGCGCAGGCTGCCGCTCAGGAAGAGCTGGTGACGTTTCACCAGCTGTACCTCGCCTCCGACCGGATCATCGTGAATGGAGAAGCTTCTTCCCCGGATCAGCTCTCACTTGCAGAGGGGGAGACGGTTGAGCTTCAGGCGGCAGCCGATGAGGAAAGAATATTTACCGGCTGGAGTCTTACCAATGAGACCACAGGGGAACAGGTTTACTATGAGGTGCTGGACGAAACGGGCCGGCGGATTTCATTCGGAATGCCTGCCGGTGATGTGACTGCGCAGGCCGTTTATGCCGATCCGGCAATGGCAGCAGTGCAGGTGACCAATGGCAGCGGCAGCGGAGAGTATGAGCAGGGCAGCGAGGTGGAGATCCAGGCCTCCGCTTCCCCCGACGGGCAGCAGTTTATCCAGTGGATCGTAGAAAAAGGAAATGTTGTGATAAAGGATGCCCGGTCGGCGGGCACAAGCTTTCAGATGGGGGATCAGGCGGTATCGGTAAAGGCCGTTTATGACTGGATCCCATACGAGCTGATCGTATCCGGCGGTAAAGGGGGCGGCACCTGGCACAAGGGGGACACCGTGAACATCAGCGCCGACTGGCCGGCGGACGGGAAGGAATTTGCCCGGTGGGACAGCGCGCAGGCTGTGATCAACCCGGCCGACCGCATGAATGCCAGTCTTACAATGCCAGGAGGCAATGTCACGGTCACCGCTTCCTATCAGGACGGGCCGTCTGCGCAGTACAACCGGATCGAGGGCCTGGAAGAAGGCGCGGAGTATCCAAAAGACACGAAGCTGACCTTCAATGCGGTCGGGAATGGACCTGACAAACAGAACCCGAATCCGGGTGACTATAAGTGGGTGCCTTCCTCCTACCAGATCGGAACCGTCACCGGAGGCTGGAGCAGCTCTGACTACACCACGTCCATGGCGATCAGCTCGGCAGGAACCTATACACTGACGGTTACCTTCGTCAAACAGATTTTCGACGGAAACATCTGGAATACAACGGACCAGATGGACCAGAAGGCCGTGACTTTCCGGGTAGGAAACACCCAGGCGGTGCAGACCGGTGATGAGACGCCGCTAAGCTCGCTATGGACAGCTGCAGCTGCAGCACTGGGAGTAGCGCTGATCGCTGTCACACGCCTGGTCACGCGGAGAGGTTGAATGGGTCTTGCATATTTTGGGGACCAGGGGACCTGTCCCCATGGCCTGGCCTGCTTCCTGATTACGGGAAGAATTTCTGCAGAATCTCCGCGGCACCGTCGTGATTATTGTCGAGGGTGGTCACGTAATCCGCTTTTTCTTTTACGGCGGGATCGCCGTTGATCATACATACTCCGATATGAGCGGCCTGAAGCATTTTCAGGTCGTTTTCTGCGTCTCCGGCGGCAACGGTGTGGGAGATGGGGATACCCAGATAGTCACACAGCATTTTCAGCGCGTTGCCCTTGTGGATGTTCGGAGGAACGATCTCCAGGTAGGTGGGCTGGGACAGAAACAGATCGAGCTTTCCCTCCACCTTCGGAGCAAGAATGTCCCGGAAGGCATGGACACGAGGTTCGTGGTCCATGTCGGTGACCAGCATTTTCGGGGTAGATCCCGGGAGCTCATCGCAGACATTTTCCACCAGCCGCCAGGGAAGCCGCTGAATCTGGCAGTACCGCTCCACATCGGGCAGCATGGTCTCGATGAGGACATTCTCTTCATCATAGGCCTGGATGTTGATGCCGAAGGACTTTGCCTCGTCAAAGCACACACGCACCAGGTCAAGGGGAATCGATGCGGAGAAGATCAGCCGGCCCGCATGGATATCGTAGATCTGTCCGCCATTGTAGGCAATGATATAGCAGCCCGGACCGGTCAGGTCAAGCTTCTGCGCCATCTGCAGGGCACTTCTCATTGCCCGTCCGGTGGCAAGGCAGATGACATGGCCGCGGGCGAGAATGCGCTCGAGTTCCCGGCGGGTGTTTTCCGAGATCTGCTTGTGGTCGTCGAGAAGGGTTCCGTCCAGATCGGTCAGAAAGAGCATCCGTGTCTTTTCTTTTTCCATCAGCGTCTCCAGTGCCTCATCACTTTCGCTGATCCACACATCCTCCTCCTCCTCGGTGAGACCGAGATATTCCCGGAGTGTTCGGGGATCATCGCTGAAATTCCATTCATCGGTCAGATCAAAGATCTCCTCGAAATCGGCGGTTCCTTCTAAATAACGTTCGCGAAATGTCATGAATATCCTCCTGCATCTCTAAATTGGATCTTCTGCCTGTTTGGGGCGGTTTGTTACGTGGGTTGTATGACGGCATTCCTCTTTTTTATGAAAGGAGCGTGCGCCGCTCTATTTTTTCATTCCCCGGATATTGGAGATGGTCAGCGAGCTTGAATTGCTCCAGTCCCCGGAGGCTCTGCTCACTACGATTTGTATTTTACGGATTTTGGAAAGACCCTTCCAGCCTTTCAGGGAAGTCTTCAACCGCACATTGCCGCCGGCCGGGATGGCCTTTTCACACTCAAAGATGCGGTTATCGCCCAGGAAGCGCAGCTTCAGGACAGCCCTTCCGGCGGTCGGTCCGTCCACCCGTGCGGTCAGGCAGATGACCGGGGTCTTCGAAAGACTGACGCCCTTCGGGAAGGTCTGCTCAATGCCCCAGAGCCTGTTTTTGTTGCTGCCGTCGGCGCGAATGACGTGCATGGCAGAGCCATCTTTCCGGTAGTCTGTCACGGCACCGTAACCCTTCCAGCCGGTTTTGATTTTCCGGCCTCCGCTGTAGGAGGAGATGACTGCCAGCTTTCCCTTCTTGAAGGGGGTTTTTGCATAAAGCGCTTTGGAGAAGCCGTCAACCAGGGCTGACCAGGCCTTTGCACCGATCACTTTCAGATAGGAAGCAGTCACTTTTTCCGAAAGAGAGGTATCCATATACTTGAATACCTTCCAGGAAGGCTTTTTCAGGTCGGCGGATTCGGTTCCGCTGGTGGTCCACAGTCCGAGATTGAGTCCCTGCGCGGTTTCCACCTCATGGTCCACATGCCGGTTCATGATGAAGGAATCGACCTGATCCTCTGCTTCCGTCACATAATAGCTGTAGGCAATCGCAGCGGCCTGCTCCTTATAGGTACTGCCGGAGGAGGTCTGCGAGGTATACCCCTGCTCGGAGAGAATGATCCTGGTGGAGCTGCCGTAATGCTCCCGGATATAACCGGTCAGGAGCGAAAGGTTGTTCATATTGATGACCGGCGAGCTGAGGGAGTCTGTCGTCTGACGGTTTTTGTTTTCCCAGAACTTCGGCTCCGTAAGCGGGGAGCCGTAAGGATGATAAGCGAGGTTCCACTGGATATTTCCACCGCTCCGGATGCGGGCGGCGAAGGCATCGAGCATTTCATGGGCTGTGAAATAACTGCTCAGCTTTGTATTCCACAGATGATCGAGCGAGATGTAGATGCGGGCGTTGGAATAAACACTTTTTACCGCATTATAGGTGAGCCGGAAGGCATTGGCGTAGAGATCGGCGTAAGCCGAGAGAGGGTGCTCTCCGCCATAATTCCATGAACGGTAATTGTTGACCTCGTTTCCAACGATCCAGTTAACGATCCGTCCGTTGGGGCCGCTCTTCGCAGAGTATCTTTGCGCGAGAAAGGTTAGCATGGCCTGAAAGGTACGGCGTGAGAGCGGATCGCGGGTGTTCCAGGCATAGAAATTGTGCCCCGTTTCCCGTCCGCCCGGATAGATCAGATTCAGGGTATCGCTTCGATAACCCAGCAGGAGAACCGCACTGATGATGGCACCGTCGGCGGACAGCTTCGAAAGCTGAGCGTCATAGGAGCCGATCGCGGAACGCCGGAACCAGTAGGTATTTCCCGCAAAGGTAAACGGGATGGAGGCGTATTGATTGTACTCATCCGGGGAGGCAAGCATCTCCGTAAACACGATATTCAGGACAGAATGATGCACATTCAGCTCCTGGGCATCCTCCTGCATCTCCCAATTGACCTGCAGACCCTTTTTGGAAGGTGCACTCGGAAATGCATAGGTATATTTCGCTGCCTTTGCGGCATTTGTGATATAGCGGAAGGCGGTGATCGCTTTATAAGAGCCGTCTGCCTGACGGGCGGCAGCCAGATAGCGGCGGCTGAGCACCTCCTGAAGGCTGGCAGAGGAAAATTTTGCCCGCAGGGTGATCGCTTTTTTCTTGGACGCAGAGGCGATCGGCCTGTCGCCGGCGCCGATCCGGCTTTGAGTCATCGGCATTGAAAACAAGTATACCTTATTCCCGGGCACTTTTGACACATCACGGATCGAAATTTTCACCGCAAGTTTTGTTTTTGCAGTCAGACGACAGGAGGTGATGGAGGCATTGGAAGCTGCCTGCGGGTGCATCGGGACGGCCCATAACAACAGTGTGATCAGAAGAAACAGCCGGACGGTGTGCTTTGCACAGGTCTTGCCCAGACCCTTCAGGGACTGAGCCTGCCGGCAGGTGGAATCGTGATCGGTCAGGAACATCTTTTTTCTCCTTTTTACCGCTTTTTTCGTTTCTCCTGACCACTATAACACAAACCGGCAGATTAATGAACCGGAGACGGCAGATTTGCGGCAGATCTGCTTGCTTTTTTGACAGGTTTTATGGTATCGTCCCATAGTGTGCACGTTGTTTGAACAGCGGGCAGTCAGGCGGATCTAAGAGCCGGAACGGACATTTGACCGAAACCTTATACAGAAAGGAACGTAGATAAGAATGACAGAGCGCATTTTTGACCGTGACGCTTATTGCAGGATATTCTCGGCAACGGTACTTGCCTGCCGCGAGGAGAAAGAGCATTATGCCGTGCTGCTTGACCGGACGGCCTTTTACCCCGAAGGCGGAGGACAAAGCGGGGATACCGGAGTGCTGCGATATGAACAGACTGCGGCCAGGGAACTTCCTGCCGCGCAGCGTCTGATCCGGGTGTTCGATACACAGGAAAATGAAGAGCGGATCTGGCATCTGACGGATTCTCCGGTGGAAGTGGGGAGCCGCGTGGAGGGAGAGATCGACTGGGAGGAGCGCTTCGACCGGATGCAGAACCACACCGGAGAGCACATTGTCAGCGGCCTGATCCATGCTGCCTTCGGATACCAGAATGTCGGCTTCCACATGGGGAGCGACAGCATCACCATCGACCTGAGCGGAGAGCTGACCATGGATCAGCTGCGGCAGATCGAGCGAAAAGCGAATGAAGTGGTATGGCACAATACGGAACTGATCATTGACCGATGCAGCGAAGAGGAAGCCGCCGGACGTGAGTTCCGGAGCAAAAAGGAGCTGCACGGGATCGTCCGGATCGTTACCATTCCAGGGGCTGATGTATGTGCATGCTGCGGCACCCATGTCCGCCGGACCGGTGAGGTCGGTCTGATTCGGATCATCTCCTGCGAAAAATTCCGAAACGGTGTGCGGGTGGAGATGCTGTGCGGAAAGAGAGCCTACCTGTACGATACCGCGGTTGTCGAGCAGAATCATGAGGTTTCCGTCGCATTGTCCGCAAAGACGCTTGAAACGGCGCATGCGGTGCGTCGCACGAAAGCCAATCTGGAGGAGGCCGTGTTTAAAACCATCGGACTGGAGCAGAAGCTCTTTGCCATGACAGCCAGAGAGCTTTCCGGAAAAGGAAACGTAGTGCTCTGCATCGGACCGATGACACCGGACAACGTGCGAAAGCTGGCGGTTGCTGTCATGGAAACATGCGAAGGGATCTGCGCCGTGTTCGCCGGAAATGATGAGGAGGGTTACAAATACGCCCTCGGACAGACCGGGGGCGAGCTGCGCGCATTTGTAAAGGAAATGAATGAAGCCCTGAGCGGAAGAGGAGGCGGGAAGCCGTTCTTCGCCCAGGGCAGCGTCAGTGCCGGGATGGAAATGATCCGACAGCACTTCGAAGCCCAGGATCTTTCCTGGGAAATCATACAGCTTATCTGAGAGGAAAGTACATGTTTTTCCTCGGAGCCTCAAAACAGAGAACCGTCCCCTGTCCGCTTTTTCAGCTTCAGAAGTGGAATGTCTTCTCCAGTCCGTCCCACCGCTGGTCCTTTTCGCTTAAGGTAAGCTTTGTTCCATCCGTGAGGGTGTACCCGGTGGCATCGGCGCTGCCGGTGTATGCTCCGGTCACCTGGGGCCATTTGATTCCGATGGCCGGATCGTTCCAGGCCAGGCCGCCTTCGTCACCGGGATGATAGAAATCGGTGCATTTGTAGCAGAATTCCGCACCTCCGTCGGAGAGTACGAGAAATCCGTGTGCGAAGCCTTCGCTGATGTAGAACTGTTTATGGTTTTCAGCGGTCAGTTCCACGCCGTACCACTGTCCGTAGGTGGCGCTGTTCTGACGAAGATCCACAGCCACGTCGAATACGCTTCCGCGGATCACGCGCACGAGCTTGCCCTGCGGGTACTGCTTCTGAAAATGCAGTCCGCGCAGTACGCCCTTTGCGGAGCTGGACTGGTTATCCTGCACGAAGCGCATGGTCAGTCCGGCTTCTTCCATATCCCGCTGGTTATAGGTCTCTGTGAAATATCCCCGCTCATCACCGTGAACGGTTGTCTCGATCACATAAAGCCCTTCAATCGGACATTTTGTAACTTTTATCTGTCCCATCCTGGTTTCTCCTGTTGCTTTGCCGGTCTTATCCCCGTCGCTGCGCTGCGATGACGGACAGGTGCCGGACAAACGTGAATAAATCGCAATGTTAATATGTGTTCAGATCTCGATCTCCTGCAGGTAACGGTGGAGTGCGTCGCACCAGTCAGGCAGCGGCGTGAATCCGCTGGCAGTGAGCTTGGTTTTGTCCAGACGGCTGTTGAAGGGACGCATTGCCTTCGACACGCCATACTCTGCCGTGGTCACGGGGATCAGCTTCAGGTTTTCCGGCAGATATTCCGGATGACCCATCGCAGCGGCCTGGCGGAAGATCTCGCAGGCGAAATCGTACCAGCTGATATAACCGGACGGAGCGTGATGGCCGTCGCCTTCGGCTGCGTTTCCAAGCTCTGCATTGGTCGCATGATAGTAGCCGTAACGGTCGGTTACGATCATATCGCAGAGCAGCCTGGCCAGGTCGAAGGTATAGGTCGGGGTGCCGATCTGATCATTTACGATGCGCAGGGTATCATGGTTTTTCCCGATGCTGAGCATGGTACGGATAAAGTTCTTTCCGTTTTTGCCGAACACCCAGGCGATCCGCACGATGAAATACTTCTCCAGCAGGGAGGATACGGCCAGTTCGCCGTCGAGCTTGGTCTGGCCGTATACATTGAGGGGCCTGTAATCCTTACAGTCCGGATCCCAGGGAGTCTGCCCCTGGCCGTCAAACACATAGTCCGTGGAGATGTACATCATTTTTGCGCCGATCCGCTTACAGGCGAGCGCAATGTTACGCGTCCCTTCCCCGTTGATCGCGCGGACCTTCGGAATGTTTTCTTCATCCTCCGCGGCATCCACTGCAGTCCAGGCGGCACAGTGGATCACGGCGTCCGGACGGATGCGGTCAAGGATCTGTTCTACTGCCTGTGCATTTGTGATGTCCATCTGCTCGTAGGGAGCAGTGGTAACGCTGGTTCCATCGGCGATCCCGCTGTAAACCGGTGCGATGTCGCTTCCGATGGCTTCGATTCCGCGTGCAGTAAGCGTATTGACCACATCGTGGCCGAGCTGACCGCCTACGCCGGTAACAAATATTTTCATATTGAATCCTCTTAACGATACAGGCCAGGCCTTCTGCGATGCAGGCGAAGGCCTTTTATGATGTAGTGAACATAGCAGTGATCAGGGCTTATTCCGGACTTTCCAGCGTTTCCCTGCTGCCATACATCTTGTCGTAATAATTCTGATATTCTCCGGAGATGATCGTTTCCCACCAGGAACGGTTGTCCAGGTACCACCGGATCGTCTTTTTGATCCCGTCGGCGAACTTTGTCTCCGGCAGCCATCCCAGCTCATTGTGGATCTTGGTCGGATCGATGGCATAGCGCATGTCATGGCCCTTGCGGTCTGTCACATAGGTGATCAGATCCTCACTCTTGCCGAGCTCTTTGCAGATGATTTTCACGATATCGATGTTTTTCATCTCGTTGTGGCCGCCGATGTTGTAAACTTCACCGACGCGCCCCTTGTGGATGATCAGGTCGATGGCCTTGCAGTGGTCCTCCACATACAGCCAGTCGCGTACGTTCTCGCCCTTGCCGTACACGGGAAGCGGCTTGTCATTCAGCGCGTTTGCAATCATCAGCGGGATGAGCTTCTCCGGGAAATGGTACGGGCCATAGTTGTTGGAGCAGCGGCTGATCGTCACCGGCAGGTCGTAGGTTCTGTGATAGGCGAGCACCAGCAGATCGGCGCCGGCCTTGGAGGAGCTGTAGGGGCTGCTGGTGTGGATCGGGGTCTCCTCGGTGAAGAACAGATCCGGGCGGTCCAGCGGCAGGTCGCCGTACACTTCATCCGTGGATACCTGATGATAACGGGTGATGCCGTATTTGCGGCAGGCATCCATCAGCGTTGCTGTACCGATGATGTTGGTGTTGAGAAATACCTCCGGGTTTTCAATCGAGCGGTCCACGTGGCTCTCCGCGGCAAAGTTGACCACCATGTCGGGATGCTCTTCCTCAAACAGGCGGTATACTGCTTCGCGGTCCGTGATACTGGCCTTGACAAACCGGAAATTCGGCTGATCCATCACAGGTGCGAGGGTGGACAGATTGCCGGCATAGGTGAGGCAGTCCAGGCAGACGATCCGATACTCCGGATGTTCCTTCAGCATATGAAAAATAAAATTGCTGCCGATAAAACCGGCGCCGCCGGTCACGATAATCGTCATATGATCTTCTCCTTCTTTATGATTTACTGTTGTTTACACTGGCTTGCGGATACTTATCCGGGAGCGGCCATTGGAAACAGGTACTTTTGCCTGTGCATCGGATTATTTTGCAGTATGCAGCTCATCCAGGAACTTGCCGTCGAGCACATCCTTCAGGTACTGTCCATACTGATTTTTCTTCAGCACTTCGTACACCTTCAGCACATCCTCCTTCGTGATCCATCCGTTGGCATAGGCGATCTCCTCCAGGCAGGCGATCTTCCGGTGCTGGTGGCTTTCGATGGTCTTGACGAAATTAGTGGCCTCCACGAGGCTCTCATGGGTGCCGGTATCCAGCCAGGTAAAGCCCTGTCCGAGCAGCTCCACATTCAGCGCATCGTTCTCCAGATAGATGCGGTTGAGATCGGTGATCTCCAGCTCTCCTCTGGCGGAGGGCTTCAGGGCTTTGGCGTAGTCCACGACCTTGTTATCGTAGAAATACAGGCCGGTCACGCAGTAGTTGCTCTTGGGATGCGCGGGCTTTTCCTCGATGGAGATGGCCTTTCCTTCTGCATTGAATTCGACAATGCCGAAGCGTTCCGGATCGTCCACATAGTAGCCGAATACGGTAGCACCCCTGCCGGTCACTGCCAGATCAACTGCCGTGAGCAGACGTTTGCGCAGTCCATGTCCGGAGAAAATATTATCGCCCAGGATCATTGCAACACAGTCATCTCCGATGAAATCCTCTCCGATCAGGAAGGCCTGGGCAAGGCCGTCGGGACTTGGCTGTACCTTGTAGGTGAGGTTGACACCAAACTGACTGCCATCCTTTAAAAGCTCCTGGAAACGCGGTGTATCGGCAGGCGTGGAGATGATCAGGATATCGCGGATGCCTGCACTCATCAACACCGACATCGGATAGTAGATCATCGGCTTGTCGTAAATCGGCAGAAGCTGCTTAGAGGTGACCATTGTCAGCGGATAAAGTCTTGTGCCGGAGCCTCCGGCCAGAATAATACCTTTCATAGATAATCTCCTTTCCTGTAATACTGCAGCCATTATAAAACATGACGCTACGTCACCTTCAAGCACTTTTTTTCGGGGGTCCGAATGAGCGGGAATAAGCAGGAATACAGGGAATACACGGGCCGGTTACTCTTGTTCCGCCTTTTGAATTATGTTAAGATAGGAAAACACTGTACTGGAGGAGAAATGGATGGGTATTTCGGGAATGATTGAATTGTTCGGTTATCTGGGCGCGCTGCTGTTTATCATCTCGATGCTCATGTCATCTGTCATTAAGCTTCGGGTGATCAGCCTGATCGGAAGCCTGGTATATCTGGTCTATGCGCTGCGGAGCGGGTTATATCCACTGGCTGTACTGAGTGTTTTTCTTGCGGGGATCAATGTTTTTTATCTGATCCGGCTTCTGGCGACCGAAGGGCATTTTGAGCTGATCCGCACGGACGCCGGCTCGGAGCTTCTGGAATATTTTCTGACCTTTTATCAGGAGGACATCCGAAAATATTTCCCGGAATTTCAAAAGCAGGTGACCGATTATGATGCGGCCTTTATGGTGTGCAGCGATACGGTCCCGGCCGGCATCCTTCTGGGAAGACTGCAGGAGGACGGAACACTCGATACGGTGCTGGATTATGCTACGCCCGGTTACCGCGACTGCAGGGTCGGACGTTTTCTCTATGAGCATCTGCCTGAGCGCGGTGTGATGAAGCTTGTGCTGCGGGTACCGACCAACGGACATGAGGAATATCTGCGGAGGATGGGCTTTACCCGGGAGGACCGCGGATATGTAAAAGAGCTTTAAAAAAAGACTTTAAGCGGTCAGAGCTTTTTCTTTACAGTCGGCACCGGAAGGCGCCGGCTTTTTTCGTGATGTGAAAGCCGTGTTCCGTTTTTTTCTGGACAAAGCTGCGGAATTCCTTGTAATGGTCGGTGATATAGCGGCTCTGATTGCCGTGGCAGGAGAGGATGTATTCGATCAGAGGACCGGGCGCATCGACCAGGAGAGAATCGGCATATTCCTCCAGAACCGCCGTTTCAAAGATATCCGAAAGGATTTTCTGACCGTTTTCCAGACCGAAGCGCTCAAACAGCTTTTCGCCGGAAAGCGTGATGCGGCTGTCAAATTCCTCGACCAGCGCCGTGACCTCCTGCATATGCTCCTTTCCATAGGTGCTGCACAGCAGCGCACCGGCAGGGCGCAGGACCCGGGCACATTCTCTGCAGGCACCTTCCGGATCGGCCGCGTAAAACAATACATGGTTTGCAATCACCAGGTCAAAGGAAGCATCCGGGAAGGGGAGATGCATACAGTCACACTCTACGAAGGAGAAGCGCCGGTCGTGTTCACCGATGCTTCTGCGCGCGTCACGAATCATGCCGGCGGAGATGTCCGAGAGTGTAATGAAAACCGAATCGGGGATCCGTTCACGGTTTTCCGTCCAGAATGAGCCGCTGCCGCAGCCGATCTCAAGGATCCGCATGCCGGGGCGGATATCGGCGAGGGAAAACAGCCATGGAAACCAGCCGGCTTTGTTCGTGGAGTACAGGCTGTGCAGGCGAATGCGTGCGGAGATGTTGGTGGCATTGCGATACTGACTGGCCAGGGTGTTTTCCATTCCGGTCAGATGAATCAGATCCAGCATGCCTCTCCAGTCAACCTGCTTTCCCTGCTCGATCACCGAAACTGTGTCCGAGATGGCTTCCCGGACCAGCGACAGCTGTTCGATGCGGTCCTCGACAAGACGCCGCTGCAGATGCAGAGAGTTCAGCAGAAAGGAAGGGTCACTGTCTCCGATCGTCAGTTCGCGGATATCCTCCAGCGAAAAGCCGAGATATTTCAGCAGCAGGATCTGCTGGATATGTACCAGATCGGCATCCGTGTAAAACCGGGCGCCGTTTTCATTGACATACGAGGGTTTCAGCAGATTCTGACGGTCATAGAAACGGATCGTACGTACGGATACATTTGCAAGGGCCGCGAACTGGCCGGAGGAATAATAGCCTTCTTTACGCATTGGAAGAACCCCATTCTGCCTGTGAAACCAGGAAACAGCGAAATCATGAAACTTCTTTGACATGGGAACTATAAATATATAATATAGTATAAAGTCATGTGGTCTGCAAGGAGAGTACGACCCGGAGGTTGTCTTCGACACCGTGGGGAAGTGCCGGAGTGCAGCGCGGGGAAGTGCCGGAGCGCGCCTCGGGGAAGTTCGGAAGATACAGCCTTCGCCGGATATTCTCAGGGAGAGGGAAGAACTGCAGATGTGCGGATCACAGGCATAACACATATGGAAACAGGAGGATACGAGAAGTATGTATAAGCAGCAGATCGATGCCTATATTGACAGCAAAAAAGAGGAGATGCTCGCGGACCTTTCCGCACTGGTGGCCATCAACAGTGTCCGCGGCGAGGCTGCGCCCGGAAAACCCTACGGTGAGGGGCCGGCGAAGGTACTGGATGCGATGCTTTCCCTGATGCAGCGTTACGGCCTTGCCGTCACCGACTATGATCACTATGCAGTGACCGGCGACTTTGGAGAAGGTGAGAAGGAGCTGGATATCCTTGCGCATCTGGATGTGGTACCGGTGACGGAGGACTGGACCGTGACAGCACCGTTCACACCGCTGGTAAAGGACGGAAGGATCTACGGACGTGGTACAAGTGACGATAAGGGACCGGCAGTCGCGGCTCTTTATGCGATCCGTGCGGTAAAGGAGCTGGGCATTCCGCTGAAAAAATCCGTACGGCTGATCTGCGGATCCGATGAGGAATGCGGCTCCTCCGATCTGGAGTATTATTATGGAAAAGAGCAGGAGGCTCCGTGTACCTTTACGCCGGATGCGGATTTTCCGCTGATCAATCTGGAAAAAGCAAGGCTGGCAAAGCCCTTCACCTGTGAGGTTCCCGCAGGAAGCGGGGCAGGCGTGGCTTCCTTTATGTCCGGAGACAAGGTCAATGTCGTTCCCGGAAAAGCACAGCTTACGCTGCGCGGTGTGGATGTGAGTACGGCCGGGGCCGCTGCGAAAGAGGCGCAGGAAACGACCGGGGCTGCATTTTCCGTCACGGAGAACCCGGCAGACGGGACGGTCAGTATTCTGGTAAAGGGAACAGCGGCACATGCAGCTACCCCGCAGGAGGGGAACAGTGCGCTGACGGCAGCGATGACCTTCGTGTCGGCTCTGGTGGAGCGGGGGATCCTCGCTCACGACCCGGCAGCCCTGGCATTCGCCCGGCTGAATCGCATTTTCCCGCATGGGGATACCTGTGGAAAAGCCGCCGGAATCGCCATGGAGGATGAGGTGTCCGGTGCCCTGACGCAAAACCTGGGAATCGTACATTATGACAGCAGGGACGGAAAGCTTACCGGCCAGTATGACATGCGTGCTCCGCTGTGTGCGAATGATGAGAATCTCACAGCGGTGATCGACCGCTGCCTGAAGGACGCCGGCTTTACTCCGGAGGAGGGGAATATGAAACCCGCGCATTATGTCCCGGCCGACAGTGCCTTCGTGCAGACCCTGCTGGGCAGCTATGAGCGCTATTTCGGGAAAAAGGGCAGACCCTTATATACCGGCGGAGGGACCTATGTGCATGAACTCGAGCGCGGCGTGGCCTTTGGATGCATGGTCGAAGGCGTTGATAATCACATGCACGGAGACGATGAATTCATGGAAATCGACACGCTGCTCATCAGCGCGAAAATTTTTGCGGACGTGATCGTAAAACTGTGCGGCTGATTGAAAAAGCCGGTTGCGGCAGAGAATGAAATGTGCTATCATTTCGTCTGAACTGAATATTGCAGATGACTGGTACGAAGAAATGCGCAGCGCAGGAAAATGCATACCGCATGGATTCGTTTAATAGGGAAACAGGTGAGAATCCTGTACGATCTCGTCACTGTGTTAGCTGGGAAACAGCTGCTGTGCAAAACAAAGCCTCTGTAAAGAATAAAGGTTCTGTAAAAAGCAGAGCTTTTGTGAAAAGAGCAGAAGGACCTTGAAATGCGGTTCGTTGTTTCCGATTGCGGAGCATTCCACAGACGGCCCTTTATGGCCGGGTGGAAAGTCACTGGTATTTTTGCATACCGGGAAGGCACTTCGCATTGCAGCTTCAGCCAGGAGACCTGCCGTCATCCATAGTACGAAGACGGGCTGCCTGCCGTTTGATCAGGCTCCGGCATCCGTCTGAAAGGATCACGAGGAATTGGTCGTACTGGCAGCACCGCTCATCTATGGTTCTGCACGGAATAAGAATGCCTTTACGCCCTTTTACGATTGTAAGAGGGCGTTTTGCATGCTGACCGTTTCATTCGGATCTTTCGTACGCATTTGCCTCTGACAAGGAAAGAAAGGAGAATGAAGATGGCAAAGAAGTTTCTGAGAAACCTGGGGACCATGGCATGCGTAATGATGGCTGCAGCAGCACTGTGCGCAGGCTCTGTTTGTGCAGAAGAAGCGGTTGAGACAGAAATCGAAACAGAAGCAGCGGAAGATGAAGAGAACTATGAGACCGGTGATGCTTCTCTGGACGATCCCCGCAATGCGGATGAGATCGGCGAGAACGAGCTGCTGGTCGTCAGCTTTGGTACCAGCTTCAATGACAGCCGTCGTATGACCATCGGTGCTGTTGAGCAGGCTATGGAGGAAGCGTTCCCGGATTACAGCGTGCGCAGAGGCTTCACCAGCCAGATCATCATCGACCATGTACTCTCCCGTGACGGCGAAGTGATCGACAACCTGACCCAGGCTCTGGACCGTGCAGTGGATAACGGCGTGAAGAACCTTGTGGTTGCACCGACCCATCTGATGAGCGGTTTTGAGTATACCGATGTTGTCAATGAGCTTGGCGAGTATGCCGATGCCTTCGAGAAGGTTGTCATCAGCGAGCCGCTGCTGACCAGCGATGAGGACTTCGAGGCAGTTGCAAAGGCGATCACCGCAGCCACCGCAGAATACGATGACGGCGAGACCGCGATCTGCTTCATGGGCCATGGCACCGAGGCTGACTCCAACCCGGTTTATGCAAAAATGCAGGAAGTTCTGACCGGCCTTGGCTATGAGAACTATTTCATCGGCACCGTGGAAGCTACCCCGAGCCTGGATGACGTTCTTGCAGCAGTTGGCGAAGGGGAGTACAAGAAGGTCGTTCTTGAGCCGCTGATGGTCGTTGCAGGCGATCATGCCAACAATGACATGGCAGGCGACGGGGAGGATTCCTGGAAGAGCGCATTCGAAGCAGCCGGCTACGAAGTGACCTGCATCCTCAGAGGCCTTGGCGAGCTGGAAGACATTCGCTCCCTTTATGTTGAGCACGTTCAGACTGCGATCGACAATGCACAGTAAACTCTGAACCGAAGACAGATCGCAGGGTGCTAAAAACATCAGGCTGCCACAACAAGCTGCACAGCAGCTTGCTGCGGCAGCCCTTTTTGGAACTGCAGGACAAAGTGGGACAGGGGACGGTTCTCTGTCCCACACAAAAAGGATTGTCGAAATATCAGATGTGATAATGGGACAGAGAACCGTCCCCTGTCCCAAATGGGAGGTATACGAAAATGAAAAAACGGGCGTTCTGGTTTGCGGCGGTGTGTCTTGCACAGGGAATGCTGCTTGGGGGACCGGCTTTGGCCGGGAGTAACGAGAGTAAAGTGGCCGACAGCAGTGCTTATGCCGGAGTTGAGGAAGTTGTAGAGGAGTGGATGACGGCCGTGACGCCGGATCAGCTCAACGAGGGTACCTATGCGGTTACAGTGGATTCCAGCTCCTCCATGTTTCCGATCGAATCGTGCGAGCTGACCGTGGCGGACGGGGCGATGGAAGCCGTCATGACGATGGGCGGCTCAGGCTATCTGTATGTTTACCCTGGTACCGCCGAGGAAGCCGCTGCCGCAGATGAGGCAGCGTATATTCCGTATGTAGAGAATGAGGATGGGGCGCAGACTTATGCATTCCCGGTGGAGGCGCTTGATACGGGCGTTTCCTGTGCAGCATTCAGCAAGCGCAAGGAGCAGTGGTACGACAGAACTCTGGTGTTCCGCGCGGACAGCCTGCCGGAGGAGGCCTTCGCCGAAGGCTACTTTACGGATGCAAAGGCACTGGGCCTGGAGGATGGCAGCTACAGTGTGGAAGTGACCCTGGACGGTGGCTCCGGAAAAGCATCCGTGGGATCACCCTGTAAAATTGTGGTCGAGGATGGCGCATGCAGTGCCACGATCCAGTGGAGCAGCAGCAATTACGACTATATGATCGTCGGAGAGGAAAAGCTGCTTCCGCTGAATGAGGAGCTTGGGATCGACGGCGGCAGCGTGTTCCGCATCCCGGTGAAGGGCTTCGACCGCCCGCTGACGGTGCTGGCTGACACCACGGCCATGAGCGTGCCGCACGAGATCACTTACACTCTGACCTTTGATTCTTCAACGATCGCTGCTGAATAAACAATGATTTGGAAACTATGGGGAAAGCCACGGGGCCACAGAGCCACGGGACCTGTCCCCTTGGCTGCCTGAAAACTGCTTCAACGATCACTGCTGAATAATGACTTTGGTTAAGGAAGGAATAAGATTATGCAGTCCAGAAACGGGCGATATATCACAGGGTTTGTGTTACTGGCGGCTGCCCTGGTGATTCTGCTTTTGCTGAATTTAATGACGGGGAGCGTGATGATTCCGGCCGGGGAAATCGTGCAGATTCTGCGCACCGGCGACAACGCCAGCAAGGCCGGCGTGATCGTTTCGCAGATCCGCATGCCGCGTATGCTGGCGGCAATGCTGCTGGGCGGCGCACTGGCGGTATCAGGCTTTCTGCTTCAGACGTATTTCCAGAATCCCATCGCGGGACCGTTCGTACTGGGCATTTCCTCCGGCGCAAAGCTGGTGGTAGCCTGTGTGATGATCGGATGCCTCACAGGGGGGATTCAGGTATCCTCCGGGATGATGGTGATTGCGGCCTTTGCCGGCTCGCTGGCGTCGATGGGCGTGGTGCTCCTGGCCGGGATCCGGGTGAAGAGCATGTCGGTGCTGGTCATCTGCGGTGTGATGATCGGATACATCTGTTCCGCAATCACGGAATTCCTGGTGACGTTTGCGGAGGATTCGAATATTGTCAACCTTCACAACTGGTCCATGGGAAGCTTTTCCGGCATTGAATGGCATGAAGTGGCGATCATCAGCGTGCTGGTGGTCGTGACCATGATCGGGGTCATGATGCTCGCCAAGCCGATGAGTGCCTTCCAGATGGGGGAGATGTATGCGGCGAACAGCGGTGTGAACATCCGCCGGTTCCGGATCTTCCTGATCCTGTTTTCGAGCATGCTCTCGGCCTGTGTGACTGCGTTTGCCGGGCCGGTAAGCTTTGTCGGCATTGCGGTGCCGCAGCTGGTGAAGCGTCTGTTTTCCACTTCCCGGCCGCTGATCGTGATTCCCGGATGCTTTCTGGGCGGCTGCGTGTTCTGCCTGCTGTGCGACCTGATCGCCCGTACCATGTTCGCTCCGACGGAGCTGAGTATCAGCTCGGTTACTGCCGTATTTGGTGCTCCGGTGGTCATCTGGATGCTGCTGAAAAGGAGGGCGCGCGGATGAAATCAGATGCAAGAGTGAATGCAGCCGGCAGCTTCACAGCAGTAGAAGTGCGTGCCGGCTATGCGAAAAAGACGGTGATCGACCAGGTCAATCTGGAGGTGAAGCGCGGGGAGATCGTGACGCTGATCGGTCCGAACGGCTCGGGAAAATCCACGCTGCTCAAGACGATGACCGGCTGGCTGGACACCCAGGGCGGCAGCATCCTGATCGAAGGAAGAAACATGCAGGAGCTCAAAGGCGCGGATATCGGAAAAAAGATGGCTCTGCTCCTGACCGAAAAAATCAAACCGGAGCTGATGACCTGTTTTGATGTTGTGTGCACCGGACGCTATCCTTATACCGGAAGATTTGGTATACTGTCGGAGAAGGACAAGGAGATCGCAGCCGACGCGATGAAGATGGTACACATTTTCGAGCTGGCGGACCGCGATTTTGAGCAGACCAGTGACGGACAGAAGCAGCGGGTGATGCTGGCCCGGGCGATCTGCCAGGATGCACCGTATCTGCTGCTGGATGAGCCGACGACCTTTCTGGACATCAATTACAAGCTGGAACTGATGGAGGTTTTGAAAGCCCTGGCAAAAAAAGGAACCGGGATCCTGATGTCGCTGCACGAGCTGGATCTGGCGGGAATGATCTCGGACAAGCTGGTGTGCGTCCGGTCCCGCAGGAGCGAGGAAGAGGCGGCGGCCGGGGTGCAGAGCTGGATCGACCGGATCGGATCTCCCGAGGAAATCTTCAGCGGGAACTATCTGGACGAGCTGTACGGCATGGCGCCGGGGACGTATCGGCGGTTTGCACACGAATCGAGGATCTTCAAGGACTGAGCCGCCCGGAATGGCACGTGCCTCAAACAGAGAATCGTCTTCTGTTTGAGGCATGCTTGCTGCTGCGGGGAGGGAACGAAAGGAGCAGGAAAAATGGCGAAAGTGATCATGGTGCAGGGCACGATGTCCAATGTGGGAAAGAGCCTTTTAACGGCAGGTCTCTGCCGGGTGTTTACCCAGGATGGATACCGGGTGGCCCCGTTCAAGTCCCAGAATATGGCGCTGAATTCCTTCATTACGAAGGAAGGGCTGGAGATGGGACGGGCGCAGGTGCTTCAGGCGCAGGCGGCAGGCGTAGAGCCCTCCGTGTGGATGAACCCGATCCTGCTCAAGCCGACCGATTCCACCGGATCTCAGGTGATCGTGAACGGGGAGGTGTACGGCAACCTGTCCGCCCGTGATTACTTTGCACGCAAGACCATGTTCTGGCCGCAGATCTTCGAGGCGCTGCGGAACCTGGAGAAGCGTGCTGACATTATTGTGATCGAAGGCGCCGGCTCGCCGGCAGAGATCAATCTGCGGTCCAATGACATCGTGAACATGGGACTGGCCCAGGCAGTGGATGCGCCGGTGATCCTGGTGGGTGACATTGACCGCGGCGGCGTGTTTGCGCAGCTTCTGGGAACGCTGGATCTGCTGGATCCGGAAGAACGGTCACGGGTCGGCGGCCTTGTGATCAATAAGTTCCGCGGGGATAAGACCATCCTTGACCCGGGCGTGAAGATCCTGGAGGAGCGCGGAGGGATTCCGGTCGTGGGTGTGGTGCCCTACACACCGCTGCAGCTGGAGGATGAGGACAGCCTGTCCGAACGCTTTGAACGCAGAGAGGTCGGCGTGATCGATCTGGCTGTGATCCGGTTCCCGAGGATTTCCAATTACACCGATTTTGACGTATTCGAGCAGTTCCCCGGCGTGAGCGTGCGCTACGTCGACCGCACGGATCGTCTGGGAGAGCCCGATCTGATCCTGCTTCCGGGCAGCAAGAATACGATCGATGACCTGAAATGGATGCGTGAGAGCGGACTGGAGGCGCTGGTACTCCAGAAGAGTGCACACACCCCGGTATTCGGCATCTGCGGCGGTTACCAGATGATGGGCGGGCAGATCGATGACCCCGACGGCGTGGAGAGTGGCGGAAGCATCCGCGGTATGGGCCTGCTGCCCTGTGCCACCGTGCTCGAGACCGGAAAGGTGCGCACGCAGTTTACCGGAAAAATGGAGAATGTGGATGGCCTGTTTTCCGGCCTGTCCGGGCTGGACATCGAAGGATATGAGATTCACATGGGACGCACCACGCCCACGGAATGCGCAGGGAGCAGCGGAACAAATGACGGGGCGGCGGTCTTCACGCCGAACGGAACCGGTTATCGCAGAGGCGACATCTGCGGGACCTACATCCACGGCTTCTTCGATAAAGGCGCCGTAGCAGGCGCCGTGATCGAGGCACTCGCTGCGCGCAAGGGTATCTCCATGGACACCATGAAGGCAATGGACTACGACGCCATCCGCGAGCGCGAGTTCGGACGGCTTGCCGACACCCTGCGGGAGCACATGGACATGAAAAAAATATATGGAATGCTGCGGGAAATCCGGCTGTAATATAAAAAGTGGGACAGAGAACCGCCCACTGTCCAACATGAAAAGGAGATAACTCATGCTGCGATTTCACATCATAGGCTTTTTTCTCGGCTTTTTACTCGATCAGCTGATCGGTGACCCCTATGCGATCCCACATCCGGTTGTGTGGATCGGCAGATGGATCGCATTTCTGGAGAGAAAACTGCTGGGAAAAAAGGAGGAGCATCGGGAGAGAAGCATGCCTGTGGGAAAACAGCGCGCTGCAGGAGGCCTGCTCGTGATCGGGACGACATTGCCTGCGCTGCTCATTCCTGCACTTTTGCTGCTGCTTTTTTACCGGATCCATCCGATTGCAGGAACCGCGCTGGAGGCATGGATGACCTGCCAGCTGCTTGCTGCGAAAAGCCTGCGTGTGGAGAGCATGAAGGTTTATGACTGTCTTGCCGCCGGCGATCTGCCGGGTGCACGCAATGCGGTGGCCATGATCGTCGGAAGAGACACCCAGAGCCTGGACGAAGCGGGCGTTGCCCGGGCCGCCATCGAAACCGTCGCGGAAAATGCCTCCGACGGGGTGATCGCGCCAATGCTGTACGCCTTCCTGGGCGGCCCGGCTCTGGGGTGGCTGTACAAGGCAGTCAACACCATGGATTCCATGGTGGGCTATCACAATGACCGCTACGAATACTTCGGAACTGCTGCCGCCCGCACAGATGATATATGCAACTACATTCCCGCCCGGATCAGCGCGCTGCTGATGATCCTTGCAGCCCGGCTGCTGGGTCCGGAATTCAACGCTGCGAACGCCTGGCGCATCTTCCGAAGAGACCGCTACAATCATAAAAGCCCCAATTCCGCGCAGACCGAGAGCGTATGCGCCGGAGCCCTTGGCATCCGCCTGGCGGGCGATGCCTGGTATTTTGGGAAACTCGTGAAAAAGCCGACGATCGGCGATGCCAGCCGTGAGGTGGAATATGAAGATATCCGCAGAGCCAACACACTCATGAACATGGCTGCCTGGCTGGGAGCTGTGATCATGACCGTTCTTCTGACGATTGTGATGGTGGTGCGCTGAAAGAACCGTGGGCTGCCGCGTAAAACGCGGCAGCTTCTTTGATTCTTAGATTCTTAAACAGGGGGAAGGTTCTCTGCTTGAGACAATGCGGAAAAACATATACACTTTCCTATGGATTGGGCCTGTTATTGTGAATATCTGCTTGACGAATATAGTAAAATGGATTAACATATGACTGATCAGTCAATATTTACACAGTAAAACGCATCATTCTTGCGCAAGTTGACGAAATGCCGCTTTGCTCAAAACGGTAAAGTGCATTATTTATGGGGAAATGATACAGGAGGGCACTATGGGAAAGATTTTTTTTGATCTGTCGCAGCCGGTTTATCACAATTGCCCCGGCTGGCCGACCTATAAGATGACTTCGGTGACCTATGAGGCAATCTATACGAACGATCTGTTCAATGCGGAGCGGATCGATCTGAATGTACACACGGGCACACATGTGGACGCGCCCTTCCATTTCTTTCCGGAAGGGAAAACGGTAGATCAGATTCCCGTGGAGCGCTGGCAGGGTGACGCCGTGCTGGTGGATCTTCGCGGAAAGCTGGACCTGCATCAGGGCATTCTTCCGGAGGATCTTGCCGAATATGATGCGCTGATCAAAGAGGATACGATCGTTCTTCTGAATACCGGCTGGGGGCAGAAACGGAAAAAATGGGACCTGGAATATGAACATGAATGGCCCTATGTGACCGGCGAGCTCGCCACGTATCTGGCAGGCAAAAAGGTGCGCGGCGTCGGGATCGATACGCTGAGCATCGGCGGATGGTATGAAGGGACCGGAAGGCCCTGTCATGAGATCCTTCTTTCTCAGGAAATCTGGGCACTGGAGGAGGTCGTATTCCCTGAGGAGCTGATGGCATATAAGACCTGTTACATGACGGCTTATCCGCTGAAGCTGGAGGGCTTTTCCGGTTCTATGGTGCGCGCAGTGGCAGTTGTTGAGGAGTAAATAAGAATGGCGCGAAAAGTAATCGAAGTGAAGGGCGTTGCGAAATACTTTTCCGGCGTGCCTGCGCTCAAGGACATCAATTTTGATCTGGAAGAGGGGGAAGTGCATGCACTGATGGGTGAAAACGGTGCAGGCAAGTCCACGCTGTCCAAGATCATTTCCGGAATCTATCAGAAGGATGAGGGAACGTATCTGGTGAATGGGGAGGACTGCAATTTTGCCAACACCCGGCAGGCGGTGGCAAAAGGCGTGTCCATCGTTACCCAGGAGTTTTCCCTGCTGCGGGATCTTTCCGTGGCGGAGAACATCTTCATTACAAATGACGCGTACTACAATGCAGGCTTCCTCTCCAACAAGAAGGCCATGGCGGAAAAAACCACCGAGCTTCTGAAGCTGTTTCATATGGAGAATTACATCGATCCCTGGGAAAAGGTGGAGCGCCTTACGGTGGCCCAGATGCAGATCGTCGAGATCGCCAAGGCTCTCTCGAAGAATGCACGCATCATCATCCTCGACGAGCCGACCGCCTCCCTTTCCGAGCGCGAGATCGCAGTACTGTTCGAGGTGGTGCGCAGCCTGAAAAAGGATAAGATCAGCTTTATCATTGTATCCCACAAAATCAATGAGATTTATGAGATCTCCGACCGGATCACGGTGCTGCGCGACGGCCGGCTGATCCTGGGCGGCGCGAAAACGGCCGAGCTGAAACAGTCGGAGCTGATTCGGGCCATGGTGGGCCGCGAGGTGTCCGACCTGTACGGCGTTGCCGATTTTGAACATCGCGACTTCTCGGGGGAGGAAGTCCTTCTGGAGGTGGAAGGCCTTTGTGATACCTGGGATTTCGTGAAAAATGTGAGTCTGAAGGTACATCGCGGGGAGATCGTCGGACTGTCCGGGCTGGTCGGCGCCGGCCGTTCGCAGCTGGTGCGCTGCATTTTCGGCGCGGAAAAACACAGCAGCGGTACGGTGCGCATGAGGGGGAAGGAGCTGAAGAACGGCAGCATCTACGAGAGCATGCAGGCCGGGATCGGCTTTGTGTCCGAGGACCGCAAGCATGACGGCCTGTTTCAGGAGATGAGCATCAACATCAATGCAAATATCGCCGACCTGGTAGCACACCGGGGAGCGCTGCTTTCACATCGCCGTGACCTGGAAGAGACCACTCGTATGCGTGACAAGCTGCGCATCAAGATGAACGATGCAGATGCTGCCGTGAAATTTCTCTCCGGCGGCAACCAGCAGAAGGTCCTGCTGGCGAAATGGCTGATGATCCGGCCCGATCTGCTGATCGTGGATGAACCGACCCGAGGCGTGGACATCGGTGCCAAGGCCGATATTTATCAGATCCTGCGGGACCTGGCGAAGGAAGGCACGGGCATCCTGGTGGTTTCCTCCGAGATTCCGGAGATCATGGGGCTTTGCAATACAACACTGATCATGCGGGAGGGAATCGTCACCGGTGTTTTGAATTCGCGCGAGATCGATGAAGAGAAGATTGGCTATTATTCCACGATTGGTATGCAGGGAGAGGAAAAATAATGGGCAGCAGTACATTGAAACGAATTACCAAGAACTACAAAAGTGAGCTGACGATGCTGGGCATTTTTGCTCTGTTCTTTATCGTCATGAGTTTCGCGTCCCAGTATTTCCTGACCAGCAGGAATATTCTGAATATCGTATCACAGGTATCGTCCAACGCGCTTCTTTCCATCGGCATGACGATCGTGATCCTCACCGGTGGAATTGATCTGTCGGTTGGCGGAATTCTGGGACTTTCCGGCATGGTAGGGGCAATGGTGATCAACAGTGGGAATGGCCGCCCCGTACTCGGCGTACTGGTCATGATCGGGATTGCACTGCTGTGCGGTGCCTTTAACGGGGCGCTGATCGGATATCTGCGGATGCCGGCTTTTATCGTAACACTGGGCACCACCAATATCTGCCGCAGCCTGGACTATGTCATTTCGAATGCCAACACGCAGTCCGGCTTCCCGGAGGGGTATTCATTCCTCGGCAAATATAAGGTGTTTGCAGGCATCCCGGTATACGTATTCTTTCTGATCGCCATGTTCGCGATCTTCATCTTCATTCTGTCCAAGACCAAATTCGGCAGATTCATCTACGCCAGCGGCTCTAACCTGGAGGCGGCCGAGCTTTCCGGAATCAATGTACGTTTCATCATCATGATGTGCTATGTGATCTCCGGCCTGATGTGCGCGCTGGCAGCCTGGATCATGACCTCGCGCCTGATGGCCTGCGACCCCACCTACGGCAACGGTGCTGAGATGGATGCCATCGCGGCAGCAGTTATCGGAGGCACCAGCATGAGCGGCGGCAAGGGGACCCTGTGGGGAACCATCATCGGTGTAATGCTGGTCGGCTCCCTGCGCAACGCCCTGAATCTGCTCGGCGTCAATCCATACTGGCAGGGGAGCGCCCTTGGCGCGGTCATCATCCTGGCGGTACTGGCGGAGCGGGTTTCCGCACTGCGCAAATCCTGATTACAAACGAACCCCGGCACGGCATAAGCCGTGCTGAAAATAGAAAGGAGAATCATTATGAAGAAAAAAGTTGTTCGTACGCTGCTGACCGCTGCAATGGCGCTGTCCATGACCGCAATTGCGGCAACCGGAGCATTCGCAGAGGATGCGGATTACAGTGATGTGTCCATCGCTTATCTGACTCCGTCTCTGGACGTTCCGTTCTGGACCTATGTGAAGTTCGGTGTTGAGGATCAGGTTGCACAGACCATGCCGGGCGCAACGGTAACCACCTACGATTCCAAGGACAACGCTGACACACAGCTGGCGAATGCACAGGATGCCATCACCAAGGGCGTTACCGCAATTGTGATCTCCCCGACCGATTCCGCTTCCTGCGTATCTGTTCTGAGCGAAGCAGAAGATGCAGGCGTTCCTGTAGTGATCTGCGACATCGGATCTGACTCCGGCACTTATCTTTCCTTCATCGCCACCGATAACTTCGCAGGCGCCAAGGAGCTTGGTGAATATGTAGCCAGCAAGCTGAGCGAAGGCGACCAGGTTGCACAGATCACCCTGAACCAGGCCCGCATCAATGGCGTAAAGAGAAAAGAAGGCTTCGAAGAGGGTATTGCTTCGAACGGACTGGAAGAGGTTGACTTCCGCCAGATGGAAAAGGTAAACCGTCAGGAAGGCCATGACTTCACACAGGATCTGGCTACTGCTTATCCTGAACTTAAGTGCGTATTCTGCCATTCCGAGGATCCCTCCATGGGCGCTGTTGCAGCTCTGGAAGAGGTTGGCAACACCGATTGCCTCGTAGCAGGATTTGACTGCTCTCCGGAAGTAGTTGACGCCATCAAAGAAGGCAAGATCATCGCGACCGCTGCACAGCAGCCGGTACTGATGGGCCGCACCTCCGTTGATCAGATCAAGGCAAACCTCGACGGCGAAGAAGTTGAGCAGGAAGTGACCCTGGGTACCTTCCTTGTAACCGCTGACAACATCGAGGAGAAGTACGACGAGCTCCTGGCCGTTGCACTGACCGCAGAATAAAATGTACTGAGTCATCGGAACAGGTTCACTGATCCTGAAGAAACACATCGGGCTGCCGCAGAAATGCGGCAGCCCTTTTTTGTGCCGGGCAGCGTGAAAGTATAGTTTCATTCTGCGGTTACCTCTTGACATGGATACCCCACAGGGGTATACTACAGACAAATTGATACCCCCAAGGGGTATCCGAAAACGACAGTCTTGGAGGTAAGCAGGTGCCATGAGCGAACAGTGCTGCTGCGGCGCAGAGCGCCACAAAGAGAGGACGGAGGAGGAGCGTAAAGCCCTGATGCGTCGTCTGAGTATTATTGAGGGACAGATCCGGGGAATCCGCGGGATGCTCGAGAAGGATATCTACTGTATCGACATTCTTACACAGGTCAGTGCTGCCAACTGCGCATTGAACAGCTTTTCCAGGGAACTTCTGGCCAGCCATATGCGCAGCTGTGTGGCGGAGGATATCCGCAGCGGGAATGAGGAAAAGCTGGATGAGCTTTTGAAAACCTTACCAAAGCTGATGAAGTGATTTTAACACAGCAAGGAAGTCCCCCACCGGGGCGTCGCGGAGACGTAGGTGGGG
>CAMOSN010000020.1 GCA_946624935.1 uncultured Lachnospiraceae bacterium | reverse complement strand
GTGGGCAGTGTGCGGGAACATGTCCACGGGCTGCACCTTCAAAACCTGATACCCGGTCCCGTCACACAGGATCGCAAGGTCGCGGGCGAGCGTTGCGGGATCACAGCTCACATATACGATCCGCCGGGGTGCCATAAGCAGCATGGTATCCAGAACTGCCCGCTCACATCCTTTTCTCGGCGGATCCACTACGATCACATCGGCCTGCCCACTGCCCTCCCGATACAGTTCGGGAAGCACCTTTTCGGCCTGACCGGCAAAGAACTGTGCATTGCGGATGTCATTCTCCTGTGCATTGATGCGCGCATCGGCCACAGCCTCTTCGATGATTTCGATCCCGTATACCTTTCTCGCTTTCTGTGCAAGAAACAGGGAGATCGTGCCGGTGCCGCAATAAAGGTCCAGCACGGTCTCCTCCCCGGTCGGAGATGCGTACTCGAGTGCTGTGGAATAAAGCTTTTCCGTCTGCTGCGGATTGACCTGGAAAAAGGACCGGACAGAGATCCGGTACCGGACAGCACCGATCTGCTCTACGATATATCCCGGTCCGAAAAGGGTTCTTGTCTCTTTTCCCAGGATCACATTCGTGCGGTCGCTGTTCCGGTTGAAGGCAATCGTTGTCATCCCCGGGATCGTGCAAAGTGCCTGCACCAGATCGGCCTCCCCCGGAAGCTTCTCTCCGTTCACGATCAGGCACACCATGATCTGCCCGGTGCTCCGGGCACTGCGAATCAGTACGTGGCGCATCAGGCCGCTGTGCTCCGCCTCGTTGTATGCCGGAATGTGATACTGCTGCATATGCGCTGTCACGATGGAAAGAATCTCCTGATCGCTCACCGCGCTGATCGCGCACCCATCCTTCGGAACGGGGATGATCGCATGGGTCCGCCCTGCGTAAAATCCGCAGACGGTCACCCCGTCCCGCCCGGTCCCTACGGGATACTGGGCCTTATTGCGGTAATTCCACGGTTCCTCCATGCCAAGGACCGGCTCCACAGGAATGTCCGCAAAGCCGCCGATGCGCTCCAATGCGTTTTTGACACGACCGTGTTTAAACGAGAGCTGTGCCTCATAGTCCATCATCTGCAGCTGACAGCCTCCGCACTGACGTGCGACCGGGCACCGGGGAATCGTGCGATATACACTGGGGGTAAGCACCTGTACAAGCCGCCCGAAAGCATAGGTCTTTTTGACCTTTGTAATGATCGCTTCGACCTCGTCACCGATCACCGTATCCTTTACAAATACGGCCACTCCCTCAGAGTGGCCGATTCCCAGCCCTTCGCTGCTGAGATCCTCGATCCGCAGCCGGACGGTTTCATTCTTTTTAAACATGAATAGAAATACCCTTCTAACCTGTGGAACAAAAGAAGCATCCCTTTCGTCCCACTCAGAACTGTGTGCTTTTACGCACGTTGGAATCGAACAGCTTGTTGAAGCCGAGCCAGCCGTTGTTTTCTCCGGCTCCTTCGATCAGCTCCCGCATGCTTTCCAGGCGTGCATCCGCATTGTCTGCCAGGTTCAGTGCCAGCGCCTCGGGGATGGCGGGCTTTTTCGGCGATCCGTACTCCAGCTCGCCGTGATGTGCCAGGATGCAGTGCTGCAGCTCGCTGGCAAGCCGCTTGGGAAAGCCCTTGATACTCCGGCAGGCGTATCCCACCAGCTCATACCCCATCACAATGTGTCCCAGCAGCTGACCATCATCCGTGTAATCGTTCTCCGGAAAAGCGGACAGCTCCTTGAGCTTGCCCACATCATGAAAAGCCGCTGCCGTCAGAAGCAGGTCCCTCTTCAGGTAAGGATAGCACTGTGCAAAGTAATCACACATTTTCACCACACCCAGCGTATGCTCCAGCAGTCCTCCCACGAAACCATGGTGCACGGTTTTGGCTGCAGAATGCTGCCGGAATGCCTTCACAAAGGATTCATCATCAAAATACTTTGCGATCAGCGTCTGCAGATAGGGATTTTCAACGGTGTCCAGAATCGCACGCAGCTGTGCGAACATCTGATCCGGATCCTTTTTCGTGCAGGGCAGATAATCCTCGGGCAGGTATTCCTCCTCGTCTGCACGGCGCACCCGCTTGATATTCAGCTGGGGAGAGCCCTGGAACATGGTCACCTCACCGGTGATGTGCACATAATCCATCGCATCGAAATCCCCGATTCCTGAGGAGCCTGGATCCCAGATCTTCGCATCCACCATGCCGGTTTTATCCTGCAGCTTTACATTCTCATAGCTCTTTCCGGTCTTGGACACCGCCTGCTGCCGCAGCTTGCACAGATAAATATCGCTGATGCGGTCGCCTTCCCGAAATGTTCCGATATACTTCATGCTGTCCTCTTTCTGTCCTTTTTATACTCCGTATTTCATTCTGCATTCGCCGGAGACCTCCGGAGGGTTCCATGGAATTCTCCGATGCCAGAAGCGTTCTGTATCATTTATCAGAAGTGTTCTGTATCATTTGTCAAAAGCATTCTATGCCGCTTTAAGTGCCAGTACTGTGTCACTTTAAGTGCTCATACTATGCCGGCGTCCGGCGCCTGAAAAACTTTACAAAAAAAGGCAGGCAGTTTTCCGGATTCGCCTCATTTGCCTGAAGTTTTTGACTATTGTGTACAAAAATCCGCCTGTACTTTCTACATACAAACGCGTTTTTGCTCCCTTCAGGCTTTTGACCCTTACGCCATTATATGGTAAAATATCAAATAAGTAAACTGGTTCATTTTTCGTTTTTTGCCGGCAGTGAGGATTTAACTGCCCGCATTGCTGCTCTGGAGTACCCATGATGAATGAAAAAGCTCTCCGCATACTCGAATATTCCAAGATCATTGAAAAACTGGAAAGCTGTGCCGGCTCTGCTCCGGGCAAGGCCTTATGCCGCGACCTCCTTCCACTTGATGACATCGGGGCGATCACCCGTCTTCAGCAGGAAACAACGGATGCCCTCGGCCGCATCTACCGCAGCGGGAGCATCTCCTTCTCCGGCCTGACCGACATGCGTCCCTCGATCGGGCGGCTTGCGATCGGCAGTACCCTGTCGATCGGTGAGCTGCTGGGCATTGTGAAGCTGCTGGATGTATGTGCCCGGGTAAAGGCCTATTCCCGCACTGCCCGCAGTGATTCTTCCGAGGACGGCACTGCGCACGGGGATTGTCTCGACCCGATGTTTTCCTGCCTGGAGCCGCTCACGCCGCTCTCGCAGGAGATTCACCGCTGCATCCTCTCCGAGGATGAGATCGCCGATGACGCCAGTCCGAAGCTGAAGCAGATCCGCCGGTCCATGAGCGGAGCACATGAAAAGATTCGTTCGGTCCTTACGGGGATGGTGAACGGATCCGCGAGAATGTATCTGCAGGACGCGGTCATCACGCAGCGCAACGGCCGCTTCTGTCTGCCGGTAAAGGCGGAGAACCGTTCTTTTGTTCCCGGTATGATTCATGATCAGTCCTCCAGCGGATCCACGCTGTTTATTGAACCGATGGCGGTGGTCAAGCTGAACAATGATCTGCGCGAGCTGGAGCTTGCCGAGGAAAAGGAGGTTGCCGTCATTCTGGCGACCTTGAGCGGCATGGTGGCCGATAAAAGCGAAGAACTGCTGCAGGACATCAGTGTGCTCACGCAGCTGGACTTCATCTTTGCCAGAGCCATGCTCTCAAAGTCCTACAACGGGTACGAACCGGATTTCAACACCGAAGGAATCGTGGACATCAAAAAGGGGCGGCATCCCCTGCTTGATGCGAAAAAGGTGGTCCCGGTGGACATCCGGATCGGAAAGGATTTCGACCTGCTGGTCATCTCCGGTCCGAACACCGGCGGCAAAACGGTATCGCTCAAAACGGTCGGTCTTTTCACCCTGATGGGACAGGCCGGTCTGCACATCCCGGCGGCTGAGCACTCCATGCTGTCCGTTTTCACCCAGGTGTATGCGGATATCGGTGATGAGCAGAGCATCGAGCAGAGCTTGAGTACCTTCTCATCCCACATGACCAACATTGTGTCGTTCTGGGAGAAGGCCGATGAGCATTCGCTGGTACTCTTCGACGAGCTCGGGGCCGGAACGGATCCCACCGAAGGTGCGGCTCTGGCCATTGCCATTCTCTCGGATCTGCACAGCCGCGGAATCCGGACGATCGCGACAACGCACTACAGCGAGCTGAAGATCTTCGCCCTCTCCACGGACGGTGTGGAAAATGCCTGCTGTGAGTTCGACGTGGATACGCTCCGTCCCACTTACCGGCTGCTGATCGGCGTTCCCGGCAAGAGTAATGCCTTCGCGATCTCCTCCAAGCTGGGGCTTCCGGATTACATCATCCAGGAAGCAAAGAAGCACATCAGCTCGGAGGCAGAAAGCTTTGAGGATGTCGTCGCCGATCTGGAGAACACCAGGCGTGCCATTGAGTCGGATCGTGAAATGGCCGCACAGGCACGCTCGGAGGCGGAAAAGCTTCGCTTAGCCTACGCAAACCGCCAGTCACGGCTCGATGACAGCCGTGAAAAGATTCTTGCCAAAGCCCGGGAGGAAGCGCAGGCGATCCTGCGCGAGGCAAAGGAGTACGCTGATGAAACCATCCGCGTGTACAATAAGCTCGGAAGCGAGCGGGATGCCTCCCGTGAGATGGAGCGAAAACGGACCGCGCTGCGGGAAAAAATGAAGGCAATGGATGCGGAAGGAAAGTCCGCACCGGCTGCGCGCACCGGAAAGGAGCTGACTGCAAAGGATCTTCATATCGGTGACAGCGTAAAGGTTCTGAGCATGAATCTCAAAGGAACTGTCAGTTCGCTTCCGGACGCGAAGGGAAATCTGTTTGTGCAGATGGGCATCCTGCGATCTCAGGTAAGGCTGGATGATCTGGAGCTTGTTCAGGAGGACAATCCCTATGCTCCGGCGCGGCCGAAGAGTTCTGCCGGAAAGATCAAAATGTCCAAGTCGCTGGGCGTCGGGATCGAGCTCAATCTGCTTGGCAAAACGACCGATGAGGCGATCACGGAGCTGGACAAGTATCTTGACGATGCCTATATGGCACATCTGCCCAGCGTGCGAATCGTTCACGGAAAGGGGACCGGTGCGCTGCGTAAGGCCGTGCATCAGTATCTGCGCAGGCAAAAGCATGTAAAGAGTTTTCGGCTCGGCGAATTCGGAGAAGGGGATGCCGGCGTAACGATCGTTACTTTTAAATGACCGGAATATTGTCGTAGAATATTCCGGCAGATGGAATAACAGGACAGGAGTACATTTATAGGAAGCAGAGATATAATTAAAAGCATCTGAGAAAGGATGTCTTCATCACAGAAAGTACAGGGAATTTAAATGGCAAACAGACAGAAAATAATGATTGCTGACACTAATGAGAACCTTGCTGAACAGATTTCCCTTTATCTGAAATCGGAATGCTGTTATGAAACATTGATCGTCAGGGATGGGCCCGAGGCTCTGAAGCAGTATGTTGTTTTCGGACCGGATCTCATCCTTCTGGATATTGCGATTTCGGGGTTGGACGGCTACCAGGTGTGCCGGAAAATCCGGGAACACTCCAGGATCCCCATTATCCTGCTCTCCAGCAGCAATGATGTGGTTGACCGTGTGATTGGTCTGGAGCTCGGCGCGGATGATTTTATCGGTAAGCCCTTCGACTGCAAGGAGCTGTCCGCCCGGATCAGGGCAGTCCTGCGCCGGACGGACCCGGAATATGTCCGCCCCCTTTCGCAGAGAGCAGAAGGTAAAAAAGCCGTACAGTATCCCGATCTGTCCGTAAACCTGACCAATTATACCGTGACCTGCCGCGGTGTGTCTGTGGACATGCCGCCGAAAGAGATCGAGCTTCTCTACTTCCTTGCCTCCTCCCCCGGGCAGGTATTTACCCGGGAGCAGCTTCTCAACCATATATGGGGGTACGACTACGCAGGCGACACCCGTACCGTGGATGTCCACATCATGCGCCTTCGCGACAAGCTCGGATCCAGTGCCCACTGGTCCATCGGCACCGTGTGGGGCGTCGGGTACCGCTTTACATTGACATAACAGGCCGGGGACGATTCTGTGCGAACAAACACAGAACCGTCCCCTGTTTGATCCGTTTTATCGGTCTTCTATTTTTTTGTATTCCTGATGATGCCCGATATATTTGTATGCCGGGCGGATCAGCTTGCCGCCGTTGATCAGCTCCTCCATCCGGTGCGCACACCATCCGGAGATCCTTGCGATCGCAAAGATGGGCGTGAACAGCTGCTGTGGAATCCCGAGCATGCTGTATACAAACCCGCTGTAAAAGTCGACATTGCAGCAGATCGGCTTGGACAGGCGCTTGCGGTTGGTGAGCATGTCGGAGGCGAGCTTTTCTACCGTCTCGTACAGATGAAATTCCTTCTGCAGTCCTTTTTCTTCGGACAGCTTGCGGGCGTATTCCTTCAGGATCACTGCCCTGGGATCCGAAACGGTGTAAATGGCATGTCCCATTCCGTAAATCAGTCCGTCCCCGTCGAAGGCTTCCCCGTTCATGATCTTTTCCAGATAGGCACGGATCTCTTCCTCATTCTCCCAGTCAGCTACATGCTCCTTAATATCAGCGAACATGTCCTGCACCTTCAGATTGGCCCCGCCGTGCTTCGGTCCCTTGAGAGACCCCAGCGAAGCTGCCACCGCGGAATAGGTATCGGTCCCGGTGGAGGAAACCACATGGGTCGTAAAGGTGGAGTTATTACCACCGCCATGCTCCGCATGGATCACCAGCGCTGCATCCAGAACCCGGGCTTCGAGCTGTGTATATACTCCGTCGTCCCGCATCATGCGAAGGATATTCTCCGCTGTGGACAGATCGCTCTTCGGATACCGGATCACCAGGCTCTTCCCGTGATTATAATGCTGATACGCCTGATAGCTGTATACCGAGATCAGTGGAAAGGTTGCGATCAGATGCAGCGACTGGCGCAGAACATTCTGAATGGAGGTATCATCCGGAAGCTCATCATAGGAATAAAGCGTAAGGACGCTTTTCTGCAGTCCGTTCATCAGATTGGCGCTCGGTGCAGTCATAATTACATCCCGCACAAATTTGCCCGGGAGCTCACGGTAACCGGCCAGCGTCTCCACAAATTCCTCAAGCTGCTGCTGCGTGGGCAGCTGCCCGAACAGGAGCAGATAGGTGGCCTCCTCAAACTTGAACCTCCGCTTGTGGAAGCCTTCGATCATCTCCTTGACATTGTATCCATGATAATACAGCTCTCCGTCGGTGGGAATCTTTTTCCCCCGCTCCAGCCGAAAACCGTTTACATCGGAAATATCCGTCAGTCCGGTCAGAACGCCTTTACCGCTCGACTCACGCAGACCGCGCTTAACATCATATTCCAGATACAGGTTCAGATCCATTGCATATGCTTTTTTACAAAGATCCGTGTAATTTTCCAGCACTTTCGCTTTGATCTCTTTTTCTTCTTCCGCCATTCCTGAAAACTTCTCCTACTGCAAATCCTTCTGCCGTTTCTGCTTCTTTCTGGACTTATCCTTTGCCTTGGGCTTTGATTTATCCTTGTCCTTGACTTTACCTTTGCCCTTGTCCTTATCCTGCTTGTCTCTGCCTTTTTCCTTTGTGAGTTTTTTCTTCTCCTCCGCCGGACGCTCGGGTTTCACCGAAGCTGCATAATCAATATCGATCGCTTCCACCGCCTCCGGACCGGCTTCCTTCACCTCCGGGTATGCCAGCTGCTTTTTATCCTCCGCCGCTTCTTCCCTGCTTTCCTCCCCGGTGTATGTGCTCAGCTGCTGCAGGTAGCCCGCTGCTGCCTCCAGCGCGTGCCGGTTCAGCGTATAACAGGTCCATTTTCCACTTTTACGCGGCTTTACCAGACCTGATTCACACAGGGTCTTCATGTGATGTGACAGCGTGGACTGGACAACATCCACTGTCTCCAGTATTTCTCCTGCATTCATCTCACGCTGGGCCAGCTGCTTTAAGATGGTCAGTCTATGCCCGTCTCCCAGTGCGCGAAACAGTCTCTCGTACTGATAATCATTCTTCATTTTCGCCGCCCCCCTTTTCATAGCAGCTGTTTCGTCGCGCATAATCCTGTCCGTTACTCCCCAGAAACGGAATCATTCATATACGATGACGGGTGTCCCGACTGACACAATATTATAAATCTGTTCGACGGCGTCCAGTGGCGTATTCACGCAGCCGTGAGATCCGTTGTAAAGATAGATCGTTCCTCCGAAATAGTATCTGGCTTTCAGGTCATGAATTCCGACATTCCCGTTAAAGGGCATCCAGAAGCTGACCGGCGTCCGGTAATCGGCTCCCACCAGCGTATAGTCCTGCATCTTCGCGTCGATCGCCCACACCCCTCCGGAGGGTGTTGCGTTATTCCGGTTCGGATTGCCGGTAACGACCGGTGTGTCCACCATCAGTACACCGTCCTGATAGCACCACATCTCCTGCAGGGAAATGCAGATTTCCACATAGGTATCGCCTATGTCGTTCAACCCTCTGTCCATTGCAGTATAGGTGTAGATCGGGTCCAGTGTCGTGACCATTTTCCGGCGAATGCACTCCGCCAGCTCATCCGCAGTCGCCTCCTGGTCCAGCAGCCATCCATAGTCTCCCCCGTAAAGGTCCACTGCTGTTCCAAGGCTGGTGCGGAAGGAACGATATTCCCCGTAGGTGTCGTATTTATTGGCCAGCTGCGCCACATAGGCTTTGATCCGGTCGGAGGAAATGTAATATTCCCCGGCCCTGTTTTCGGCCATGAAGCTGATCAGCTTCTGTGTATCCACGACCTCATTGAAATTGCCGAACGGAATCGTGATCTTTGCGCCGAGAAGCTTATTGCGTTTCTGCGCCACCTCGTTGAGCAGCGGATCATCGCTGGTGACCTGCGGCTTTACATAGCAGTCCGCATCCTCCAGCGAAACTTTGGTGCGGCCCTGGTCAAGTGCCTGCGTAAGAAGCGCCGTGACTGCCTTTACATCCGGCAGTGCCCCCGGCTGTTCCGGTACAACCACATAGCCATTCTCATCCGTTCCCAGGTACGCATCCTTCGGCGCGATCGCATTTTCTTCGCTGAAGCACGCCATCTTTGCAACCACGTCCGCGATCCTGCTGTGATCATAGCGGGTGCCGACCTCCAGCACGGTATCCGGATGAAGCAGCATCATCACCGGCCACATCCAGCTCTTCTGAGAAGCGAGGAGCTTTTCCATCCCGCCCTCATCCTTATAGGTAAAGCCGACTGCCTCAGCGGGGATGACCTCGGATCCGCTTCTTCCGTCGACCTCCAGCGTATACTCCCCAATACGCGCGGTTACGGCTGCCTTGGCCTGCTCAACATCAAGCTTGCCGCAGTCGATCCCCAGAATCGTCGTCCCGGAATAAAAATGGGAAGAATAAAACAGCGCAACGACGCTGTAGCCGATGATCAGCGTCATCACTACAGCAAGTACCGCAACCGCCAGAGAATCCCCCCGCTTCAGGCCTGCTATCCACCGCTGCCATAACCCCGGCCGCACGGCTGGAGCATTCACCTGCTCATTCGGGGCATTTACCGCATACCCGTTCGCGGCAGGAGCTGCTGCAGCTATGGGCTGCGGTGCCGCCTGGGCTGCCGGTGCTCTGCGCGATCTGTCCGGACGCGCAGAGCGCGTCTCCGCTTTTTTCGCCTGCATTGCAATGGCTGCCCGCTGGCTGCCCGACCTGCGGCCGGGATGCCTTTTCACCGGCGCACTCGCGGCTGCCTGCTTGTCGGCATAACGGCTGGAGCTGGCACCGGACACCGGACCGGAGTCGCTTCGCTTGTCAGCATAGCGGCTTCCGCTGCGTTCTCTTAACTGTTGTGATCGTTTCTGTTCTTCTTCCCGATTACGGACTACTTTTCCGCTCCTCGCATTCCGTCTGCTGTGCCTGAGAGCCTCTCCCTTTGCTCTCAGACGCTCCGCTTCCGAATTCCTGCTTTTCCCCGCTGATCCGGAGTAAACACGATCGGCAGAATCGGTCCCGTTTTTTACCTTATACATCCCCTTGCTCCCCCGAGCTCTTTTGTGTCTGTGTCAAAACCGCTCCCCTATGCGGTTTCTTCTGTTTCCGGCATAAAGCCGGCTTTCCTGATGCAGTCTTTTATCTCGGCTTGACGGTAGCGCGATACACAATTCCCCAGATGGAGATAAACAGCAGCCATGCCGCCTGTGCTCCTCCTGCAATCAGACCGATATAATCATCCGGCGCTTTCATCAGAACCAGCGCGACGCTCAGAAGGCATCCGATGATCCCTACAAAAATCACAAATCCCGGAATTCTTCCGATATCCACTCCACTGCGGCAATTCGTACGAACCACACGAATGGAAAACAGCAGCTGTATGAAGAACAGAATGGTCAGCACCGTGAAGATCACCATCACCAGAAGTGCAACCACCCCTACGATCAGTGTCATCATGGTCTGTGCCGCACCGGCAGCCACTACATAAGCCACACAAACCCCGATCCCTGCAAGTAATGCAAGGCAGGTTACGATAAATTCAATGATCAGGATCACCCGCATGAGGGTAAGTCCGGAGGTATGCACCTCTTCCCGTTTGGGAGAGATCCCTGTGAATGCCATCCACAGCCCGATCATAATCAGAACCGCCGGAAGGTATCTTACCCCTCCGATGACTCTGCTCAGAACGACATTGCCTGCATCCTGTGTCTGTACATATGCCACAAGTCTGTCAAAGTAACCAATGGCGATGTTCTCCCCGATGAAGGCCTTGATGGTGTTGGACAGTGTGGAAAGGTTGGTCAGCCACCCTCCGGTCACGGAGTAAACGATGGCTCCGATCACTGCTACCGTGTAGAGGAATGCGCTGAAGAAAAACAGCGGCGAATGCACGCGTTTCCTTGCTTTTTCCATCATGGCCGGGGATGGAAGATCGTCATCGATCTCCTCCTCATAGCCTGCAGCCTCTTCCTGGGCTGCACCCGGCTGCTGCGCTGCATATCCGTATGCTGCACCTGCATACCCCTGCTCTCCCTGCGGATAACCGGTCCCGGCATAAGCCGCACCATTTTGCGGATAACCTGCTCCGCCCTGCGGATAGCCCGCTCCCGGATAGCCCTGACCATCCTGCGGATAGCCTGCGCCCGGATAGCCACCTCCATTCTGCGGATAACCCGCTCCCGGATAGCCCGCACCGCCCTGCGCGTAACCCTGACCATCCTGCGGATAGCCGGCACTGCCCTGCGGATAACCGGTGCCCGGATAGGCTGCTCCTTCCTGCGGATAGCCAGCTTCGCCCTGCGGATAACCGGCGCCCGGAACACCTGCTCCATTCTGCGGGTAACCGGCTCCCGGATACCCTGCGTTCTGGTAAAGCGCTTCTTCCGGTGCATGGCCCGATGAGAGCTGTTCCGGCGCTGCTTCCTGAGCGGGTGTCGATACATCTTCCGATGAAGTGCCCTGCTCATCCTGCACTACAGGACCTGTCTCGGCCTTCGGCGCGGAAGCCTCATCATGAGTTTCCTCCAGCGGAGGCATGTGGTCCATTGGGATATCCAGCAGCGTATTGCCGCATTTTGCGCAGACAATCGATGTATCTTCATTTTCATGTCCGCAATACATACATTTCTTCATCGTTTTGTATCTCCTTTGTCATTGAACTCCATTATAACGGATTCATATTCCGTCAGCAAGGGCTCAATTTACTTCCGTTTTCCGTTTCCCTTTACATTTTCCATCAGCAGGCAGCCATCCGAGTGCGGACATTTTCCCCAGGCACAGTCCGTGTCCAGGATCTGTACCGTGCCCTGAGCATCCACACGCACCTCACACAGCACCATTCTGGACTGATTTTGTGCCTTGCAGAACCCGCTGACAAACATTTCCTCTTCCATCGTTTTCCTGTCATCCTCAGGTTCTGCTCATCTCGATCAGCTTGTTTTTGAGCTCCGCTTCCATCGAGGCCATCTCCGACTCTGCGGAGCGGCGCTTTGCGCGTCCCTCCTCCTGGATGCGGACCACCTCGTTGAGGGTCGTGATCAGGGAAGCATTCGTCTGCTTGAGCGTTTCGATATCGATAATGCCGCGTTCCGCTTCCTTTGCGGTTTCCACGGAAGCCGTGTGCAGCTTTTCCGCATTCTTCTTGAGCAGCTCGTTGGTGAGATTGGTCACCTCGCGCTGTGCCTTTGCCGCCTCGGTAGAGTGCTGCACACCCAGCGCAATGATCATCTGATTCTTCCACAACGGAATGGTGTTGACCAGGGTAGACTGGATTTTCTCCACCATGATCTGGTCGCTGTCCTGTACCAGACGGATCTGCGGTGCTGTCTGAAGCGCCACTGCCCTCGTCAGTTCAAGGTCGTAAAGCTTTTTCTCGAACCGCTCGCATTTCTCGTCCAGATCCCGGGCCGCCTGCGCATCCTCTGCCAGTCCCGTGGCCTCCGCCTTCTTCGTAAGCTCGACCAGTTCTCCCTCGCGGACCTCCTTCAGGCGCTTTTTGCCTGCAAGGATGTACATCGTCAGCTCCTTGAAATAGGAAAGGTTCAGCGCATACATGTTGTCGAGCATGGCGATGTCCTTGAGCAGCTGGACCTGATGATCCTCCAGTACATGGGCGATCTTGTCGACATTCACTTCGACCTTGTCATATTTGGACTTCATGGTCGTGATCTTGTCGGTCTGCTTTTTGAACAGTCCGAGAAAGCCCTTCTGGCCTTCGTCCGCGTCGAAGCTTTTAAGCTCCGTGACCAGTCCGCTGATCATATCGCCGACCTCCCCCAGGTCCTTGGTCTTCACGCTGTCCAGCGTTTTCTGGGAGAAATCCGCCATTTTCTTCTGTGCCCCAGCACCATACTGCAGAACGGCAGCGCTGTTGCTCAGATCGATCTGATGGCTGAACGCTTCCACCTGTGCCTTTTCCTCTTCGGTGAGCAGACTGTCATCCACCGCCCCGAGCACTTCCTTTTCCTCCTGCGCGGGAGCGGGCGCGGCCGGTGCTGCCGGTGCTGTTCCGAAATCCAGTGCCGCCGCAGCTGCCGAGGCTGCCGCATTCACCGGAGGGGCCATGGCTGCCGCCGCGGCAGCTGCTGCTTCGCGCTCTGCCGTCGTGGCCTCGGGAACCCGTTCCTCCTGTGCCGGAACCTCGTCAGCGACCTGGGTCGGAGCCGGAGCAGCTTCCTGCGTCACTGGTGCGGCCGGCGCTGCAGGCTCATCAAAAATCAGCTGGGGTTTCGGAACATTCTCAAACTCTGTAAACTCGTTTGCCATTTTTTCTGCTCTCCTTTCACTGCTTCTCTTCTGCGGGCGCTGCGGCTGCGGCGCCCTGGGAGCCTCCCGCACCTGCTGCGGAATATGCACCCGCCATTCCTGCTGCCCGGGCTCCCGCCCCGGCCGTGGCACTTCCTGCCGCTGCCTGCGCTCCGGCACTGAGAGCGGCATTTCCTTCTGCGGCCTGCTGCTCCGGAGCTTTCAGGTCGTCACCCACCGTGCGGATGCGTCCTCCTGCAAAATCCCGGTTTCCGGTAAGCCCGTCCCGGGCCATCATGGTTTTCAGCGTGGTGATATCCGAGGAGATATCCCATGCGGTATTTTCAAAAAAGCTGTCGAGGAATGTCGCAAAGGCACTGTTGATCGTATCCAGCGACATCTCGATCTCTCTTCGGGTCCTGGTGGCGTTCTCACCCTGCAGGTTCTGATCATCCAGCTCGATATAGGCGTCGATCAGCTTGCGGGTAATCGGCAGATAATAGCTCATCATCCGGTGCAGATCCGGTGCACTCTCCGGCTTTGCCTCCACCTGGCGGAAGATCCTGGTGACGACATTTTCCAGCACATCGAGCTTTTCCGACATCACCTCATCGGGGATACGCTCATTGCACTCATGGATGTGGGCAATAAACTCCCTGCCCTCCTGCAGAATGCTCTGCGTCTCCTCCGACACCTCGGCCATGTTCTTTTCCGCCTTCCTGCGTTCCTGCGCCTTCTCCTGCGAGGCCCTTTCCCTCTCCCGGGAGGCCTTCAGCGCATCCTGATACTGGCGGTAGGCTTCATGACTGACCATAAAGGTCGTCCCGCCCTCGTCCAGATAGGCTGCGGATTCAAACATGCCGTCCGCGATCATCTCCTTCAGATCCTTCCGGACATCCGCTGCGCTCCGGCCGGTCCCGGCCGCAAGCTCATCCACCGTACAGTATTCCCGGTCACCCACAATGCGCATGTACTGCTCCGCCCGGTCCATCTGCTTCCTTGCTCCCAGGCCTCTTCGGCCCAGCAGCCCGGAGATGACTGCGAGGATCGTGAGCAGGATCGTCGCAAACAGGAAACCGCCGCTGCCGTCCACAATAAAATGGATCAGGCCCATCAGCAGTGCACCGATCCCGAAAAACGCGGTCAGCGAAAAGCCCGTGATGATCGAGGCGATCCCCTTCAGGCTTCTGCGCACCTTCCGTCTGCCTCCCTGCTGCGCCCCTCCCATGCCTCTGGAGAGTGCTTCAAACAGATCCCCGGTGTTGACCTTTTCCTTTGCCCGGTCATAGGCGGTGCCCCTTGCCCGGTATTCTCCGAAGGAATCTTCCGGCCTGCCGCCAAAGGGGCGCTGCGGCTCTGCTCCCTTCGATCTTCCGGGCTGGGAAGCCTTTCCGCCCCCCGTCAGACTCTTCTGAAGGGCATCCACGGTGTCGTTGATCGCATCTGTGATTGCTTCGTTCAGATGCTGATAATTCTTACTGTCAATTGCCGACTGCACCAGGTCGCCGATCCGGGCTCCGCAGTCAAACCAGTCCTTATTATCCATCATTTTTTCCTCATTGCATAGATAGTTATAAGTATATAACATTTTTTTTCGCTTGTACATGAGGAAAGAAAAAAAAACAGGGGACGGTTCTGTGTTTGACCGCAGTCCGTCAAACACAGAACCGTCCCCTGTTTGATTACTTCCTGGCCTTGCCCAGATAGGCGGCCTTGATTTCTTCGTTTTCGGCCAGCTCGCTGCCCTTTCCCTTCATGGTGATGCGCCCTGTTTCCATGACGTACGCCAGGTCGGCGGCTTTGAGGGCCATGTTGGCGTTCTGCTCGACCAGCAGGATGGTCACGCCGCGGCGGTTGATCTCCCGGATGATATCGAACACACCCTGCACAATAATGGGTGCCAGGCCCAGGGAGGGCTCATCCATCATGATCAGCCTCGGCCGGCTCATCAGCGCCCGGGCGATGGCGAGCATCTGCTGCTCACCGCCGGAAAGCGTCCCGGCTGCCTGCCAGTTGCGCTCCTTCAGCCGCGGGAACAGATCGTACACCCAGTTGAGATCCTTCAACAGATCATCATTGCGCATATAGGCTCCCAGCCGCAGGTTCTCCTGTACCGTCAGGTTGACGAACACACGCCGTCCTTCGGGAACCAGCGTGATTCCCTTCCGGACAATAGTCTCGGTCGGGTTTCCCTTCAGCTCTTCTCCCTGAAACAGGATACTCCCCCCCGCAGGCTTCACCAGCCCTACGATGGACCGCAGTGTGGAGCTCTTGCCGGCACCGTTTGCGCCGATCAGGGTAACCACCTGCCCTTCCGGGACGTCGAAGCTGATCCCGCGGACCGCCTGAATCCCTCCGTATGATACACTTAAGTCTCTGACCTCAAGGATATTACTCATCTTCCTGCACCCCCAGATATGCGCTGATCACGCGCGGGTCACTCTGCACCACATCCGGTGTCCCCTGAGAAATCAGCTTGCCGAAATCCAGCACGTAAATGCGGTCGGAAATCTCCATGACCAAATCCATATGATGCTCGATCATAAAGATCGTCAGATGGAAATCATCCCGGACCCGTCCGATAAATGCTGTCAGTTCATCCGTCTCCTGCGGATTCATGCCTGCGGCCGGTTCATCGAGCAGAAGCAGGCTGGGCTTTGTGGCCAGTGCACGGGCGATCTCCAGGCGTCTCTGCTTACCATAGGGCAGCGAGGTCGCCAGCTCGTCACGCACATCATCAAGCTCCACAATGTGCAGCAGACGGTCGGCCTCCTGGCGCATCTGCCGCTCCTCCGCACCGTTCAGGTGCAGCGTTGCCGTGAACAGATTGCTGGTCCTGCGCATGTGTTCCGCGATCAGAATGTTTTCAAAGACCGTCTGGCTTTTGAACAGACGGATGTTCTGGAAGGTACGGGCGATGCCCAGCTTCGTGATCCGGTCCGGAGTGGGTGCGATCACATGATCGTACTTTCCTTCGTTTTCTCCCAGATACTGCCTGCGCATCTTCCCCTGGGGATGGTTTTCCACGATCTTCTTTCCCTGGAAATACACGGCACCGTTCGTGGGCGGATACACGCCCGTGATCACATTGAAGGCAGTGGTTTTGCCGGCTCCGTTCGGGCCGATCAGGGAAACGATCTCCCCCTTATTCACCTCAAGATTCAGATTGTCGACAGCCACCACGCCGCCGAACTGCATGGTCACATGCTCGACCTTCAGTACATTCTCACTCATCGGCTGCCCCTCCCTTCTGTGCCTTCCGGCCCTTACCGGTGATCCGGTTATAGATGCCCCGCACGGAAAACTCCTTCGTACCCATAATTCCCTGACGGAAGAACAGCACGATGATCATGATGATGATCGAAAAGACAACCTTCCGGAAGCCGGAACGAAGCAGCGGCACCTTGAATCCGCCGATCACCAGCTCGGAATCGAGGAAGCGCAGCAGCCACTCCGAAAGAATGATGAACAGGAAGGAGCTGATGCAGCTGCCGGTGATCGAGCCGATTCCGCCGATCACGACGATCAGGAGGATCTCATAGGTCATGGCGGATTTAAACATGGATGCCTGGATGCTTGTCTGGTACATGGCCAGCAGCGCGCCTGAGACCCCCGCGAAGAAGGAACTCACCACGAAGGCGATCCGTTTGTGGTGCGCCAGGTTGATTCCCATGGCCTCCGCGGCGACTTCATCATCGCGAATGGCCTTGAAGGCTCTGCCATAAGTGGAATTGATCAGCAGGACGATCAGCGCAATGCACACACCCGATGCGGCGAAATAAAACAGAACGCTCTTATAGCTGGGATAATTGCGCAGCAGATTGGATCCGTTGGTCAGCGGTCCAAGCTTGTCCCACTGGAATACCGCACGGATGATCTCGGCAAAGCCGAGCGTGGCAATGGCCAGATAATCACTCTTCAGGCGCAGCACCGGCAGTCCGATCAGATATGCAAAGATCCCTGCAATAATGCCGGCGATCACAATGGCCAGAATCGGATGCAGCGCGAACTGGATCAATCCTCCGTCATAGTACATATACACATTTGCCCGCTGATCCACCGGAATGGTCAGCACGCCGTAGGTGTAGGCACCCACCAGCATAAAGCCGGCCTGCCCCAGCGAAAACAGTCCGGTAAAGCCGTTGAGCAGGTTCATGGACACCGCCACCAGTGCATAGATGGCGCCCTTTTTCAGCACCGTGAACAGCATGGAGGTGGACGGAATCACCCGCTCCAGCACAAACAGCACGATCAGAAGAGCCGCGATCAGGGCGACGCTTACAAATGCTTCGGTTTGTTTTTTCATGACGTCTCCCCTCCTCTCACACCTTATCATTCGCTGCTTCACCAAACAGACCCGTAGGCTTGAAGATCAGCACCACGATCAGCAGCGCGAATGTAAACGCATCCGAGAATGTGGTCCAGCCCAGGCCCTTGATGATGTTCTCACTGATGCCGATGATGAACGCACCGATCACCGCACCCGGAATGGAACCGATTCCGCCGAACACCGCTGCCACAAAGGCCTTCAGTCCGGGCATGGCTCCAACCGTCGGTGTCACACCGGTGTAGTTGGAGAAAAACAGAAGGCTTCCCACGGCCGCCAGAAACGATCCGATAATAAAGGTCATGCTGATCACAGAATTGATCCGGATCCCCATCAGCTGCGAGGTTTCAAAATCCTTGGAGGCAGCACGCATCGCCATGCCGATCTTCGTCTTCTGGATGAGCATTACCAGTGCCGCCACCAGCACGATCACCAGCGGCGGTGTAATGACGGTAACCCGCTTTGTGGTCACTCCGAACACCGTAATCGTATCACTGATCCAAGGAATTGCCGGGTACTGCTGCGCCAGTCCGCCGGTCACATACAGTGCCAGGTTCTGCAGCAGATAGGACACGCCGATCGCGGAGATCATGACCGACATACGCGGCGCACTGCGCAGCGGCTTATAGGCCACCCGCTCCACCACAAATCCGATCACGACCGTGACCACCAGCACCAGGGGGATCGCAAGGTATACCGGCATGACGGTCGATGCATATACCATCACCAGACCTGCCACCATGAAGATATCCCCATGGGCAAAGTTGATCAGACGCAGAATGCCGTATACCATCGTATAGCCGATCGCGATCAGTGCATACTGTCCGCCCACGGAAATCCCTGCCATCAGATACGGCAGATTTTTACTGAGCCAATCCATAACGTTCTCCTTACTCTACACAAGTTACTCTGTACAGGCACATTTCTCCAAAACAATACGGGCTGCCAATGGCAGCCCGCCTTTTCCGGAACAGGCCGGATCTTACACGTTTTGAACCGGTCGGACACTGATTATTCGCTGATGGTCTGCTCGCTTACGAAATCCCATGCTCCGCTCTCGGTGTTTGCAACCTTCACGAATGCGGAATTGCGGATCGCGTCGCCGTTCTCCTGATCGAACTCGATATGTCCGGAAACACCGTCATAGGTCACACCCCAAAGTGCCTCATTGACCGCTGCCGGATCGGTGGAGCCGGCTGCCTTGAGTGCTTCAAGGGCAGTGTAATAAGCATCGTAACCCATTGCGGAAACTGCTGCAACGGTATCGTCATTACCATTGTTGGCAAGATTGGTGGAATCGGAGTTGATAAATTCCTTGATGCCTTCATCGAATTCGGGATTGCCGCCCTCCTGATAGAAGGTGGTTACATAAATCTGAACATCCTTACCCTCTGCAGCATTCAGGATCACGTTGGAATCCCAGGTGTCGCCAGCCAGCAGCGGGATCGTAAGACCCTGTGCAGCGGCCTGCTCGATTTCGTTCGCAGCTGCCTCCGTGGAGGTCGGGGTGAAGAATACGTCACAGCCTTCATTCTTCGCATCGGTGATGTAGGAGGTGAAATCGCTGTTGCCTTCCGGGAACTCACCCTTCACAACTTCGCCGCCCAGCTCTTCGAATGCCTTGGTGAAGTAGAAGCCAAGACCGGTTGAATAGTCATCGCCCAGCTTTGTCAGCACATATGCCTTCTTTGCGCCGAAGGTCTCAGATGCAAAGTTGGCAAGAACCGTGCCCTGGAACGGATCCAGGAAGCAGATGCGGAAATAATGTGTGTTGCCCTGGGTAACCTGCGGATTGGTGCAGGTAACGCCGATGGCCGGTACGCCGCCATCCTTGAAGATATCAGAAGCAGCGATCGAAACGCCGGAACCATAGGAACCAAGTACAACCGAAACGCCATCGCTTACCAGCTTGGAAGCCGCGGACGGTCCCTTGTCGTTGGAGGACTCATTATCTACGATATCCAGTTCTACGTCATAGGTAACGCCGCCGATCTCAACGGTGGGCGTCATGCTGTGGGCATACTGCATACCAAGCACTTCCTGCTTGCCGCCTGCGCCGTTGTCGCCGGAAGCGGGCTCATACACACCGATCTTTACCGTGTCGGCCATTGCCGGAACAGCCATCACTACTGCAGCCATCGATACAGCCATCAAAGCAGAAACGATTTTCTTTTTCATAATAACATCTCCTTCTTTTCCGTGCCGGAACACAACTATTTCGGAAAGGCATCGTGTGCACTGCATGCACACGTTTGTCCTTGTCCGGGCTACATGCCCCACATTATACCATCATTTGCATCTATATGCAAGGAAACACTTCATGGATTTATTGCATTAAATTCCGTCGGGGTTCACCGGGGAAGAGGCAACAGAGACGGTTCTTTCTGACTCAGTGTTTTCTCGTGTTCAGATACGCTGTAATGAATTTTTCCGACGGTGAATACAGATTTGACGGCAGCTCCTCCATCGAAAACCACCTCCACGCATCCTGCTTGTCCGGCTCGGTCACGGCCGGTTCTCCCTCTCCCGCCTGCGCGCACACATGCAGCGTCACAAAATGCCGGTCCGGCGCCACATCATCCGCAGCCCCGAAAATATAAGCCCCGTGGATGCGAAGCCCGGTCTCCTCAAGCACCTCCCGCGCAGCACACTCCAGGATCGTCTCGCCGTATTCCTGCTTTCCGCCGGGCAGGCACCAGCTGTCCGGCTCGTAAATCCCTCCGGTATCCTTCCCCGAAGCAGCCCTGTGCCCGAGCAGAATCCTTCCGTCGCGAAACACCATCACACCCACGCCGGTGCGAATGTGTTTTTCCCTCCCTGTCTCTGACTTCTTTTCCATTTTTATCTGCCTTCCTGTTGCCCCGGCATACAATGCACACACCTATCGCCGGCTTCTCTGTTTCCACCGCAGCAGCTTTCCTGCTCCTTTTTTATTTACATCGACAAATCCGTCATTCTCTGCTACACTCAATAATTGTCCGCCCATCCGCGGGCAGACGACCCCCAGGGACGGGAAAAATGGGACAGGGGACGGTTCTCTGTCCCAAAAGAAATACGGGACAGGAAAGTAAGCAGGCTTATCTTATGACCAGAAAAAAACTCTTCTTTATTGATTATGATAACACGATCTTCAGCCACCGCACAATGTCTATTCCGGAGGATGCACGAAGCGCGCTTCGTTCTGTTCAGACTACCGGCGCCGGGCAGATCATTCTCTCAACCGGACGGCCCGCCGAAGCCGAAGATCTTGCCGGCTTTTTTGACGACCGCTTCCGTCCGGACGGAATCATGGGCGCCAATTCCGCACACATCACCATCGGCGACACCGTCCTTCGGAAGATCTACATGCAGCAGGAGCTGAAGGACCGGCTGATCCGCTTTGCCATGGAGCGCGGTTACTGCCTGATGTGTACCTACAATGGCATCTGGTATGTATCCGAGCCTGAATACCTGCGCTCCCTCGGAAAATACGAAATGGACCAGACCGCATGGGTCGGAAAGGAAGACTTTGCAGCTCTCTCCGGCAAGAACATTTATTCCTTCTTCCTTCAGGCCCCGGAGAGGGCACTGCGTGAAACCGAGCAGCACTTCCCGGAAATCGAGGTCCTGCGCATGGGCGGCGAGCTTGGCGGCGGCGACATCGTCCGCAGGGGCTTTAACAAGGCCTCCGGCCTTCGGCTGACCGCACAGTACCTGGGTTATGACCTGGCCGACACCGTTGCCATCGGTGACAGCATGAACGACATGGAGATGATCCGCCAGGCCGGCCTGGGCATCGCCATGGGCAACGCCATGCAGTCCGTCCGGGACGGCGCCGACTACGTGACCGCCGACATCGATGCGGGCGGCCTGGCGCAGGCGATCCGGTATGCACTTTCTATTTGATTCCTCCGGAACATTGTATACTTTGCTGGCGCTTACGCATAGCTGTGGATCCCCGGCAGGAAGGTGTTCACGCCGATGTAGGTGAAGATCACGCACACGAATCCGATCACGGCAAAGATCGCCGCGCTCTTCCCCCGCCACCCTCTGCTGATGCGCAGGTGCAGGTACAGGGCATAGATGATCCAGGTGACCAGTGACCAGGTCTCCTTGGGATCCCAGGACCAGTAGCTGCCCCAGGCCTGCTCGGCCCAGATCGCCCCGGTTACGATCACGAAGGTCAGAAACAGAAATCCCAGCGCCACTGCCCGGTAGCTGATCATGTCCAGCCGGTTCTTTTCGGGAATATGGCTTTCCCAGAATGCGTTGTTTTTCCCGCGCTCGCGCAGCAGAAAGATCAGCGATACGGCAAAGCTCACGCCGAAGGCTCCGTAGGAGATAATTGCGGAGGATACGTGAAAGGCCAGCCAGCTGCTGCGCAGTGCGGGCATCAATTCCTTTACCTCTCTGCTCTGCATGGCGGCATAGCCGATGATCACAAAGATGACCGGGGCCGCGAAGGTGCCGAGAGCCTGAAAGCGGAAGCGCCACACAAAAATCAGGCACACCAGGCAGATTCCCCAGGCAAAGCTGGTGGCAAACTCATACTGATTGGTCAGCGGAAAGCGTCCCGCGCCGATCCCGCGGCACACAAGGGCTGCCGTGTGCAGTACAAATGCCGCACTCATCACAATGTTTCCGGCTTTTCCAGCCTTTTCCCTGCGCATCGCAAAAAACAGAAAATACAGGATCATGGACACAAAATACAGCACCATCGCTGCCGTAAACAGTGTGTTTTCAACCTGCAGATATCCATTCATTCCGGTTTCCTCCTCTCCGGTGTGATACATTCTGCCAGACGCTCTTCGAAAAGGGCTCCGCCCTTCCGACATTCTCCCACGATCCGCCAGGATCCGTTCTCCTCTTCCCATGCAAGAAGTGCAGCACTTTGCAGATAAAAGGCAAGGAACAGCCCTGCCAGGATGATCAGTCCTCCGGCCAGTGCCATCGGGGTAAAGCGGTCCTGCTTGATCTGGATCAGTGTGTAGGACTGCGGATCGGAAAAGACCACGGTATACTCGTCGATCGTGATGACATCCTCCCCGGTGAGTACATTCATGCCGATGATCTGATTCTGATAATAGGCCTGGTAGAGATACCCCGGATTGTTCATGGCAGAGCTGCGCGTCATCGGGCCGGTCCCGGCATCCATGTAATAATCCGGATAGAAGGCCATGAAGGCGATCGCCAGCCCTTCCTTATCCTCCACCTCCAGCACCTCACCGGCACATACCGTTTCACGCTGGATTTCCTTTCCATCCTTCAGAACGGCAATATCGGCCGCATACCCGGTGGAATTCTGGTAAAGCTTCATCCCGTACAGCGTGGCCGGATGATTCACGGACACCTGCGCACTCCTGCTCGACCCGTCATCGATGTTATACATCGTCAGACCGGAGGTGTACTGCTCCACGGTGTCATCCCCGCGCAGTCCGATCTCGAAGGAGTCGATAGACAGCGCATAATGGGTATCACCAATGGGCCTGGACTGCCCCGGAACCCCGTAAACCGTGTATTCCCGTTTGGTCATCTGCCCGAGAGCAAACCCGACGATCAGAACCAGGATGCCGAGGTGGCACAGCCAGGCCCCCCACAGCCCAGCCCGGTGTCGGTACGCATAAAGGAAGGCCCTGCCCTCCTGATCCGTTCCGGCCTTCGGGTTCCGAAATCCCATTTTTTCAAAGACCTTCTGCGCATCCTCCGCACCAGCAACAGCCGTGTGATCCCCCGGCGCTCTGCGCCTGAGCATCCCCGCCGGATCCGCCATTCCCCGGAAGCGTTTCACAAGATGCGGTGCGCGCAGTACGTTGCACAAAAGCAGATTGACACACAAAAACACTGTGATCACGATAAACCACCAGCAGGTAAATACATGATCCAGTCCGAGCAGCTTGATGGCTGCCGCTGCCGTCTCGGAGTACGCGGAGGTGTACCACTCATAACTCTGTCCCTGCGTGATAAAGCTCCCGCCGCTGCACGCAGCTGCCAGTATCACCAGCAGGATCAGTGCAAATTTCATGGAGCTCATGAATTTCCAGATCTTCTTCATCGCCTGCATGTTCCCGACTCCCTCAAATATAGAAAAACTGCTGCACTCAGCTTCCGAATACTTCCAGCTGAATACAGCAGCTTGGGCCCTGCCGTGACAGTTCCCGATGATTATTCTCTTCCGCCCGGCATCATGCCTTCAGTTTCCCCATGGCCTCGGCGATCTTCTGCGCAGAGGTGTCGAGGCAGCGGTTTGCAAGCTCGCTGTTGTGTGCACCTTCGCTGTTCTCCACGTAGCAGTAATCCCAGAACCACTGGGCTTCCCGGTGCAGCTGGCGGACTTCATCAAGCTCCTGCTCGGACAGCTTTCCTTCCTCCACCGCAGCGGACAGCGTATCCTTCAGTTCGGAAAGCGCTTCGCCCACCTCACGCTCCTTCGCGGTGATCTCCTCCTGAATCCCATGCACAAACTCCGCCATATCCGTTCCCTGATGGCATTTCGCACAGGTTTCCAGAATTGCTTCGTTTGCGAGCGGGCTTTCCCACTTGTGACTGCGATAAGTGGTTCCGTCTTCCTTCGAAACAATCGCCATGTGACAGTCGGCGCAGCTTAAGAATGCGGCATGCTTTCCACCCAGGAAGGTCTCAAACTCCGGATGCTGAGCCTTCAGCATGTGAGTGCCGGTGCTCTCCTGCACCCAGTCGGTGAAGCCGATCTCGTTATAATAGTCCAGCACGGACTCAGGGGTGATCCCCTCCAGACCGTGAATCGGGCTCCTGGTGGCCTTGTTGTCCGGATCGAAATAATACTCGATGTGACACTGGCCGCAGGCCATCGTAGCCGGGTTGATGCCCGCGATATCCTCGCCCACCGCATCGGCAATATACTGATGGGTCACCACAAGCTCACCGTTGTTGGCCTCATGGTTGGCATGACAGTTGTAGCAGCTGATGCTCTCATCCAGCTGCGCCCACGTCTCTTCAAAATCGTAGCTGTACACTTCCTCTCCCAGATCGTTCACCAGTTTGGTAAAGTTGGGCGATTTACAGGTCAGACAGTTGGCAAGCGGATGCGGACGCTGGGTATTGTGTACATCCTCCAGCGTGTAGGTGTGGCCGACTGCGCTCGTGTAATCGATCGCAAAGCCATAGCCTTCATACACATTGGTCAGATACGGATCCTCATCCAGATAGCTGATGCGGTAGTTGTTATCGGAATTCGATTCCATGGACTCCACGATCTCAGGATACAGTGCACGCCATTCCTCGGCACTGATCACCCGGTCGATCTCGGCATGAGCCATGCGGGCCCCGCCTGCGAAAGTCACTGCAAAAGCCACCGCAAAAACAGCCGCTGTTCGAACTGTCTTTCTTGCACCTGCAGATAACCTTTTTCTCATGATCTTCTCCTTTTCGAATACCAGGTACTTCATCGCTCCTCCGCTCGAAGCCCTGACGGTCGGTTGACAAATACGCTGCCGGCAAAAGCCGCCAATAAGATAAGAATAGTATAACAGGAAAAACCGCACAGGTCAATCGACAAACTTTCAGACGCTTTCTACTTTTCGTCGATCATATCCAGATATTTCCCCATTCCTGCCGCATCCTCATTCCGCCATGCTGCTCTCGCGGATGAGCCAGCTGCCGTTCCCGTCAACGATCCCATGCCAGGGGCCGCGCTTCAGATAATAGGTATTACCCGATGCCGGCCTCATAAAGCCGGATGTTTCAAGCACCGGCTCCAGTTCGTCATTATAGAGGATGTTCTTCCGGTCATCATAAGGTCCCTCCGACCGCAGGCATGATCCCGCGCACAGATACATCTGTTCCGGAATGTTGTCCATCACCACCTCTGCCTTCCCGGTGGTCAGATCGGTCAGACGATACAGGCGGTACTGCGTAATGCCGTCCCCTTCATTTGACAGGCCGGTCTGCACATACCGCTCATTCAAAGACACCAGGCGCTCCCCATCCGGAAGCGCGAAACGAATCAGTGCTCCATCGACGGTCACGTACCAGTTTCCGTCCTCACATGCGCCGGGAACGCGTTCCTCCCCGCAGTACGGATATACGTTTTCACACACCCGGCCTTCCAGCACTTCACAGGGCAGGCCGATCACCGTTTGCCCCCAGGACTCGAGCCGTCTTCCGTCCGTCTGAGCGACCTCCTGCAGGTTCCGGTCATAAACCGTCTGCGCAGTCATATCCCCGACGGTGATAAACGAGACCCTTTCATTTCCGGCCTCGGGCCGGTCGATCCGCAGAGGATCATACCCGTTTTCAAGCGCATACACTGCCTGGACACCCTCCATGATCCTGACACCCTCGGAGGAATAGACATCGTACAGGCCGGTGTTCTCATCCAGGCACAGAAGGAACCTTCCAAGCGAATATTCCATGCCACCCAGAAGCACCTCGGGATAACCCGGCTCCGTGCTGTCCATCCAGGTACCGTCCTCTCCGCGCCGGAACCCGTAAATACACTCCGTTCCCTCCCAGGACCGGCTCAGGACGCGCACCACAAGGGCATCCTCCGTCTCGATGCCCGTCAGAATGATCTGCTTTTCTTCCGCGGCGGGCATGCTCCCGTCGGCGGCTGCAGACGAAGAATCCGATGCCAAAGCATCCGGTGTCGAAGCATCCGGTGGCAGATCAGGCGTTTTCCGGTCCAGCAGATTCCCCTCCGAGTCGTACACCTCGATGGAACCTGCCTGAAAATCATATATACAGTAATGTTCTCTCCCGCTCCAGCAGGCTCCTTCCTCCGGCACGACATGAGCAAGAATCTCAAGCGTGGAGGTGCTTTGAATGAACGACTCCCTGTTCAGGTGATAGGTCCACAGCGATCCCTTCTGCATGGTTCCGAAAAACTGCCCCACCTCGGCTGTGGCAACCGTTTCCCCTGCCCTGCGCCCTTCACTGTCGTACAGGGTAAAGATGTCCAGCAGCGAATCCCCGTTTCCCGGAAAGTCATGGGCCGGCAGACCGATATAAACATTCTCCTCCCACAGCGCAGCCGCCCCGACGCACTGTGCACCCATCATCAGAGCGCAGACCAGTCCGGCGGCACATACAGCATTTCGAATTGTCATAATCTCCTCCTAATGTACGTCAAAGGGTCATTCTCCCGGCCTCATCCAGCGTTTGT
>CAMOSN010000019.1 GCA_946624935.1 uncultured Lachnospiraceae bacterium | reverse complement strand
CTGCCAATTCCGAAATCTACCGATAATAATGCGTGATAACGCGGAGAAAACCAGACTCCCTTTTCATCTTTCGCATTCTTTATAGAACCGAGGTACTGTATCTTCTTTTTTTTGAGTCTGAATATATGCAAATTCATATCATGAAAGCCCTGAAGGCGATTACAGATGATTAATTCATCGCAATTATCCCCATTAATATCCAAAACATTAAAATAACTGTTTTTAATATTCAAGGAAAAGCATTCTCCATCCATAGGCGATTTTAACTGCATAGTCTTTTTCTGAGAAAGAAATTTCTCATAACGTTTTGCCACTTGCCAATCGGACAGATTGGTCGATCCAAAAGTTATTCTCTGGAACATCGTCACATAAAGCAAAATAAGTAAAGTTATCTTTATTCCGAAATGTATATCGTGTTTTTTCCTTCTTGCAAGCATAAACCCACCTCTTTCTTCTCTTTTATTCTTACTCAGAATATATCCCCTTTTCAAAATAATGTCAAATATATTTCATTATCTTGAGATATTAGATTATATATTAGAATATATACTTTTCTATTCTATAATTATATTTCATTATTAGTTGACTTTATATGTAATTATGATATAATCACTAATACTATTATTCTAGTGTAAGTTACACATGTTACAGAAATATTTCCTATTCCATGACGGCAACTATTATTTCATTTTCATAGTAAAGGAGTTGATAAGATGGCTATTTTAGGAAAAGACTTTTCTGACATTTCGCAAGTTGGTCAACAAATCTATTCCTACAGAAAGAATATACAGAACATGACACAAGATACGCTGGCAGAGCTCGTAGATGATACATGTTCCGGTAAAGAAATATCCTACATTGAGCATGGTATTCATGCGATGCGGATCGATCGTTTTTTCGGATAGCAGATGCTTTAGGCGTTACTCCAAACGATATATCTCCCGAACGTTTTCGCACTCAGAAGGTTCCACGCGTTTCAAATTGTGAACTCTATGAAAAGCTTCGGAACCTGGATCCGATTTCGAGAGAACATATTGTTTACCTCATTATGTTAGCAGAATGTGTAAAGAATGAACTTCATGTAGCAAAGTCTTCTCCTGTCCTTTGCCACAATAAAAAACCAGACAATACGTAAAAAACAGCAGGCTGTCATTGCCTGCTGTTGATACGATACATTAATGTTCCCGACTTTGGAATAATCCAGCTGACCATATCATACGTTCCTCAACTCGTCCAGTAGATTGTGATCAGATGGAACTCCTCCTCCGTATTATAACGGTAGTTCCATGTACTGCGTCCGTAAAGATCCATCAGATACTGGGCCGGCTCCTGCAGCATGCCGTTGCTGAAAAACTCGTACATGGCGGTGTCATAAGCTTCCCTGGAGCCGAACTTGAAGGTCACATACCGGCGCTCCTCCCACACGGAATTCATGAGCGCCATGTAAATCGTGTCATAATCAAAGGTCTCATAATACATCCCATTCATCCGGTAGTAGTCATAGCTTTCGTCGGTGCAGGCGGGCAGAGCAAAATCCGCCTCTGCGATGTGGGTGGCCGAAAGCTGCGCATCCGAGCAGCACAGATAGTTGTAGCTGGTCGCCGTACTGACCTGCTGCTCAAGTGTTCCGACGAACACCGGATCGCCCCAGGTAACATCCACATTGTAATACTGTCCGTCGATCCGGACGATGTTCCACGCATGGTCATCCCCGTTCGTGGTCTTCCCGGTGACATAGGTGCAGAACATGCCCATCCGGTGCAGAATGTACTGGAACGCCTTGGCATAGCCGGCGCACACACTCTGCCGGTCCAGCAGCGCGCTCTGGATGTTCTGATTATTCGGCACGCCGCGCGCATAATCCACGGTATCGATCAGGTACTCATAAACAGCTTTGATCTTCTCATAGTCCGAAGCCTCCTCCGGAATGCGTCCGATGCACGCATCCGCGGCCTCCTCCAGCCGGGAGCGCACCTCCTCCCGCTGCTCTGCCGGCAGATTAGGAGACGTCCGGTAAGCGATCACATTTCCGGTCAGGCCCGATTCGGTGGCCTCGATGTTCGAATCGATCCAGAAGAATTCCGGATGATCCGCCAGCACCGCATGATACACCTTCCAGAAGGTTTCCGTCGGAATGCCCGCATAGAGCTCCGCCTCATCCTCATGATTGCTGAGCCTCGAATACAGCTCGCGGTAGGTCTCATTAAGTTCACTCGGGATCTGATTGAACCAGTACTCCTCAACGCCGCCGTGATCCCACTGGGTATCACCCAGATGATAATACGGGCTTTCGAACATGCCGGCCTGGATCATGGCACTGTTTACCTGCGCACAGCCGGTCACCGCGCCTGCCGTAAGGCTCAGTCCTGCGATGATCAGCAATTTACGGATCCTGTTTTTTATCATATACCCCTTCCACCCTTACCTTCATATTCTTCTAATATAATTCCCGTCCCGACATTCGTCAATCATGCATCCGGCGCCTTCCCGCACATCAAAAACGGCAGGTCATCATGACCTGCCGATCTTCCGGGTGGGACAGAGAGGTGGGGCAAAAGGAACGTCCCTCTGTCCCACCCCTCTGTCCCACCTTTGTCCCGCCTGCAATTACTGTGTTACGATCTCAACCGGTACGTTGAGGATCTTCGCCACCTTGAGGATGGTGTGGATGTGCCGTCCGGTTGCCGCCGCAAAGTGATGGGTCGGACCGGCCTCGCTCCACTTGTTCACAAACTCACGTGCGCCGCAGGTGAAGCGGGTGCGCATGTTGGTATCGCCGAAGGAGAGGATCTTGCCTTCCTCGTTCACTCCCTCCGCCGCAACAAACTTGAAATGGCCGTCCTGATCCTGGGTGATGGCCAGATAGGTCACCGGACCGGTGTAGGGATAGAACTGGGTGAGATATCCGCCGCCGGTCTTGCCGTGGAACACCTTCACGATCTTCATGGTCGGCTTCTTGTCGGAGATGTCGGCATCGCCGGAGCCGGAATGTCCGATGATGGCGATGTCATCGTTGAAGTCGATGGAGTACATTTCGGCCAGCTGTCCGGTACCGGAGATGGTCTTGCAGATGCTCATGGCCATGGCTACCTTGATGTCGCCCTCCACCGCGCAGGCGGTTCCCTGCTTGATGAGCATGGAGAACGCCGGGATGAGCATGGAGTCGAGCACGCCGGCCTTGCCCGTGGCAAATCCGTCGTAATGGGAAGCGATCAGTCCGAGCTTTTCGTCCTTCACCCACTGCTCGAAGGCGACGACGTACTTCGCCATCTCCCATACTTCTTCGATGCTTCCGCCGCCCTCAATGTCGAAGGTGTCCAGGATCTCCTGGGCCTTACCGCGGATGGCTTCCTCGTCGGTGATGTTGTCGGCGATCGCCCACATCTTCTCCCAGTCGAACTGCTTGGTGTACAGATGCATCCGGTGATAGAGGTTGGACTCGTCAATGTACAGATCGTACATGCCCGGATACGGACGGCCGATCTGGCCGATGTTGGTATCGCGGAAGCGCCTGCGCACCTGCGCTGCTCTGCACCAGTCCTCGATCTCCGCCTGTACGCCGGGATCGCCGCCCTCGACCACACCTGTGATCACAGCATGGCGCTTGCCGAAGCGCTCCAGGTCGGCCACCATCTCGCCCACTGCGCCGCAGGCATAGCCTTCGCCCAGCCAGGAAGCGATGTCGGTGTGATCATAGTCCAGTGCTTTGAGCTTCTGCACATTCACCAGCACCACCGGAACATCCAGGTCCTTGACCGCCGGCAGCATGTTGTAGGAGGTAGCATAGGTAAGCAGCTGCATGATCACCAGGTCCACATCCGCCGCGCGGAACTGATCACCCGCTGCCTGGGACTGCTCCTTCGTGGTAACCATACCGCCGTCGATGATATCCACCGTGTTGGGAAGCGTCTTCTTGAATGCTTCGTACTGTGCCTCGAATTCCGGTACCAGCGACGGGAACTGCGGCAGATATGCACCAAGAGCGATTGAAAATACACCGATCCTTGCCTTCGTATTCACTAACATCGTTACACCCTCATTTCTGCATGTTTTTGCAATAACAATCCATCAGTTTCGACCGGCTTCTTCCTTCTCCATCGGAAGCCGGTTGTGCCTCTTCGTCCCTTTATTATACGAATTTTCAGAAGCAGCCGCAACCGGAAGATTCTTCCGGCATGCCGGACGTATTCCGGGGCAGCCCCCTGATTTCTACGCGAACATCGGCTTCAGGATCTGCTCCAGAATGTCCACACTCTGGTCGATTCCGATGACTCCGGTGTTCAGGCAAATGTCGTAATCTCGGTAATCGCCCATCTCATGCTTTGTATAAGCCTTGTAATAGGTCCTGCGCAGATGGTCGCGGCGCTCCACATATTTTCCGAGATCCATCTCTCCGTTTTCATTCAGCTCCGCCGCGCGTTTCATTTTGTAAGCCTTATCCGCATACAGGAACACATCAAAGGACGGGATCTTCTCCGAAGCCAGGATGATATTGGAGCAGCGCCCGACAATGATGCAGGGCTTTTTGGCCAGACTGACCACCACCTCGCGCTGTGCCTGATAGATCGCATCGTAGGAGCTGGTGTAGGAGGACATGTTGTCCAGCAGCTGATTGATCCATTTGGAACGCCGGTTCATGTCCTCGCCCTCGCGGCGGATATCCTCCTCGGAATACCCGCTGACCTTGGCGGTCAGGCGCACAAAATCAATGTCATAATACTCGATCCCAAGCCGTTTCGACAGCGCCGCCGCCACCGAGCGGCCGCCCGCCCCATACTCTCTGCTGATGGTAATGACCATTTCTTTTTTCCTCCGTCGGTATATTCAGTATCTTTTTTCATACTGTCTTTGTTTTGCGCAGCCTTATCCTGCCTGCTATACAGCTGCCGCATATGCTTCCGCATGATCTACAGCTGCTTTCTATGCTTCTACATGATGTTCTGCTTACTATGCCGTCCTGGCACGCTTGCGAAGTCCCAGCTCCACGGCAAACACTGCCGCCGTAATGGCCGTACCGGCCACGTCGGTCACGGTGCCCGGATAGATGAGCATCAGTCCGGCTGCGATCAGCACCACGCGCATCACCGGATTCAGGCTGGTCAGCATGTAGCCCTCCAGGCCGGCCGCGATCGCATACATTCCCACCACGCTCGTGATGATGATCACCACAAATTCCGCGGCGTTGGTATCGATCAGCAGCATCGCCGGATTCAGGCAGAACATATACGGGATCAGGAAGGCTGCGATGGCCAGCTTGGAAGCATTCAGCGCCGTGCGCATAGGATCGGATTTCGCGATGGCCGAGCCCGCGTAGGCTGCCAGCGCGACCGGCGGCGTGATGTCCGCCACGATGCCGAAGTAGAACACGAACATGCTGGCGCACAGGGTGTTCAGCCCCATACCGGTGGTCAGGATCGGCGCACAGGTCGTCGCCATAATGATGTAGGTGGCCGTGGTCGGCACGCCCATGCCCAGAATGATGCAGCACACCATGGTGAGCAGCAGTGCAATCATCAGATGTCCGTGGGAAATGCTCACGATCGCGGAGATGAACACCTGCCCGAGGCCGGTCATGGTCACCACCCCGGCGATGATACCGGCGATACCGCAGGCTACTGCAATGCTCAGCGTGTTGCGGGCACCCGTCTCCAGAGCCGTAAGGAAATTCGCCGGAGACATCCGGTGCTCCTTGTCAAACATACTCACCACGATACACAGCAGCGTCGCGTAGATGGCCGCGCGGCTCATGGTGTAGCCGGAAACGATCAGATAGATCAGTGCCACCAGCGGAATCAGCAGATAGATCTTCGGCAGGATCTTCTTCACCTGCGGAAGTTCCTCCTTCGGAATGCCCTTCAGGCCCAGCCTCTTCGCGCGCAGATGCACCATCAGGAAAATACCGGTAAAGTAAAGCACCGCAGGAAGGATCGCCCGCACCACAATGTCGGAATAGGGCACACCCACCATCTCCGCCATCAGAAAGGCCGCCGCACCCATGATGGGCGGCATGATCTGTCCACCCGTGGAGGCCGCAGCCTCCACCGCGCCGGCGAATTCACCCGGATAACCGGTTTTTTTCATCATCGGGATCGTCACGGAGCCGGTGGTCACCGTGTTGCCCACGCTCGAACCCGACACCATGCCGCACAGCGCCGAGGAGATGACCGCCACCTTGGCCGGTCCGCCGGAGGCTGCGCCCGCCAGGCAGTTTGCGCAGGAGATGAAAAAGTCCGCGATCCCGGTCGCCTCCAGGAAAGCACCGAAAATGATAAACAGCACAATGTAGGTACTGCACACGCCCACAGGCGTTCCGATCACGCCGGTGGTCGTATAAAACAGATTGTAGGTCACGGAGCGCAGCACCTTGTAGAATGCCTTGCCGTTGGCCAGATTGGACGCAAAGGCATAAAGCACAAAACAGCCGGCCACCACAAGGATGGGGATACCGGTCACCCTCCGGCAGCACTCTGCCAGAATAAGGATCCCGATCACACCCAGCGCGATCTCCAGGTTGCTGATGTGTGTCGCATGGTTGATGATCGTTTTATTGTTGATCACAAAGTAAAAAAAGCTTCCCGCTCCGGCAGCTGCCAGGAGGATATCATAAACAGGGATATAATTGACCTTCATCGGCTTTGTGGAATTCTTCCGCGCCGGAAACAGCACGAACACAAAGATCACGATGATCCCCAGAAACAGCGGCCTGCGGATTCGCTCATCCCATACGGTGAACAGGTTCATATATACCATGAACAGCGAAAACGCCGCCAGCAATACCTTGATCACCATCGCGGGAACGCCTTCCCAGGGCCGGGTGTTGGACTCGCGGTCATATTTTTTCATGATCTCGTCCACATCGGCCATGGTGCCGGTTACATCCTCCGGCGCAGCCGTGTTGATTTTTTTCTCTTCCATAGTCTTCCCCTCTCCTGCCGGCCTTCCATCCCGCAGGCCAGCCGCTTCTCAGGCGCAAAGTCCTTTTTCGCAGGCTGTTATTCCTTCCAGACGAACCGCACCATGCTGTTTCGCCCGCACAGCTTGCGCAGGCTGATGGTCTGCGTATCATTGATCACCAGCGTGTGATCCGACACCGTCCCCACAAAATAGATCAGATCCTCCATCCTGCGGTCAAAGCCGGTAATGATCATACTGCCGTCCTCGCCGTATTCAAGCTTCTGCCCGTCCTCGAGCTCGGTCTGCACGCCGGCGCCGAACCCGTAGTAAACGGTTTTCACCACGTAGATCCCGTCTTCGCGCAGCTCGTAATAATCGGTTACCGGACTTTTGTTGACGGAGTGTACGAAGCCGACACTGAAGGTGTCGCCGCGCCTGAGCCGGAAGCTGTCATACACCTCACCGGTCTTCGCATTTTCGATCGTAAGGATGCCCTCCGCCCTTCTGCCCAAAAAAGCGGCAGCCAGTGTCGCTATCAGGATCACAACGGCTGCCGCAAACAATACTTTTGGGCGGATGCGGCGATCACTCCACAGTGATGCCCTGTTCCTCATAATACTTCACAGCGCCTGCATGGAACGGAACGCTGATGCCCTTCACTGCATCTTCCAGATTCAGGAATTCGAATTTCGCATGTCCCGCGATCAGAGCTTCCTGATTGTCGAACATGGCTTTAAGCAGCTCATAGATCACCTCTTCATCCGTCTCGGTGGAAGCGATCAGGGTCGCACGTACGGAAACGGTGGTCGCATCGCCGACGCCGTCATAGGTCCCCTCCGGGATCACGGTCTCGGTATAGAAATCGTAGCTTTCCTGCAGCTTCGCGATGTGCTCCTCGTCCAGCTGTACCAGGCTGATGTCTTTCACGGTGGACAGATCCACAACTGCGGTAGTGGGAGCGCCTGCAACCACGAATGCCGCATCGATCTTGCCGTCCTTGAGGCTGTCCGCAGAGTCGCCGAAGGAAGCATTCACAACCTTGATGTCATCAAAGGTCATGTCATAGGCTGCCAGGATCTGCTTTGCGTTGAACTCAACGCCCGAACCTGCATCACCTACGGATACCGTCTTGCCGGCCAGGTCCGCTACCGTCTGGATGGAGCTGTCGGTGGTGACGATCTGCACGGTTTCATCGTACATGCCTGCAACAGCTGCAAAGGTATCATATGCACCCTCGTCCTCGAACAGGTCGGTGCCGGTGTAAGCATAGTACATAACGTCGTTCTGAACGATGCCCAGGTTGGCATCCTCATCGTCGATCAGCTGGATGTTGGCCTTGGAAGCACCGGTGGAGGTAACGGTGATGCTGGAGTTTTCCAGAACCGGATTAAGCACAGTCGCCATCACACCGCCTACCGCATAGTAGGTACCGGTGGTTCCGCCCGTTGCCAGCGTCAGATTCTCGGCTGCAGCAGCCTGCATCGCGCTCATCCCCGCAAGGATCATGCCGCCTGTCAGTACACAGGAAAGTACTTTCTTTGTCATGTGTTTTTCCTCCTTCTCTTATAAAAATATGCAAAGCAAATTCTATTACATGTTAAAGCATCACAGTGAAAAAGTCAAGGTTTGAACAGGGGACGGTTCTCTGTTTGCGTACAGGCACAATCTGCATCGACACAGCCTAATCCTCCCACTTGTCACAGAATTCCTCGATCTGCCGTGTCATCTTCTTCAGATCGGCGTTGGGCGCACCGCCCTTGCTGCGGATGATCGAGATCAGGCGGTTGCCGGCTTCCAGAAGGCTCTTAAACAGCCTTGCCGCCTTGATGCCGCCCGCACTGGAGCGGAACGCAGGTACTCCCGCGGCGCCCTGTGCGGCACCGGTACCGACTGTGCCCCGAGCTCCGGCTTCTCCGTCCGCTCCGATCTCATCCAGATCGATGTCACGCAGCGGTCTTGGCGGAGCCTCGTACGCAAGTGCGCCGGAGGCCAGGTCAAACTGGGTTCCGGAGTACGGTGCATAAGCGTCCAGCCCCAGCTCCTTTGCAAGCCGGTCACGAAATCCCTCGCAGGCAGCGGCATCGCCGTGGGTCACGAACACCTTCTCCGGCTTCTTCTTCATCGCGCCGATCCAGCGCATCAGGCCCTCGCTGTCCGCGTGGCCGCTGATGCCGGGAAGCTGCAGGATGCGTGCGCGCACCTGGATCTCCTCCCCGAACAGTTTCACCGAGTCGGCGCCCTCCACCAGCGCCCGGCCCAGCGTTCCGACCGACTGATAGCCCACGAACAGGATCGTGCATTCCGGCCGCCACAGGTTGTGCTTCAGATGATGACGAATCCGCCCGGCTTCGCACATTCCGCTCGCCGAAAGGATTACCTTGCTCTTCGTGTCATTGTTGATCGCGATCGAGTCGGCACTGGTGATCGACGTACGCAGCCCCGGGAAGGAGATCGGATTGATGCCTCTTTGCAGCAGATCCATAGCCTCTGCATCGAAGTCGCTGTACATCCGCTTGTAGAACACCTCCGTGGCTTCGTTTGCCAGCGGACTGTCCACGTACACCTCAAAGCCGTCGTGCCCCGTGACCAGACGATCCTCCTTGATCTTCCGGATAAAATAGAGCATCTCCTGGGTGCGGCCTACCGCGAAGGACGGGATCACCACATTTCCGCCGCGGTCAAAGGTCTCCTGCAGCACCGCAGCGAGGGCACTGGCATAATCCGTCGGGCGCTCATGCTGGCGAAGTCCGTAGGTCGACTCCATCACCACATAGTCCGCCTCCTCCGGATAGGTGGGATCATTGATCAGCGGCTGCGCGGTGTTGCCGATATCCCCGGAGAAAATGATCTTCTTCTCCGTCTCCCCCTCCTTCAGCCACACCTCGATGGAGGAGGACCCCAGCAGATGTCCGGCATCGATAAACCGGATCCGGATCCCGTCGGCAATGTACTTTTCCTCTCCATAGGGAATCCCGACGAAGCACTTCAGTGCATTCTGCGCATCGTCCACCGTGTAGAGCGGCTCCACCATCGGACTGCCCGAGCGCTCGGCCTTGCGGTTCTTCCACTCCGCGTCGGACTCCTGGATGTGGGCGCTGTCCATCAGCATGATCTGGCACAGCTGCTCCGTCCCGTCCGTGGCGAAGATCTGTCCGGCAAAGCCCTGCTTCGAGAGCAGCGGCAGCTTCCCCGAATGGTCGATGTGCGCGTGAGTCAGCAGCACCATGTCGATGTCCGAGGGCATCACAGGCAGCGGCTCATTCTCAAAATAATCCACCCCCTGTTCCATCCCGCAGTCGATCAGAAGCTTCTTCCCGCAGGCCTCCAGATAATAACAGCTCCCCGTGACTTCGTGGGCTGCTCCGAGAAATGTAAGTTTCATAACGCATTCCCTCCCGGATTTTCTCCTCAAAACACCTGTTTTGTCCCTGACTGCTTTCTTTGCAGCTGCAACCTATAATGCTATTTTGGACAGAGTACGGACAATTGTCAAGCATGGATACGACCGTTGCCCCGTGCCCCTCCGGCATTTCGTCCGCTTAAGAGAATAAAGAAATGTCAAACAGAGAACCGTCCCCTGTTTGAGGCTCCGAGGAAAAACATATACATATTCCCTGCAACATGTGCTACAATAGCTACACTTATGATTTCCACGCACCAGCGTTACTGAACGTTACTTCATAAAACGCCTAGCGCCTAACAATATAGAAAGGATTTCCGGCTTTCTGCAGGGCCGGAACACAAACCAAAGATGGAAAAGAAAAAAATCGTACTGACCGGCGGCGGCACGGCCGGCCATGTCACTCCGAATATTGCACTCCTCGGCGAGCTGCGTAAACGTGGCTATGAGATCCATTACATCGGCTCCTACGAGGGGATCGAGAAGGACCTGATCAAGGCCGAGGGAGTTCCGTACTACGGCATCTCTTCGGGCAAGCTGCGCCGGTATTTCGACTGGCAGAATTTCACCGATCCGGCCCGGGTGATCAGAGGCCTTGCCCAGGCGCGCCGGATCCTGCACCGGCTGAAGCCGAACATTGTGTTCTCCAAGGGCGGGTTTGTTTCCGTGCCGGTCGTGATTGCGGCAAAGACGCTGAAGATCCCGGTGATCATCCATGAATCGGACATGACCCCCGGCCTTGCCAACCGACTTTCCTTCTCCAGTGCCAGCGCTGTGTGCTGCAATTTCCCGGAGACGGTGAAGCATCTTCCGGAAGGAAAAGCCGTGCTCACCGGTTCTCCCATCCGGCCGGAGCTGCTTGCCGGCAGCCGTGAGGCAGGGCTTGCCTTCTGCGGTTTTACCGCGGACAAGCCGGTGCTTTTGATTATCGGCGGCAGCCTGGGCTCCGTGGCGGTCAACACTGCCGTGCGCTCGGTTCTGCCACAGCTGCTGGAGCAATTCCAGATCATTCACCTGTGCGGCAAAGGCAACCTGGACGAAAGCCTGGAAGGAACAAAAGGCTACCGCCAGTACGAATACATCCGCGAGGAGCTGCCGGATCTTTTTGCGGCCTGCGACCTGGTGATCTCCCGCGCCGGTGCCAATTCCATCTGCGAGCTGCTTGCCCTGCGCAAGCCGGCTTTGCTGATCCCGCTTCCGGCCTCCGCCAGCCGCGGCGACCAGCTGCTCAACGCCGAATCCTTCCGCAAGCAGGGCTTTTCCATGGTCCTCCAGGAGGAGGACATTACCCCCGAGGTGCTGCTTGAAACCATCCGCTCCCTGCAGCGTGACCGCGGCACCTACATTTCCAACATGGAACGCTCGGAAACCGCCGACGCCATCGGAAAGATCCTTTCCCTGATCGAGCAATACGCAAAATGATAAAAAAATGCAGACGGCGCAGGCCCTGTTCCGGGCCTGCGCCGTCCTCTTTTTATCCGATGTCCCCCAGGGACTCCAGCAGCTTTGTGATCGATGCCATATGGATGTGACATTTATCCTCACAGAGCCGGACCGGAATGTCATCCTCCATCCCGTAGATCGCAATGTCCGGGGAGGTATCCTTTACAGGGGCATCCTTGAAAGGGTCAAACGGATCCTCCTGCCCTGCGGCATCCACCTCTTCCGGCTCGGTATTAGCCGGCTCGGAATTAAAATATACGAGTACCCTTCCCTTTTTCTGATCGATGATCCAGTATTCCTTTACCCCGGCCGCGAGATACTTGCCCAGTTTGAGTGAATAATCCCTCTGGCCGGATCCCGGTGAGACCACCTCCACTACAAGATCCGGTGCCCCGAACACTCTTCCTTTTCTTAATCGCTTCAGATCACACAGCACCATCAGGTCCGGCTGCACGACTGTGTATGGATCCTCGTCAAGCAGTACATCCATCGGTGAGAGCAGCACCATGCAGCCGGGATGGTTCTGCGCACAGGCGGTAAACTGAAGGTGCAGCTGCCCGATGATGATCTGATGCCTGGAATTCGGGGCGGCCATATCATAGAATTTTCCATCGATCAATTCTACTCTGCGATCCTCCGGCAGGGCAATATAATCCTGATAGGTATGCCATTCCTCCCGGTTTCCGGACCGGCTCCTCCAGATCCCGTCCGAAGCATAAGCCGTATTTCCATATACCAGTCCACTCTCACGCACGGTCCCTGCCTGTGAAAAAACGTCCCCGGAAGTCTCATCGTTCTTCCGTCGGTGGCCGAGCACCTTTTCGAGGGCAGCGATCGTATCGTACCTTGGAGACCGGGTGATCCCGGCCAGTACCTTCGAAACCGTTCCGATCGGCAGCCCGGACAGATCCGCGATCTCCTGGTTGGTCAGGTTCAATTCTTTTTTTCTTTTGCGCAGTTCTTCCAGTGTATCCATGAGACTCCTCCTGCAGATCGTTTCTGTGCTGAATATACCATCTCCCTCCTCATAATGTCAACCATATTTGGAATTCATTCCATTTATGGAATTTGTTTTGAGTTATTGAATATGAACATGTTTTTCCAGGCGTTATGCATATGGCATTTGTAAAAGGGCCGGGATCGACTTACTTCCATATGGTTTCGCCTGCGCCGGCTTCCATTTCCTCGCACCAGGCATCTAAGTTTTCCTTTTTTCCGTTTCTTTTCGCCTGTGTCGGCTCTTTCCGGAAATTATGCGGCCTCTAAAACCGGTATTTCTTAAATGGGGCAGAGGGCAGCTCTCTGTCCCAAAAACAAAAACGGGACAGAGAACCGTCCCCTGTCCCATTTTGCACGGCGTTACCGTACGATTTTCCATGCGCACCACACGAGCAGCAGTGCCATGACAAAGTTGATGATTTTGTAGTAGCGGTTGTAGAAGGGCGTCAGGATGCTTCCGAGGAAGGTCCAGATCAGGTTGCCGATGCCGCAGCACACGGTCATGGTCACTGCGAACAGCGGCACGACCCAGAAGTGCTTTCCCATGGGCAGAAAGTAGCCGGGAAAGGATGCCAGGCCGAGCATGATCACCTTGACGTTGAGGAACTGCAGTGCAAAGCCGTTTGCATAGGTGAGGGGCACGTCCTTTGCGGAACTGCCCTCGCCGATGCCGCCCCGGGTCAGCGTTTTCCATGCAAGATAAAGGATGTACGCTGCGCCGACATATTTAAAGTACGCCGCGAAACGCGGCACGATGCTGCTTAAGCCTGAGCAGAAGGCTCCGGCCAGCAGCATGACCGTCACCAGGCCGCTCCAGATGCCGAAAAGGAGCGGCCACAGCCTTTTGACGCCGTAGCGGCTTGCCTGCGTCATCATCAGGATGTTGTTGGGCCCCGGAAGAAAGGTGGTGGCGCAGGCGTACGTTATAAATGACAGATATCGCATCATAATATGTAAGCTACCAATACTGATATGCCCTTACAGAGCGTTTTTGACGCACTGTAAGGGCACTCATTTTTATATTTGTACTTCTTGCTTCTTTAATTCTATTGCTTCTTTAATTTCAGTACTTCTTTATTTCTGGAATGCTGCGATCAGGGCTGCCGCATCGTCTTCGCTCATGCCGGCGTTGCTGACAAGAGACTCTTTGTACCAGTCGACTGCGCCGGCTGCTGCCTCACGGAAGGAGTCAGAATCGATCTGGTCGAGCGGGGTCACTTCCATTGCGCCGCTCTCGGTCCACTCTGCAACGAGCTCGTCGACCTTCTGGCGGTTGGTGGCCTTCTGATAAGCAACGGCCTTGGCTGCATTGGCTGCAACGATTTCCTTCTGAGCATCGGTCAGCTGGTTGTAGGCATTGCCGTTGATGCAGAAGAACAGGCAGTCATAGTAAGCGTTCCACAGGGAGATGTAATCCTGTACATCCTGTACGGATGCGGAGTCGATTGCGGTCTCCGGGTTCTCCTCGCCGTCCACGGTGCCCTGCTGCAGAGCGGTGTAGGTCTCGGCCCAGTTCATAACGGAAGCATCGCAGCCCCACTCCTTGTAAACCTCTGCGCACAGATCGTTGGAGCATATACGCATCTTGATGTCGCCAAGATCGGCAACGCTGGTGATGGGCTTCTTGGAATTGGTGATCTGGCGGAAGCCGTTCTCACCGATACCCAGGCACACCAGGCCATATTCGGAAAGCACATTCTTGAGTGCCTCTCCGCCTTCGCCTTCGAGCACTGCGTCTACATCGTCATAGTTTTCGAAGATGTACGGAAGAGATACCACGTTGAAACGGGGATCGAAGTTGGCATAGATCAGATTGGAATGCATGGACACCTGCAGCGTGTCACCGTCGATCAGAGCCTGGATACCTGCAACCTGGTCGCCGTTGGTGAGCTGCTCGCCCGGATATACCTCTACGAGAACCGCACCGTCGGTGGACTCTGCCATCAGCGCTGCAAAGTAGTAGCCGGCCTGTGCCCAGGTCGAATTCTCGCCCGTGGAGCAGTCATAGTTCCAGGTTACCTCCGGCCATTCGTCCGTTCCTTCGTACACCGCCGCCTCATCTGCCGCAACATACTGATCGGAATAATCATAGTCATGATACTCCGCCGCAAAGGCTGCGGAAGCTGCCAGTACGCTGGCAAGACCTGCAAGAACGATTGTGCTTGTCTTTTTCATAATGTTTCCTCCTGAAAAATTGTAAATCTATCTGGCCAGGGAAAGTCTCCCGGGAGATCATAATAATAAATATCCTCAGCGCACCAGCAGCAGGCTGATCTGCGGGATATATGTGATCAGCAGCAGCACCACAAGGCAGGCCAGGATCATCGGCACCACTGCCCTTGAAATCATCGGCAGTGTGACCTTATGATACACATCGGTTTTCTGTGCCAGCGATTTTTGCACATCTTTAATTTTCAGTCCCATCGCCACAAACAGGTTCACGCCGACCGGCGGAGTCACCTGTCCGATGGCCAGGTTCACGGTTGCCACGATACCGAAGGCTACCATGTTGTAGCCCAGAGCCTTCGCCACCGGCATCATGATCGGTATAAAGATGTACATGGCCGAGTTGGCATCAATGAAGCATCCTGCGATCAGGAAGATGATGTTGACGATCAGCAGGAACACATACTTGTTGGCGGATACTCCGGCCAGCAGGCTCTGTGCGGCCTGGGAAATTCCGAACAGTGTACAGCAGTAGGAAAACAGTGACGCCGATGCCACGATCAGCATGATGCCGCCGGTCGTTTTGGCGGAATCGATGCAGATGAGGATCAGATCCTTTACCGTGACGTCCCGGTAGATGAACAGCGCCACGATCATACCGTAGATCACGGACACGGCTGCCGCCTCGGTCGGTGTGAAAATGCCACCGTAGATTCCGCCGAGAATGATGACCGGCATCAGAAGCCCCCAGAAGGCATCCTTGAAGCTGGCCCAGCGCTCCTTCGCGCTGCGCTTTTCATGCGCCGGCTCGATCCCGCGCTTCGCAGCCTCCCATTTCACGACAATGGCCAGCGCAACACCCATCAGAATGCCCGGAATAATCCCTGCCATGAACAGTTCGCCGACGCTCTCGCCGGTGATGGAGGCATATACAACGAAGGCGATGGAGGGCGGAATGACGATCGCGATGGAACTGGAGGTCGCCATCAGTGCTTCCGCAAACGAAATGTTGAACCCGGATTCGACCATGGCCGGAATCAGCACCGCACCCAGGGCCGCAACCGTCGCCGGTCCGGAACCGGAGATCGCACCGAAGAAGCATGCTACGATTACACACACAATGGCCAGAGAACCTCTGCGGTGCCCTACCATATCGTCAATGAATTTCACAAGGCGCTGCGAGATGCCCGCCTTCGCCATGATATTTCCGGAAAGGACAAAGAACGGAATGGCGAGCAGCAGGAACTTGGAAATACCCGTGTAGGTATTCGTGGCAACCACGCTGAGCGTAAGGTTCGCAAACTTGCGGACGAAATTGCTGGCGTAAAGGATCGTCAGCACAGAGCTCATTCCGAGGCAGATCGCGATCGGCATACCGATCAGCAGCATCGCAAAGAAGGAGATAAATAAAATAGCAGTAATCATTCCGCTTCCTCCTTTCCGCTGCCTTTTATACAGAATTCAATACAGTTCTGGATAAAATGAAGGGCCATTGAAATTCCGCCGATCACGACAAAGCTCCAGAATACCGACTTCGAAATATGCAGGATCGGACTGAACGTATGGTCCGCCTGAATCCTTCCCCATCCCTCCCAGGCGAGAATCAGAGAATAGATCACGCAGATCATGGTGGAGATGATGTGCAGCACCTTCTGCTTGCCGTAGCTGACATTGTCGGAGATCAGCCCGAGATTGACCAGCCCGCCGTCCTTTGCGGCGACCCCGGCCGCGAGCAGCGAGATCAGCACAAACACAGCTACGACGATCTCCTCCGTGAAGCCCCAGGAATGGTGGAACACCTTCCGCGCAACCACATTGCCGAAGGTCAGCACCAGCACCAGGATCATCGAGATGGCCAGAACGATATTCTCGATCGCCGTCACGACCTTCATAATCCTTGCATATACTTTCATTTTGACACCTTCTTTTTCCGTTTTTCTGCCATCGCAGCGGCCGCGGCAAGAATCCCGAAACCGTTTTTGACAACAGTCACCCTGCAAAGTATAAGACCGCTTTTGCGCAAGGTCAAGAAAATATTTGCCGTTTCCCGATTATCTCAAAATATTTTGGAAAATATTCAGCATATGCAAAATGTTTTTCCGCTACAAACAGAGGACGGTTCCTGAATTGAAAAACAGGGTTCAAACAGAGAACCGTCCCCTGTTTGAACCCTTTCATCTCTTCTTTTCTTTTTTGATCCGGTACATCTCCTCGTCCGCCAGGGCGATCCAGTTTTTATGTGTCATCCCCGGCTTCCAGCGCACCGCGCCGATGCTCAGTTTCAGTTTCCAGGCAGCGCTGCTGTCATTGAAGGATCGCACGCCCTCCAGGATCCTTCCCTTCAAGGCTTCTACGCCTCCCTCATCGTCCTCCAGGATGATGATGAACTCATCGCCGCCGTACCTTGCGATGTAGGGTCTCAGCTGAAACGAACCGCAGGAATTCTTGAGAATCTGCGCGGTTTTCACCAGTGCAAGGTCCCCCTCCAGATGTCCGTACCGGTCATTGATCTGTTTAAAATCATCCAGGTCGATCATCAGCAGATGCAGATCCTTCACATGATTGACCAGCTTATACTCCATAAATCCGATCAGGTTCTGCCGATTGTTCACCTGCGTGAGCTTGTCCAGCGAGATCTGATTGCGAGAGGCTGTCACATACTGCACCAGGATCTCCACCATGATACACACACAGATCACGGGAAAGGCTTCACCCATGAAGGAAATTCCCCACGCCCCGAAAATACACACGGAGAAGGAGGAGGTGAGCCACATCTGTGAACGGACATTGGGGTCGGATTCGAAACGGGAGCGGCGCAACAGACGGATCGCGCTGATCGCCGAGCATACCGACAGGTATGCCATCTCCAGCTGAAACATCCAGTGCCGCTCATAACGTCCACCCGCTTCCACGCTAAAAAGCCAGTGGGTGTACAGGTTCAGCACGATCAGCACCAGCGGCATAGCCAGCAGGATATACATATACCGCAGCGTCTTCCAGTCCTGGAACACGCCGCTGCCCCGCTCCGTATCGGCGTAGCCGCACCAGGCGAAAACGCCCACGCACAGGGTGATGTGATAAAGCGTCTTCAGCAGCCAGGCGATCCGGTAGTCGGGTGTGTCCGCCAGCAGCCCCCCGCTGAACAGCTTGAAGAAAAAGTTCGCTGTGAAATTCAGCAGAAACGTGTACAGAATCACCCGGAACCAGATACTCTGGCTGGAGCGGTCCCATCCGTTCAGGCTCCACATGAGCACCAGCGCAACCACAATAATACAGATCAGATAAACTTCCGCATATAAGATCGTTTCCATTTCACTTGCACAGTTCCTCCAGGGCAGCTCTGCGTTCCTCGATCTGTGCCAGCAGATCCGTATAATCCGCCTGCTCCCGGGCGCGCAGCTTTTCCGTGATCTCCTCCACCGGCCTGAGCATGGAAGAAAGCGCCAGGTTCGACACCACACCCTTCAGCGCATGTGCCGCCTCAAACCCGGTGTCCAGATCCCCCGCCTTCACGGACTCCTGCAGCTTCGGGAAATTCGCTTCTCCCGGAATCATCCCCACAAGGCGGAAATACAATGATTCATTCCCAAAGCATCTGCCCAGACCTTCCGCGGTATTCGCACCATACTGTTCCAGTTTCTCGATTGTCAGCATTACCCTTCCCCCTTTGTTTTCTTTGCAGCTATTTATTGCAGTTCTTTATTGCAGCTCTTTATTGTATCTTTCTCTTATCTCGACCTGAATTCCGGTCTTACCTGTCCGGGGCCACTTACGCGGATATCTCCCTCTGCAGAAACGATGCGAACACATCCTCCGCCATCGGCCTTGAAAAATAATAGCCCTGGATCACATCACAGCCCATCTCACGCAGCAGACGGTACTGAGGCTCCTCCTCGACCCCCTCTGCCACAACCGTCATCTCCAGGAAACGCGCAATGTCCAGGATCAGCTCCACCATCTTAAGGCTGCGCGCATCCTTCGACATTTCCCGGATGAACCGAATGTCCATTTTCAGCTCGTCGATTGGGAGCATCGTGAGCATATTCAGCGAGGAATAGCCGGCGCCGAAGTCATCCATCTCGATTCGGAAACCTTTACTGCGCAGAGACCCCACCACGCTGATGAGCTGTTCGTCATCCTCCGAACAGGCCGACTCGGTCACCTCCAGCACAAAGTCCGCGCTCGAAAGCTTCTGCTCCCGAAGCAGCGAAAGAAGATTTTCCTCAAGATGCGGATCGTAGATATCGATCCGCGATACATTCACCGATACAGGAATTGCGATCCCCAGCTCGTCCTTCCACCTGCGGATCTGGGCGGCCACTTCACGCCACACATAATAATCCACGCGCTGGATCAGACCGTTCGCTTCAAACAGCGGAATAAACTCTCCCGGGCGGATCATCCCAAGCTGCGGATGATCCCAGCGAATCAGCGCCTCCGCACTTTCCAGACGGGGCTTCTCTCCCCGGATGTTATATTTCGGCTGATAATAAACCTTCAGCTGCCGCTCCTCGATCGCCGCACGCAGATCCCGGATCAGGCGCTCCTGGTGAAGCGCACGCACATGAAGCGCATTATCGTAATACGCCACATTTCGGGTGTAATTTTCCCGGATCCCGCTGCAGGCCATGTTGGCCATGTCAAACCAGTCCTCTGCCAGAATCTCTCTGCGGACATTCTGATACACACCAACACGCACGCGCACCTGCGTCGCACTGCTGCCTGCTTTTCCCAGCTCCTCCGAAATCACATCCGGCACCCAGTCATAATCCTCCTGATGCATGCAGTACAGGAAGAACGTATCCCCCTCACTGCGGCAGCCAATACCATCCGCCCGCATAAGAATACGCATTACGCTTCTGCCCATGGCGCGCAGAATATCATCCCCGGCCGACCGGCCGTACAGCTCATTGATCAGATGAAACCGGTCGGCGTTCATCACGATCGCATCCATGCAGTTATCTGCGTTTGACTGCTCCAGCCGGTAGATATACTGGAAAAAGAACGCCTTCGTATAAAGCCCTGTCAGCGGATCCTCCTCCGTCGATGCAATGATGTGCTGGTCCTCATACAGCTCGATGATCCGCTCGATACGGGTAAGAATCACCTCCGGCATATTATAGGGCTTGCGGATAAAGTCGGCCGCTCCCAGCTTGATGCTGCGCACCTCAGCTTCCGTTTCCGCCGTCATCACGATCACCGGGATCTTCTTCAGATCCTCCCGCTGATGCCGGATCTGCAGAAACTCGATTCCTCCCATCACCGGCATCTTAAGGTCCAGAAGCACAAGAGAATACACCCGGTCCCCCGCCGTAAGCATTTCAATCGCTTCCTGTCCATTTGTAGCGGTATATACCTGATAGAACTCCCTGAGCATAAAACTCAGAAGCTCCCGGTTGATCACCTCATCATCTACCACCAGAATATTCCGGCGAAGCCCCCTGGCCTGTCTGAACTTTGTCTCCATGATGCAGCTTTTCCTTCTGAAATACGTAATGCGTCTGTACCCTGCAGTGATGATTATCCTATCACCGATTCTAACAAAACACAGACATTCACGCAACCCGAACTTTTAGGTGAAAATGGGACACAGAACGGTCCCCTGTCCCATTTTCCCTGCTGTTTCCCATGATACCGCCGCGCACATATGTAAGGCCCGGGAAATCCCGGGCCTGCATGTCTTATCTCCTTTCTGCGTGTATTATTCTCCTTATATAAGAGTCTTATTCATTTTAGAGTCTTATTCTCTTTTTTTAAGTCTTATTCTCCTTTCTATATATCGTTTCTCACATTCCTGTGTCTGATGTTTCCGTTTTTCTCCCTGTACGCTTCCTCCTTCCCGTTTTTTGAACCTCTTCTATCATCAGATGTACCGGAAATGGGTGCTTCTCAGCAGAAGTACACCATCAGTCTCCAGCTCCATCCCATGTTCTCTTCATCAGCCGTATAGGAATAGGTTTCCTGATTGGCACCTGCCACCGGCTCGAAGCCGTTGCCCTTATCGCTCATCCACTGATAAGCGATCCCGCTGCAGTCATCAAAGCCTTCCACCTGGCTGGTAAGGGTGATCTGATCTCCGGGGAGCGTATCTGCCTGCCGGGAGGTATAAATCGTCACCTTCATATTTTCCTGGCTGCGCTGCTGCTCCTGGGCTGCCTGTGCAAGAAGCTGTTCCTGAGCCGCCTGCTCCATCTCTTCCTGCGTATATCCCAGGCCGAGCGGTGTGTCATAATCTTCGATCGTGAGGAATTCGTCATCCTCTTCCAGAGTGTCATCTTCTGCCAGAGTGCTGTCCTCTGTCAGAGCATCCTCTTCTGCCAGGACGTCATCATCAGCCGCATCGTACATTACTTCATCCGTTTCCCGGATCTCGAATTCTTCATCGGCTCCGAAGGAGCAGATCTCTTCGGCCGTTTCCACGGGCTGCTCGTCTTCGATTGCGTCTTCGATCTCTTCATCAAATCCACATCCGATTTCTTCGATGACTTCTTCCGTTTCTTCTTCGGTTTCTTCCTCAACCAGATCTTCCGTCTCTTCCTCAACCAGGTCTTCGGTTTCTTCCTCGATCAGGTCTTCGCCCGCATCCTCAATAATGTGATCTTCGATCAACGGATCGCAGGCAAGCTCTTCCATAAGATCCTTTTTATTTTCTGCTTCTTCCACACATCCGGGATGAATATTTTCCTCGGTTTCCTCAGCGGTTACATATTCATTACCACTTACCACGATTACGGATCCTGCAACCACCATTGCCATAAGCCTTGCTAATCTCTTCATCATTGCTGTTTCCTCCTATAGTTGATCTTCTATGTAAATGCTCTTGTGTTCTTTTGTAAGATCATTCTATCAAGGAGTGGTTACATGAGTTGTTACATACTTCTGTTTTTAAATTTTCCGGAATTTTTTTTTCGAGATCGACTGCCGGCTCATTTTTCAGCAAAACGACCGCAGCATTTCGCACAGATCAGCCCTCACAGAACTGCCTTCTTATTGCTGTGATATCCTGCCGTAGATCCGAGCGCCTCAGAGGCATAAAAATGCCCGCCTCCCCAGAGACGGGCATAGGTGTCCGGTATGATTGCGGACGAAAAAATCCATTCAAAGGGTAGCGACAGCTGCTGCATGACGGGGATATCTGTTACTGCCTGCGCATTGCCTGGCTGTTTCTTTTCGCAGTTTCTGCCCTTCCTCTTGACTGCCTTTTTTCGCGTTCCTCATTTTCCTCCCGGACCCGGATGAAGTTGATCTGCCGGATCATTTCCGTACCGTCGTCGATCAAGTCCCTCATGTACTCCTGATTCTCCCGTACACAAGCATGGGCGACCTGTTCGGGACTGGCCGGTCTGCCGTTCAGACAGATCCTACATCCGCTTTTCCGATAAGCATTCAGCTCCTGCGTAAGCGCCAGCTCCGCAGATGTTTGTTCTGTGTCTCTGTAGTACATGATCCTAACCAGTTTGCTCCTCGCGGAGATGCTGATACCGTGATATATCCTTCCACTGCCTGTATGCAGCCCGCTGCAACGTCTGGCTGAGTGCAGCTTTGTATACCGGAAAAAGAAATACAGGTTCGGGGGATTTGCATTTCCTTTCCCTTCGGGTACACAGCTGCGTCCAGGCCGTATTCCGGAGCAGATCCTTTCTACAATTTGAAAAACACTGCATCATTCATATTTCGCTCTGGAAAGCAACGATAAGGTGCCCGGTCGGGCAGATAGATCTGATGGGTGATATGCCAGAATGACTGCTTTACGCATCATGATATGCTTACAGAACTGCGAAATGACTGTATTTCACCTCCTTGCCTTTCGTTTCAGTGTTTTTACTTGTCCATTATATAGCTTTTGTTGCTCTCTTGCAAGTATTTCTGTTCTTTTTTCTGTCTGTTTTTGTCTTTTTATTCTGTGAAGCATTCCGCACAGCCTTCATGGGTACGCGTCCGGGAAGCGCGATCACAGCAATGCTTCCCCCGCTTTACACTGCTCCCGGAGCACCGCTTCTGCTGCGGGCTTATTTTGTTCCCGATCCCAAGTTTTGTCTTTACAGGATCGGAGGTTTTGATTATAATCGAACCAATCAAACGGAATAAGTTTATAAGGAAGTGACCCAATTTGAAGATAGAAAAGATCAGTGACAACCAGATCCGCTGCACGCTCACCCGGGAGGACCTCGCCTCCCGCAAGATCAATCTGCATGAGCTCGCATACGGTTCGGAAAAAGCAAAGCTTCTTTTTCAGGATATGATGCAGGAAGCCTTCCGCGAATATGGCTTCACTGTGGATAATTCGCCTCTGATGATCGAAGCGATTCCGCTGTCCGGCGAAGCGATCGTTCTGATCATCACCCGGGTCGACAACCCTGAAGAGCTTGACAGCCGGTTTGCCCGCTTCTCCAGGGAGGACGGCAGCAGCAGCTTTGCGGGGACACCCGCCGAATCCATGTCCAGTCTGGACGATATCGTCAATCTGATCTCCAGGCTCACACAGGGTGCAAAGGGCAAAGACGAGAAGGCAGCCTCCGCAAAAGGCGGTGCCTCCTCCGATCCGGCGATTCGCCCGCTGGACAGTGTCTCTTCCACGCAGAAGGACACGGAAAAGAATGGATCCGCCGGAACAGCATCAGGAACCGCCTCCGGGGCGGAGAATGAAGCAGCGGCACCGTCGAAAAAGATCGACCTGACCCGCTTCTACCTCTTCCGTGACCTGGAAACCGTCATCCGCGCCTCCGGGGCAGTCAGTGCACAGTACAAGGGCTGGAACACGCTGTTCAAAAATCCCGAGGACGGTAATTTCTACCTGATCCTGCGCATGGATGATACGCCCGCGCAGGAATTCAACCGGGTGTGCAACGTCCTCACAGAGTACGGCGTGGCGGTCGAATATACAGGCGGCATGGAAGAATTCTTCGCCGAGCATATGCACACGATCACCGCGGTCAATGCCCTTCAGGTCCTGCGGGAGCTCTAAACTGAAAAAACACAAGAAGGTTCGACCCGTCAGGGCCGGACCTTTTTTCCGTTCCCGGGGCAGCGAAATAGCGATATGTTTTTCCGCATGAAATAAAAGAACTGCTGTACGATTGTCCGCCGCTTCAGGCAGCGCAACATCATACAGCAGCTCCTCTGTTCATTCTTGTTCGATCTGGTCAGGATGCTCAGACGATCAATCCTGTACGTACGGCATCAGGGATACGTGGCGGGCTCTCTTGATTGCAACCGTCAGGGCTCTCTGGTGCTTTGCACAGTTACCGGTGATTCTTCTCGGAAGGATCTTGCCGCGCTCGGAGATGTATCTCTTCAGCTTTGCTACATCCTTGTAATCGATCTCGTTATTCTCTTTTCCACAGAACACACAAACTTTTTTTCTTCTGCGTCCGCCTCTCCTCTTCATCGGAGAATCGCTTCTTTCTTTGCCAAATGCCATGGTATTACCCTCCTAGTTAATTAAACGGCAGCTCCTCATCGATCCCGTCCGGGATGTTCATGAAGCCGTCAGCAGGCGCGGCTGCACTGGGGGCCGGGGCGGCAGGGCGTGCATAGGAGCCGGATGAAGCGGAAGGTCCTGTCGGAACTCCTCTGCTCTCGGCTGCTGCCTTGCTCTCCGCAAACTCCAGATCCTCGATCACCACGTCGGTCGTATACACCTTCTGGCCATCTCTGTTCGTATAGCTGCCGGTCTGGATTCTTCCGGTGGCTGCAACCTTGGTGCCCTGATGCAGATATTTCTCCGCAAACTCGGCCTGCCGTCCGAATGCCACACATCCGATGAAATCCGCAGTAGCTTCCCCGTCACGCTTAAATCTGCGGTCCACGGCAAGGGTAAATCTGGCAATTGCCTGGGAATTTTCCCCGGCGGAATAACGAACCTCGGGATCACGGGTAAGACGTCCCATTAAGATGACTTTATTCATAGAACCTTCTCCTTATCTATGCATCCTGTCTAACGCATAAATATCTGATCACGTTTTCCATGATCCGCAGCTGCTTTTCAAGCTCGCCCGGGCATGTCGGATCAGCCTCGAAGTGGATAAAAGCATAATGTCCTTCGTGCATCTTCTGGATCTCGTAAGCAAGTCTTCTCTTGCCCCAGTCGTCCACGTCGGTGATCGTGCCGCCGAAACGGGTGACATATTCTTTCACTCTTTCGATTACGGCTGCTCTCTCCTCGTCTTCGAGCTTAGCGTTGACAACAACAGCTAATTCATACTTATTCATGCTACGCGCACCTCCTTATGGTCTTTTGGCCTCCTCTTTGCGGGGAGACAAGGATCGTGTCAGGGCATAAACTGCCCTTTGATATATCACGGAAAGTCAGTTTAGCATATCCTTTTCCAAAATGCAAACACTTTCTTTCGATTCTGTGCAGTCACCCTGATTTTATCCATGCATTCTTCTGTACTGCGTTTACTCCACTGCCCGCAGCTTCCGGTCCAGTTCGTCGCGCACCTCCTGGCTTACGCCGGAGAACGGACCCCAGGTCGCCTCCTCCAGGGTGCACAGCTCCTTCTTGAAGGGAAGCTTTCCTTCCCGAAGATGACTGTAATAGTCCTCCTCCAGGATCTTTCTGGTCTTCGGATTCGCCTCCAGTTCCTCGATCGGACTGTCAATGCTGTAGGTCCTGCGGTAAGGCACGAGCGGCGTGTAGGCAAATTTCCAGATTCCGGCCGGCACACTCAGGACCACATTGTGTCCCTCCTGATGCACGCCAAGCTCCTTCATGGCCTCGCCGTCCATCCCCTGCGCCCGCAGGAAAAAGCGGATCTCATCCACGTCGGCGTCGGGCAGCACCAGCTCGGCTCTCGTGTCAAACGGCACCTTGAACAGGAATTTCAGCTTCCCGCCTGCGATCTCCCAGGAAGAAGAGATCTTTCCGGACGCGGAATGCAGCATTGCGCTGGCGCTTTCGATCTGCCAGTTGGGCATGGGAGCAATGCGGAAGCGCTTAAAGCCGGGAGCCTCCGGGAGCGGATTGATGCCGCACATATTGCGGAACATCCACTCGACGATTGAGCCATAGGAATAATGGTTCAGCGAATTCATCTCCGTGCCGCTGATCTTCCCGTCGGGCTGCACGCTGTTCCAGCGCTCCCACACTGTGGTGGCGCCCATCGTCACCTGATACAGCCAGCCCGGATAGCCCTTTTCCATCAGCAGATGGTAGGCGATGTCGTTCATCCCGTTTTCCGAGAGCACCCGGCACAGCCACGGCGTCCCGGTAAAGCCGGTATCCAGATGATAATAACGCTTTTTCAGACGGTTCAGCAGTCCTCTGCACATCCTCTCATGGGTGCCCTCCGTCCATATACAGCTCATACAGTCCAAGACCGGTCATGTAAGCCCTTGCCTTCGCAACCGGCTTTGCAATATTCACGTCGGTATAGACCACTGCCTGCACCTCCTTCGGTGCGTCCGGCGTGATCCACTTTGCCTGCCAGTCGGCGTCAAAGCCCGTCACCGCCTTGCCGGTCTCAAACCAGGCAGCATCACTGACTGCATGATCGCCGGCATCATCCGTAACGGACACTCTCCAGAAATACCGCGTCATGGGCTTCAATTCCAGAGAAAGTTCAAAACCGGTGCTGCAGATATCGTCCCGCTCCCCGCTGTCATAACACAGCTCCCCAAAATCTTCGGTCTCCGACACCTCGATCCGGGCCGAGCGCTGGAATTTCCCGGCAGCTTCCTCCACAATATAGGAAATCGTCGGATGCCCCAGGTCATACCCCAGTGGATTCGTATAATGATTGATCTGCAAATGGTCAATTCTCATATTGAAACTCCCGATATTCTTATGATCTTGTTTTTGATCCCGGCTCTGATCCACCGGCTGCATTGATTCTTTGCTCCATTTCATTTATTTAACCTCTTTTCCGGCTCCTGTCAAGGGTGACTCAGGCAGCGTCCCTCTGACTCACTCAAGAACGCCTCGGCGTTCTTGCCGCGCCGCGCTCGGCATGCTTGCATGCCATCTTCCACTGAGCGCGGCTGCGATCCGCCGGAGGCTCACTC
>CAMOSN010000018.1 GCA_946624935.1 uncultured Lachnospiraceae bacterium | reverse complement strand
CATCAGAAAACAAACACCACAAATCGTTTTCAATGAATAAAGGAGGAAGCGAAGATGAAGGCAGTTGTGTTGCATGGCCCGGACAATTATCCCAACAACTATGAGGTAATGGATATTGAAAAGCCTACCTGCGGTAAGAGAGACATCCTGCTGAAAATGAAGGCAGCTGCTCTGTGCGGTACCGACAAGCGCATCTTTACCGGCGGGAAGACGAAGGGCGTTCGTCCGGACTCTGTTGTAGGTCATGAGATCTGCGGTCTGATCGAAGAAGTCGGTGAAGAAGTACAGGGCTTTGAGGTCGGCGAGAAGGTTGCAATTGCCAACGTAATTCCCTGCGGACACTGCTCAGCATGCCTGTCCGGAAGAGAGAATGCCTGCCTGAACCGCAAAGCCATCGGTTATGAATTCAACGGCGGCTTTGAAGAGTACATCCGTATTCCGGAAGTATGCATCGAGAGCGGCAATGTCGTGAAGCTTCCTGAGTCTGTCAGCTATGCTGCCGGCGCTCTGATCGAGCCGCTGGCCTGCTGCATCCGCGGTCTTGCCAACACCGGTACCGGATTTAACGATACGGTTCTGATCATCGGCGCCGGCCCCATCGGCCTGATGCATCTTCAGCTTTCCCTGATCGCCGGTGCACAGAAGGTCATCGTTTCCGAACTGGATCCGGAGAAGAGAGAGCTTGCCAAGAAGCTTGGTGCGTGCCGCGTAGTCGACTCTAAAACAGAGGATCTTCATGCGATCGTTATGGAAGAGACCAAGGGCGAGGGCGTTGACCGCATCGTTATGGCGATCGGTGTGAACGCTCTGGTGGACTCCACCTTCAAGCTGGCTAAGAAGGGCGGCACGGTGTGCCTGTTCGCCGGCTTCCCGAAGGGCAGAATGAGCGAGTTCGATCCCAGCGTGATCCATTACAACGAGCTGAACATCACTGGCAGCACTGCTTACAAGAGAGCAGATTATCTCCAGGCAGCCGACATGGTAATCAACGGAAAGATCGACCTGGATGCGATCGTATCCGCAAAGTTCAGCCTGGATGATTTCCGTCAGGCACTGGATCTGCATATGGCCGGGACCGCTCTGAAAGTCGTGATCGAGGACTGATCAGCTGCAGAAAGAAGATCGCTGGCCGGCCTCCCGGAGCTGAAGCTTACAGGCGGAGCACAGGTGGATCAGCCGGCAGATCTGTGAAAACAAACATAAAAACATTTTATTATTAATTAAAGAAAGGGAGAACAAAGAAATGGTAGAACCGATGTATGCAATGGGCAAGGCTGTAAGACTTTCCAGAATGGTAAATCCCGAGAGCAACAAGATGATGGCAATCACTGTTGACCATGCCACCTCCAGAGGAATTGCTCCGATGACCGGTATCCAGGATATCCAGGGTGCAATCGACAAGATCGTTGCAGGCCGTCCTGATGCTATGACCATGACCGGCGGCATCCAGAAGCGCTGCTGGGGCCCCCATGTTGGATCCGGAATCAGTGTTCTGCACAAGATTTCCAACTATGCTCCGACTTCTCCGACAAACGACTGTGTATTTGGTTCCGTTGACGCAGCTGTCCGCATGGGTGCTGATGCTGTTTCCATGGGCTGCATGACCCTCGGTGATTTCCAGAACGAGCAGTTTGCCCGTATCGGTGAAGTGAGCGAGTACTGCGATAAGATCGGAATGCCGCTGATCGGCCATGTATATCCGAAGGGTGAGAGTGTTCCGGTTGACAAGAGAACAGCATGGGAGAACATCGCTTACTGTGTAAGAAGCGCCTGCGAGCTGGGTATGGATGTTGTAAAGACCACCTACACCGGTGATCCCGAGAGCATGGCTAAAGCAATCGCCTGCGTTCCCTCTTCCTTCCGCGTTGTAATCCAGGGCGGCGACACCCCCAAGGGCCTTGCCGGAGATGCTCTGCTTGATTACTACATGCAGATGACCAGAGACGCTCTGGATGCCGGCTGCGGCGGTGTGACCATGGGCCGCTGGGTATGGGATAATGACGATGTGACCGCTCTGGTAATCGCTCTTCGCCGCCTGATCCACAAGGGCTACAGCGCGAAGGAGTGCATGGAGCTGTATAAGACTGTTAAGAATGACAAGAATTACGAGGCATATGTGACTCTGTAAGAGAAGGCGCATTTTCCGGCGGTTCAGGTCGGTGCATCTGACCTGAACCGCCTTTTCAACATCATGACGGGAGAGCAAAGTGAGCACATATTTATTGGGCGTTGATGTGGGAACAACCAGCCTGAAGGTTGCGATCATTGATGAAAATGCGAAGCTGATCGGAATCAGCAGCAGTAAATACAGGCTGATCAAGCCGGAACAAAACTGGGTCTCGATCGATGCAGAGAGCATGTGGACGGCCTTCCTGACCTGCGTGCGCCTGCTGCGCGACGGGAAAAACATCGATCTTTCAAAGGTCGCCGGCATCAGCATCTCCTCACTGTGTCCCGGACTGATCGCACTGGGTGAGAATGGCGAAGTGCTGGCGGATCCGATCATCTATTCGGACCGGCGAAGCACAGTGGAAGCGGATTTCATTCTGGATGCGGTCGGTGCCGAGGAACTGTTCGCGCATACGGCAAACGGTTCCATGGCAGGAGCGTTTTCCGGTTCCTCCATGCTCTGGATCAAAAACCATCTGCCTGAGGTTTATGAAAAGACCCGTTATTTCGGACATCTCAATACGTTCCTGGGAATGCGCATGACCGGTGAACCCGGCATCGATTATTCGAACGCCTCCTACACCAATCTGTTTGAGACGACCGGCGGGAAGAAATGGTCGCATTACCTGTGCGAAAAGATCGGAATCGACTATGCAAAGCTTCCGCCTCTGCATGATTCTACCGATGTGATCGGAAATCTGATCAACGAGGATCTGATACGACTGGGCATCCCGAAGGGGATCCCGGTGGCGATCGGCGGAGCGGATACCGGATGTGCGACCCTGGCGGCAGGCGTGACCCGGGATGGTGATGTATGCGAATCCGTCGGAACAACGGATGTGCTGACGGTGTGTGTGGACCGGCCGCTCTTCAACAGAAGCTTTATCAACCGCTGTCATGTGGTGCCCGGAACATGGATCTATCAGGGGGCGATGTCCTTTACAGGGGCCGCAAACGAATGGTTCCTGAATCAGTTTTATCCGGATGTGTTCGAAAAGGCAACGGATATCGGGGAAGCCTTCCGTATGGTCAATGAGGATGCAAGGCAGGCGGCTCCGGGTTGCGATGGAGTGGTATTCCTTCCTTACATGCTGGGTGAGCGCAGCCCGATCTGGGATCCCTATGCACGCGGCGTGTTCTTCGGGATCTCCCTGCAGACGACCCGGCGCGAGATGAACCGCGCTGTCCTGGAAGGATGCGGGTACGGCCTTCGCCAGCTCGCGGGCATCGCGGAGCAGGTGACCGGCAACAAGATCACGAAGATGGCTTCCATCGGCGGCGGAGCGAAAAGCGAAGTGTGGGCGCAGATGAAGGCGGATATCACGGGAAGAGAGATCGAAGTCCTTGACATGAGCGATATGGCTCCGGTCGGTGCAGCACTCCTTGCGGGTGTCGGCGCGGGCGTATTCCGCGATGTATACGAAGCGGCAGACCGGAATGAGAAAAAGGTGTACCGTGTGTTTAAGCCGAGCCACGAGCATGATGAGGTCTACAGGACCAGATATGAGACATATATCAGTCTGTATCCGGCGCTGAAAGGAATCTTCCGGGCAAACCTGTCCTGAAAGAAGGAGAATACCTTTCTGAAGGGCCGGAGTTGGAGCGTGCGATGTGGTTCCCCGCAGTCAAATACGCTGTCAAAGTAACGTATGAGATGGATCCGGTGGTGTGAAGCACCCGCTGCGGCTGTGTGCGGGTGAGGAGGAGAAGATGAAGATCGTTGTTCTTGACGGATATACGGAGAACCCAGGTGATCTTTCCTGGGAGGCACTGGAGGCATTGGGCGACCTGAAGGTCTATGACAGAGTGTCTTATACGGAAGATCCGGAGATTGCCCGTGCGATCGGCGACGCGCAGATTGCTGTGACAAATAAGACCCCGATCTCCCGGGAGACGATCGATCATTGCCCTTCTCTGCAGCTGATCGCAGTACTGGCCACCGGATACAACATTGTGGACTGTGCTTACGCGAAAAAAAAAGGGATTGCGGTAGTAAATGTGCCGACCTACGGTACGCAGATCGTCGGCCAGTACGCAGTCGGGCTTCTGCTGGAGATCTGCTCCCATTACCAGAGGCATTCCGATACGGTAAAAGTCGGAAAGTGGCAGAACCATGAGGACTGGTGCTACTGGGACTATCCGATGATCGAGCTTTACGGCAAAACGGCAGGCATCATCGGGCTTGGCCGGATCGGTCAGGCAACCGCCAGGATCCTCCGGGCCATGGATATGCGTGTGCTGGCATACGACCGTTTTCAGACCGATGCAGGCGCGGCACTGGCGCAGTACACCGATCTCGACACCCTGTTTGCCGAGTCGGATGTGATTTTCCTGCACTGTCCGCTGTTTCCGGAAACGGAAGGGATCATCAATCGCGGGAACATCGCGAAGATGAAGGATGGCGTCATCCTCATCAACAACAGCCGCGGCCAGCTCGTGGTGGAGCAGGATCTCGCAGACGCGCTTGAGAGCGGGAAGGTGTATGCGGCCGGTCTGGACGTGGTATCCACGGAACCGATCCGCCCGGACAATCCGCTGCTGATGGCAAGAAACTGCCTGATCACACCCCATATATCCTGGGCCGCCCAGGCGGCACGGCAGAGGATCATGGATACGACGGTTGCAAATATCCGGGCGTTCCTCGAGGGAGCCCCGGTCAATGTAGTGAACCCGTAGCATATCCTGCGTGCCACAAATGAATGCAAACCCGGCCTTGAGGCCGGGTTTTTGATTCTCCTTTTGCGGCGCGGGACGAGGATCGAGGCATAGTATAAAGCCGAAAGACATGGTACGATAGACGCAGAAAAGGAGGACACGCATATGAAATGGGGAATTTTAGCGACGGGGACCATTGCGGAGAAGTTTGCCGGGACGATCCGTTCGATGAAGGAGGAAGGACAGAGCCTGCAGGCGGTTGCTTCGAGAAAGGAAGAAAGAGCGGCGGAGTTTGCCGGGCGGCACGGAATCCCGAAGTGCTATGGCAGCTATGAAGCACTTTTTGCGGATCCGGATGTGGAGGCGGTGTACATCGGCACGCCGAACAACCTGCACTATGAGAACTGCCTTGGTGCGCTGGAAGCCGGGAAGCATGTCCTGTGCGAAAAGCCGCTGACGCTGACGGCGAAGGAGGCAGCAGGGCTGTATGAGATAGCGGAGGAGAAAGACCTTTTACTGCTGGAAGGGCTGTGGATCCGGTTCCTGCCCCTGTATGGGCGGATGCAGGAGCTTCTGCGCAGCGGTGCGATCGGAGAGATCATCTGGGTGCGGTCGGATTATGGGTTTATCGCCAAAGGCGCACGGCGGGAGCGGAAGTTCCGCTCGGAGCTTGGCGGCGGTGCTCTTTATGATATCGGGATCTACAATATCGGTTTTCTGCAGATGGTGATGGGAGAAGATCCATCTTCCTTTACCTCATCTCAGGTGAAGATGAATGAATTCGGGACGGATTCGCACAGTACCCTGGAGTTTGCGTACCGCAGCGGAAGGCAGGCACAGTGTACGCAGGTCATCGGTGAGGAAATTGCTCGCAATGCGCTGATCACGGGCACAAAGGGATCGATCTTTCTGAAGGATTTTCAGATGGCTGAGTGCATGGAGATCACTTATGAGGACGGGCACAGTGAGCAGGTGACGATGCCGTTTGAGATCAATGGCTTTGAATATGAGATCCGTGCATTTGAAAAGGCGGTGGCGGAGGGCAGTACCTGCCTGGAACCGTACCTGCCCAGGGAGAGCGTTGCAAATATGTCGCTTCTGGAAGAGGTGCGCCGAAGCTGGGGGATGGAGTTTTAGCCTTTCCGTGCGCAAAGCTTCCGGCCTCGGGCGGTGTCTGTGAACGAAAAATGAGTCGTTCTCATTTTTAAAATGCCAGGGAACCCCGGAATATGGTATACTGAATAGCAAATCGTAAATCCATTAAAATAGGAGAACAACCATGAGACTGTTTATCGCAGTGGATCTGTCGGAGGATATGAAAAAAGCACTGGTGGGCACGATGCATGACCTGAAGAAGGCCGGTGTGGAGGGAGGCTATGTACCGAAGCAGAACCTGCACATGACGCTTGCATTTATCGGCGAAACGCAGGATGTGGACAGCGTCCGGGAAGTGATGAAGGGGATTCCGGTGGAAAAGTCCCGCCTTACTTTCTCGGAATACGGGAATTTCGGGGATACCTTCTGGATCGGGATCAAAGGAAACCAGAAAATTAAAAAATATGCAGCGGATCTGCGCAAGGCGCTGAAGGATCATGGCGTGCCCTGTGATATGTCAAAGTTTGAGCCGCATGTGACCCTGATCCGGAAACTGAAGGGCAGAAAACCGGAGGGAATGAAGGTGCCATCTGCTGATATGACAGTGACAAAGATCTCCCTGATGAAATCGGAGCAGAAGGACGGGAAGCGGGTTTATAAGGAAATTTACAGCGTTTCCTGAGAGTTGGAGCAGAAAAACAGCTATGGAAAAGAAAACAACATTGCCGGATGAGCAGTTGGCCTGGAAGGAACTGAAAGCGGAACATCTGGTGCAGGATAAGTGGATCGATTTTCGACGGCTCACTTATGAGATGCCGGACGGAACCGTGTTTACACCGTTCTACAGTTACAGCCGCAGAAGCTATGTCGTCATCGTGGCAACGGATGAGCAGGGCAATTACATCTGCGTGCGTCAGTTCCGGCAGGGGATCCGGGAGGTGACGACCGAATTTCCCGCCGGAGGGATCGAAAACTACGGCGCAAACGACTATGAACAGACGGATCACATGGAGGATGTGCTGGAGGCGGCGAAACGGGAACTGAAGGAGGAGACCGGTTATGTTTCCGATGCATGGAAGCATTTGATTACGGTACCCTCCAATGCAACCCTGGCGGATAATTACGCGTATGTGTTTGCTGCGCGCGGCTGCAGAAGAGTCAGTTCACAGGAGCTGGACGATACAGAGTTTTTAAATGTTTCATGCATTTCGCCGGAGGAACTGGAAAAAATGATCTTTGGCGGACAGTTCCAGCAGGCGATCCATGTGATGGGCTGGCTGCTGGATGCCAGAATGTGATGGGCCGGCTGCTGGAGCCAGAATGGGATGGCCTGGCTGTCGGATGCCGGAGAGGTGCATTTTCAGGGGTAAGGAAAACGGGATGTAGGCGGATTTGGAAAGCCGCAGAGGAAAGGGACATGACTGGGAGGGAGGCAGAAGATGGCAGTCGATTTGGAAAAATGTGTATTGGGGATCGAATTCGGATCGACCAGAATCAAAGGGGTCCTGATCGATGAGGAGCACCGCCCGATCGCTTCCGGGGATTATGCCTGGGAGAACCGGATCGAAGACGGTGTGTTTGTATATCATCTGGAGGATGCGAGGGCAGGGCTGCGTGCCTGCTTCCGGGCGCTTTCGAAGGAAGTACAGGAAAAATACGGCGTACCGATCACCAAAGTACAGGCGATCGGGATCTCAGCCATGATGCATGGGTACCTTGTGTTCGACAGGGAGTGGAATCAGATCGCGCCCTATCGTTCCTGGCGCAATGTGATTACCGGACCTGCCAGTGAGGCGCTCACAGAGCTGTTCCGGTATAATATACCGCAGCGCTGGAGTATTGCGCACCTGTACCAGGCGATCCTCAATGGAGAGGAGCATGTGAAGGACATCGCGCATCTGTCCACGCTGTCGGCGTATATTCATCATCTGCTGACCGGAGAGAATGTGGTGGGAATTGACGAGGCGTCCGGAATGTTTCCGTATGATGATTCTGTCAAGGACTATGACCCGCACAGGATGGAGCAGTTCGATGAGCTGGTGGCGGAATACAAGTTTCCCTGGACGCTGCGCCAGATCCTGCCGAAGGTTCTGATGGCGGGAGAGCAGGGCGGTGTGCTGACTGCGGAAGGTGCGGCCCTGCTCGATGAAACCGGAAGGCTGCAAAGCGGGATTCCTCTGTGCCCGCCGGAAGGCGACGGTGCGACCGGCATGGTTGCAGGCGGCGGTGTGCTGCCCCGTACGGGAAGTGTGTCCGCCGGAACAAGCGGATATACCATGCTGGTGTGTGAGCATCCGCTGAAGGGCTATGATCCGAAGATCGATGTGTTGATGACGCCTACCGGAAAGACCGTGGCGTTTGCGCACATCAATACCTGCACACCGGAAATCAATGTGTGGGTAAATTTGATGGCACAGTCGATGCGGGCAATGGGCATGGAGCCGGATATGAACACCCTGTTTACAAAGCTGTTTCAGGCGGCGATGGACGGGGATCCGGACTGTGGGGGCTGCATTTCCTATAATTATCTTGCAGGGGAGCCGCTGACCGATACGGATACCGGGCGTCCGATGTTCATTCATCTGCCGGAAAGCAGGGTGAGCCTGGGGAATTTCATGCGCGCACAGCTGTACGGAGCCATTGCCACCATGAAGCTGGGCGTGGATCTGCTGATCGAAAAGGAAGGAATCGAAGTGGACCGGCTGATGGGGCAGGGCGGATATTTCAAGACCCCCGGCGTCGGACAGCAGATCCTGGCGGATGCATTCCACACGCCTATTACGGTACTGTCCACTGCCGGAGAGGGAGGCCCCTGGGCGATGGCGCTTCTGGCGGCCTACATGGTGCGCCGCGAAGAAGGAGAGACCATGGAGGACTACCTCGAGAACCGGGTTTTCTCAAAGGTTGAGCGCACTACGTTGAATCCCGATCCGGCCGGAGAAGCCGGATTTGAGGAATATATCCGGCGGTACAAGGAAGGCCTGGCAGCGCAGAAGGCTGCTGCGGCGATCTGCTGAGGGATGAAGCAGTTCACAAAGGAAACAATGGGCGAGTTTGCAGCAATTAGCAGCAAACTGTGAGCAGAAACAGGAAACTGCGGATGGCACAGGAAAAGAAAAAGGAGAAGGATATGAAAGCAGCAGTATTTTATGAACCGGGAGTTGTAAAGGTTCAGGATTGGCCGGATCCTCAGGTGAGCGGTGACGAGGTGCTCATCCGCGTGATGGCCTCCGGTGTGTGCGGGACGGATCTGCACATTTTCGACGGCGCAAAGGGTGCTTCCGAATGCTATCCGCCGGTTGTGCTCGGCCACGAGTTTTCCGGTGTTGTGGAGGCAGTCGGTCCCGATGTAAAAGGCGTGAAAATCGGGGACCATGTGACGGTAGACCCTAACCGGGGCTGCGGTGTGTGCCCGGACTGCCAGGCCGGCAATCCCCATTTCTGTAAGGACATGTTTGCCACTGGCGTGGGCGGGGACGGAGGCTTTGCACAGCTGGCCAAGGCCAGAGAAGAGCAGGTGTATCAGATCCGCAAAGACATTCCTTTCGAGCAGGCGGCCATGAGCGAACCGCTGGCCTGCTGTCTGCACGGTATCGATCAGGCGCAGATCAAGACCGGCGACACCGTGCTGATCATCGGCGGCGGAACGATCGGCCTGCTGATGGTGCAGCTGGCGAAAATGGCCGGTGCAGCCACGATCATCCTTTCGGAGCCGCTGGAGAACAAGCACGAGCTGGGCAGAAAAGTCGGAGCGGACTACTGCATCAATCCCATGAAGACAACGCCTTTCGAGCTGATCGAAAAAGAGGGGATCGCACGGATCGATGTGTCGATCGAGTGCGTCGGCCGCACCAACACCATGCAGGATGCCCTTACCTATGTAAGCCGGGGCGGACATGTGCTGTTCTTCGGTCTCACACCGCCGGATGCGGAGATTCTCTTAAAGCCGTACGAGGTGTTCCAGAAGGAGCTGATGATCACTTCTTCCTTCGTGAACCCGCACACCCAGGGCAGGGCCGCAGGACTGGTCAATTCCGGAAAGCTGCTGCTGTCGGAACTGATTTCCGAACGGCTGTCACTCGATGAGATGACAAAGGCATTCGAGATCCGGGGACGCAACGGGAAGATGATGGTGTTCCCGAACGGACTGCCGGAGTGCGGCGCGTAATAAAGCATACATGAAAGAAGCACCTCCCGCGGGAGGTGCTTCTTTTATCTCATAGGAAATCCGCTTGCGGACTTTGTTCCGTAAAGGCGCGACGTTTAGTGTGCGAGCACCCCTATGGCTCGAGCACCCCGGCGATCTCGTCGAGGCTGTCGAGGACGGCGTCGCACAGGGAGCGGATCTCCTCATCCGGCGGATCCATGTCGGGGATCATCACAACAGGGCAGCCGGCGGCGCAGGCTGCGTGGACACCGTGGAAGCTGTCCTCGACGACGAGACACACCTCCGGCGGCAGTCCCAGCTTTTCGGACGCGGTCAGAAAGATATCGGGGGCAGGCTTTCCATGTGTGATTTCATCGCCGCACAGAATGAAGGCAAGCTCCTGCTCGATGCCGGCCTTGCTGCACAGATTCATGGCGCGCTCCCGACTGGAGCTGGTGGCCATACACAGGATGAGCCCCATGGCCTTCAGGTCGCGGAAGGCTTCCCACAGTCCCTTCTTCAGAGGGACGCCATGCTGTTCGACCTGATCGAGTGCGTACTGGTTGCGCACCTGCCAGGCTTTTTGTACATCCTCCTCGCAGGTGTAATGGGTACGCATTTTCTGGGTGATCCCCTCATCATTATTGCCGCGGAAGGAGTCGATCATTTCCATGGGCATGGGATTGTGCAGTGCCTTTCCGGCAGCGACCCATCCGCCGGAAGAGATTTTTTCCGTATCGAAGAGGGTCCCGTCCATATCAAATACCACTGCTTTGATATTCCTGATTTTTTTCATAGACATTCGATTTTCTTTTTTCCTTTTCTATTGATGATTTCCGGATGCGGCCTTGTTTTCAGCTTTCTTCCGCTTCCTCCACATTCTCCAAATTTTCCAGGAATGCATGGATATATTTCAGGGCGGCACCGATCGAGATCTGGTAGGCGGGCAGGGAGCTGAGTGCAATGAAGTCGTCCTCCTCCTCAAAGGGGCATCGCCTGCGTACCTCCCGGTAGAGGAAGGAAATATCCTCTTCGGTAAAGTAGGGAGCCAGATGCCCTCCCAGCATGATGTCGAGATCGTTGACCAGATGCAGGTCCTTGATCAGGCGGGCCAGATGGGTCAGGAAGGTGTTCCAGCTTTCGCATCGCTTTTCGTCTCCTTCCCGCATTTTCCGGAAAAACTCCTCAGGCTCTTCACCGTCTGTGAGAGCCGGCATGGAACAGACGGTGTCCCAGCATCCTTTCTGGCCGCAGTAGCAGGGTTTTCCGTTTGGAAAGGCCTGAATATGCTCGAAGGTTGCGTGATGACCATGCTTTCCGACAGCAATATGCCGGTCCGCGATGATGGCGCCGCCCAGATGAGTGCTGAGCGAGAGGTATATGCTGTCGGCCATGTCCGGGGAGCTTTGCAGCTGGGACAGGGCAGCGGCTGCCGGGTCGTGAATAAAAGAGCAGGGGAACGGAAGGTATCGCTCAAACACCTCGATCCCGGTGCCGGTATTTTTCATGATCTCACCGTACACCAGTGTGCGGCCGTCGGGAGAGGCCAGGCCCTGCATGGTAATAGCGATTCCAAGCACATGATCATGCGGAATATGGTGTTTATCGATAAAGGAAAGAATATGGGAGCAGATCTCCCGATAGCAGGCATCTTTATTCTTATAAGAAATGGAGGACGTTGAAAGTCCTGTGCGCTGTCCATACAGGTCGACGGCCGCGATAATGACCCTCGTCTCCAGAACCTCTACTCCGATGGAGATGCGGTAATCCGGTCGGATCGAATAGAGAACGGGCCTTCGGCCTACCTGTACATTTTCCTGCAGACCGGCGCGCACGATCAGTCCCTCCTGCTCCAGTGCAGACAGGTTGGTGGCCACTGTGGGGCGGCTCAGGCCCAGTGCAGAACAGATCCCCGGAGAAGAAGAGCGGGGGTTGTCATAGATATATCGATAGATCAGCTGGCGGTTTGTTTTTCGGATCTCTTCCTGTGTAATACGGTTATCCATAGCTTTAACCAGATGAACGTCTGCCTGTAGAAAATGCGTAAAGAAGGCAGCGCTTATTCATGAAAGAAATGTCTGTTGCTTCATGATGCCGTATGTTGCGATGGCTTACTTTCTGGCTTACTTTCCGGCGTATTGCGGGCCTGTGGCGTCATGATTGATTGTTTATAAATTAACGGAATCTCAATTAAGTAAACCTACTTTACTTTATCAAAAAATACAGGGGATGACTACTGTGAAATGTGAATAAAAATGGGGAGGTGTTTTTGGCAGACTTTTCGGGCGATTCCTTGTTGACAGCAGTTTGTTTATCCATTAAAATAATAGACAATTAAGTAAAACGATTTTACAATATTAACTTGTATATGTTTTACAAAACATAATCCGACCAGAGGAGGGGTTTTTATGGGAATTATTGAAAAGATGCGCCTTGATGGGAAGAAAGGCTTCGTTACCGGAGCGGCCAGAGGCATCGGCAAATGCACAGCCACCGCTTTCGCGCAGGCAGGTGCGGACGTAGCCATCGTTGATATGGATTATGAGACTGCTGTTGTCACCGCAAAGCAGATCGCCGAGGAAACCGGCCGCAAGGTCATCGCCCTGAAGTGCGATGTGACCGATGAGGCGCAGGTGAAGGAGATGGTGGAAGAGGTCGTGAAGCAGCTTGGCGGTCTGGATTTCTGTCATGCCAATGCAGGTATCGCGATCAATGCCCCGGCGGAAGAGATGACTTACGCGCAGTGGAAGAAGATCATCGACGTCAACCTCAACAGCGTATTCCTGACGGATACTTATGCAGGCAGATACATGCTGGCGAACGGCGGCGGCTCCATTATCAATACCGCTTCCATGTCCGGCCACATCGTCAATGTGCCGCAGCCGCAGTGCGGATACAATGCATCCAAGGCAGGCGTGATGCAGCTGACCAAGTCCCTGGCCGTGGAATGGGCCAAGAAGGGTGTGCGTGTCAACTCCATCAGCCCGGGATATATCGGCACAGAGCTGATCATGGCAGCCGAGCATCTGAAACCGCTCATTGAGCAGTGGAACGCAATGGCTCCCATGGGACGCCTTGGCAAACCGGAAGAGCTGATGGGCGTGGTGGTTTACCTGGCCAGCGATGCAGCGACCTTTACCACCGGTTCCGACTTCATCGTAGACGGAGCGTTCACCTGCTTCTGATGAAGAAGCGCACATTGAAAACAGTGCAGGCAGCTGCATACTGATCATGTATCCTACGCTCCGGTGGCATCCGGAGCGAGTGATAGCAACCATTTTTCATTTTTTTACAGGAGGAAAACAAAATGAAGAAGAAAATCTTTGCTGTTACCCTTGCTGCTCTGATGGGTCTTTCCAGCCTTACCGCGTTTGCAACGGAAGCAAACACCGGCGCTACAGAAGGCATTCAGGCTGACGAAGAATTCTACGCGAAGGCAGACCTTTCCGTACTGGAAGGCAAAAAGATTGGTATCACCATTCAGGATCTGAAGAACCCGTACTGGGCAGGCGTTATGTCCGCTCTGGAAACCGTTCTTACGGATGCTGGTGCTGAGTACACGATCCTGGGCTGCAACCAGAACGCAATTGACCAGCAGGGCCAGATTGAGAACTTCGCTGCCAATGGCTGCGACCTGATCATGGTACATCCGCAGGATCCGGCAGGTGCTGATGATGCACTGGGCATGGTTCGCGAACAGTATCCTGACATCAAGCTTATGTGCTGGGATGATCCGCTTGAGAACACCGATGCAAACTGGATCCTGGACAACACCTATCTTGGCTCTGTAATCGGCGAGATGGCTGCTGAGTTCATCAACGAGCACTTCACCGAGGACAACAAGGCTCAGGTTATCGTCATCGGCAAGGCTGACACCCCTGTACTGGTTGAGCGTGAGAACGGTATCAAGGCCGGTCTGGAAGCTGCAGCAGGCAAGTATGAGATCGTTGCTACCAACTACGGCATCGAGCCCCTCGAGGCACAGGAAGGTGTTGAGACCACGCTTCAGGCTTATCCGGATGTAAAGGTTGTAGCAGGTGTAGGCGCTGGCGCTATGATCGGTGCTGACGAGGCTCTGAACATCCATACCGGAGGCGAGATCCCCGAGGATATGGGCGTATTCACGACCGACGTTACCATGCAGCAGCTCGAGCAGCTGGCTGATCCGACCTACCCGGCCAAGGGTATCATCGGCTTCGAAGGTTCCGATAAGGACACTGCTGAGGCTTGCGCAAAGATGTATGCTCTGATCCTGGCTGACAACGTAGGTGCTAAGAACGTATTCCGTGGTGTAAGCCGTTTCACCGAGGAAACCGTGCAGTCAGTTATCGATGGCATGACCAAATAATAACAAGTTGTTATCCGGCGCCCCTTTTCCCTTGTGACAAAGGGGCGCATTTTCTCTGAATGGGGAATGGGGAATGGAATGATTTGCACGAACCGTTTGTTCCGTTCCCGATTCCCCATTCCTGCTTCTCCGCGGATCGTCGGGCGTTCCGGAAGAACACGTCGAAGTGGAGAAGGGTCCATTTTTTGAAATCTTTAAAAAGGAGGTTGCGCAATGAGCGAAGATTATGTTCTGGAGCTCGAGCACATACGCAAGGAATATCCCGGCGTCGTAGCGCTGAAAGACGTTACGCTTCAGCTTCGCCGGGGTGAGATCCTCGGCCTGATCGGTGAAAACGGCGCGGGCAAATCCACATTGATCAAGTGCTGCTCCGGCGCGGTCATTCCTACGTCCGGCAAGATCAGGATCAACGGGAAAGAATTTGACCGTATGACTCCTCAGCTGGCAGCGGAAAACGGCATCGCCATCATCTATCAGGAGTTCAATAATGTAAAGGAACTCTCTGCGGCGGAAAACATGTTCCTGGGCCGCCCGATCCGCAAGGGTATCACAATTGACCGCAAAGCCATGGAAGAAGAGGCAGCCAAGGCCTTTGAACAGCTTCACATTAAGATCAATCCCAGGGAGCTTGTCAAGAACCTGTCCGTCGGCTACCAGCAGATGATCGAGATCGCGAAGGCTGTACAGCAGAACGCGAAGGTTCTGATCATGGATGAGCCTTCCGCACCGCTTACGAACAACGAAGTTGAGTCCATGTTTGCAGTCGTGGAACTGATGCGTAAGAAGGGCGTTTCCATCATCTACATTTCCCATCGTCTGGAGGAGATCTTCAGGCTTTCCGATCGTATTGAGGTTATCCGCGACGGTGAATACGTGGATACGCTCATCACGCCGCAGGCCACCGTGGATCAGCTCATCAAGATGATGGTAGGCCGCGAAATGACGGCCAAGTTTCCGCCCCGTCAGCCCAGCATTGACAAGAGCAAGGTGGTGCTGGAACTCAAGAATGTTTATGGCAATGGCGACAAGAACATCTCCTTCAAGATCCACGCCGGCGAGGTGGTGGGACTGGGCGGTCTGGTAGGCGCGGGACGCACGGAGATCGCACAGGTTATCTTCGGCGCAAAGCCAAAGGATTCCGGCCAGATTTTGCTGAATGGCAAAGAAATCAACCCCAAAACGCCCCGCGAGGCCATCGATCTGGGCATTGCCATGCTGCCCGAGGACCGTAAGCGCCATGGAGCGCTGCTGAGCGTTTCCGTCAAGAACAATATCAACATGCCCACCTATAACCGCATCTCCAAGGCTTCGGTGATCAATCTGGCTGTGGAGAAGCAGCGGGCTGAAAAATTCCGCGAGGAGATCCAGATCAAGTGCCCCAGCATCAACCAGCTCGTGAAGAACCTTTCCGGCGGCAACCAGCAGAAGGTAATTCTGGGGAAATGGCTGGCAGCGGATTCTCAGCTTATCATTTTTGATGAGCCTACCCGCGGTATCGACGTCGGCGCAAAGTACGAGATCTACAAGCTTATCAACGAACTGGTGGCTCAGGGACGCGCCGTGCTGATGATCTCTTCTGAAATGGAGGAACTGATCGGCATGTCCGACCGTATCATCGTGCTGGCTGAAAAGCAGATGACCGGTGAGCTTCAGAAAGAAGAATTTAACCCTGATACCATCATGACGATGGCCTCGGCCATTGTGGACCAGGCGGCTGAAAAGGAGGTTTCCTGAAATGGAAGGAAAGGTGAATACAAAGAATTTCGTTAGGCAGAATGCCATCTGGCTGGTGTTCATATTTGAGGTGATTTTCTTCGCTATCTTCAGCCAGGGTACGTTTGTAACACCCGGCAACATTACGAATATCCTGCGCCAGGTTTCCTATTACGGCATCGCTTCCGTCGGTATGACCTTCGTCATCCTGATCGGCGGTATCGACCTGTCGATCGGCTCCATCATTACATTGGTGAACATGGTCTGCGCGTATATGATCGTGAACATGAACCTGCATTGGACGGTCGCCGTGCTTGCGTCCCTGATCATCGGCATTATCATCGGCCTGCTGAACGGCCTGATGATCGCCAAGATCGGCATTCCCGCTCTGATCGCAACATTCGCGGCACAGACGGTGTTTGAAGGCCTGGCTTACATCCTGACAGCCGGCATGCCGATCTCCGGTTTCAACAAGATCTATCCGGTGTTCAACTTCTTCGCCCGCTGGACAGTGGACCTGCCGTTTATTTCGATCCCCTGGTGCGCAATCATCATGGTTATATGTCTGCTGATCGGCAGCTTTATCCTGAACCGTTCCTATTTCGGACGTTACTTCTACGCCATCGGCGGCAATGAGGAAGCTGCAGAGCTGTCCGGTATTCTTGTTGACAAGATGAAGATCCTGATCTACGCACTGTCCGGGTTCTTCGCGGCGCTGGCCGGCATCGTCATGCTGTCCCGTACCGGTTCCGCTCAGGCTACAGTTGGTAAGGGCAAGGAATTCGACGTTATCACCTGCGTGGTGCTGGGCGGCGTTTCCGTAAGCGGTGGTATTGGCCGCATCTCCGGTGTAGTAGCCGGCGTGTTCATTATCGGCTGCCTGACCAACGGACTGATCCTGATGAACGTATCCGAGTACATCCAGATGGTGGTTAAGGGCCTGGTTCTGGCTGCTGCAGTTGGCCTGGACTGCCTGTCCAACAAGGGAAAGAGCAACTGATGATTTCCCTGCTTCTTTATTAAAGAAATACAAGGGACTGACTCACATGAACTATGAGACAGTCCCTTCTTTTAAGGAGAATTTATATATGGAACTGACTTATAAGGGATTAAAAGAAAAAGAAGCCTGGGTAAAGGCGGGCGTGGAGCTGCCGCCTTACGATGTGGAAGCCGTCGCCCGGAAAGGGCAGGAAGCGCCTGTGTGGGTGCATTTTGGAATTGGAAATATTTTCCGGATCTTTGTCGGCAGCATCGCGGACAAGCTGATCCGGGAGGGTGAGCTGGATGCCGGACTTACCTGCGTGGAAACGTTTGACTACGAGGTCGTGGACCGGATCTACACGCCCTTTGACAATCTGGTGCTCGGCGTGTGGCTCTACGGTGACGGCAGAGTCGGAAAAAGGGTGCTCGGGACCATGGCGGAGAGCATAAAGGCATGCTCGAAGGACGAGGCGGCCTGGAACAGGCTCAAAGAGGTTTTTACAAGCCCGAGCCTGCAGATGGTTTCCTTTACGATTACGGAAAAGGGCTATGCACTGCGCGGCGCTGACGGATCTTATTTCGGATACGTGAAGGCGGATATGGAAAACGGGCCGGATCAGGTGACCGGCGCCATGGGCGTGGTGACCGCCATGCTGTACGCAAGGTATCAGGCCGGAAAGCTGCCGCTGGCGCTGGTCAGCATGGACAACGTGTCCAAAAACGGACAGAAACTTCACGATTCCGTTCTGGAGATGGCAAAGGTCTGGGCGGAAAAGGGGTTTGTCGAAAAAGAATTTGCCGAGTATATCAGCGACGAGAGCAAGGTGAGCTTCCCCTGGAGCATGATCGACAAGATCACGCCCCGCCCCAGCGAACAGATCGCGGATGATCTGGAAAAGAGCGGGATCGAGAACATGCAGCCGGTTACAACGGCGCGCCATACCTTCATCGCGCCCTTTGTCAATGCGGAGGAACCCCAGTATCTTGTGATCGAGGATAAATTCCCGAACGGGCGGCCGGCACTGGAGAAGGCAGGCGTATTTATGGCGGACCGGGATACTGTGATCAAGGCGGAACGCATGAAGCTGACCGTCTGCTTAAATCCCATTCACACCGCCATGGGCCCCTACGATGTCATGCTGGGTTATGAGCTTTTTGCGGACGGCATGTCGGATCCGGATCTGGCGAAGCTGGCCAACCTGGTGGGGTACCAGGAAGGATTGCCTGTTGTACCGGATCCGGGGATCATTTCCCCGAAGGCCTTCATTGACGAAGTTGTATATGAGCGGTTCCCCAACAAATATCTGGGAGATACCAGCCAGCGGATCTGCACGGACATTTCCATGGGTGTGGCTTTCCGGTTCGGCGAGACGATCCGGGCCTATGTACAGAAGGACGGAAGCGCTTCCTCACTGAAGGGGATCCCGGTGGCCATCGCCGGATGGCTGCGCTATCTGCTGGCAGTGGATGACAATGGACAGTCCTACGGGCTTGCTCCGGATCCGATGAAGGAAGAACTGCGTGCCCAGATGGAGGGGATCCGGGTCGGTGAGCCGGATTCGCTGCAGGGACAGCTCAGGCCGATCCTGTCGAATGCAAATATCTGGGGCCTCGATCTGTACGAGGCAGGACTCGGGGATAAGATCGAGGAGATCTTCCGGGAGGAGCTCAAAGGAAACGGAGCCGTACGCGCGGCGCTGAAAAAGTATCTGGCGTGATATGTGTGAGTAAGCAACGGGAAACCCGGTATAGAAAGAAAGGAACAGAAGTATGTCGAACAAAACCTTTTATATGACCGATATTGAGAAGATCGAAGTGGGCGAAGCCCCCATGCCCGAGATGGGTCCGGATGATGTGACCATCAAGGTGCAGTCTGTCGGCGTGTGCGGATCGGATCTGCATTACTACCGCAAAGGAGCCATCGGCGATTTCGTGGTGGAGTATCCGTTTATTCTCGGCCATGAGGCAGCAGGCGTTGTTACCGCAGTCGGCGATAATGTAAAGAAGATCAAGGTCGGCGACCGTGTGTGCATGGAGCCGGGCGTGCCCTGCATGAAGTGCGAAGAGTGCCTGAGCGGACATTATAACCTGTGCAAGGATGTGAAGTTCTGGGCGACCCCGCCCTATGACGGCGTACTCAGCGAGTACATCACCCATCCGGCGGCCTTTACCTTCCCGATCCCCGACAACATGAGCTTTACCGAAGGCGCACTGGTGGAGCCGCTGGCGATCGGCCTGCATGCCTGCAACACGGGCGGCGTGAAGCTGGGACAGACCGTGGTGATCATGGGCGCAGGCTGCATCGGCCTGGTGACCTTGCTGGCGGCAAAGGCTTACGGTGCAACGCAGATCATCGTCGGTGACGTGATCGACAAGCGTCTGGCCAAGGCGGAAGAACTCGGGGCAGTAGTCGTGAACACGAAAAATGACGATATCGTCGCGAAGGTCATGGAGCTGACGAACGGACACGGCGCAGATGTTGCCATCGACTGCGCAGGTTTCTCGTCAACTGTGGACGCCTGCCTGTCCAGCGCAAAGCCGGCCGGTATGGTGATCATCGTCGGACTCGGCGAGGACCGGGTCAACGGCTTCAACACGAGCATCATGTCCACGAAGGAGCTCACCGTGAAGTCCATCTTCCGTTACCGCAATCTGTATCCGACCGCCATCAATGCGATCGCGGACGGAAGGATCAATGTTGGCGCCATCGTTTCGCACCGCTTCAAATTTGACGATACGATCGAGGCATTCGCGACCTGCACCAGGGACATCCAGAACGTGGTGAAGGGCGTGATCGAGTACTGATCATGTGCATACAGGAGGAAGCACGATTTTTCTCCTGTTTGTGAAAATATTAAGAAAACATACCGGAACCTTTGATGTTCCGCTAAGAGCCGTCCTGCTATAGTTAATCTGTAGCAGGGCGGCTCTTTGGCCCTTGAAAAAACAGCCTGACGGGTTTATACACGGAAGAAATCAGGATTGCTCTATTTACACAGAGAACTGGAAGGAGGGACAGGTATGAGACAGAACGGAAGAAGGATGCTTGCTTTACTGGCAGCCGGATGGATGGTCTGTACAGCCGCAGCGGCCATGAATCCCGTATGGGGACAGGAGGCAGTGCCCGGTGAAAATGCAGCGGAGCAGGAGATGGATTCCTGGGAGATCGAAGAGGCGGAAACACAGACGACTCCGGAGCAATTGGAGATGGAGGAAGAAACGGCCAGATCCGGTGAATCGACGCAGGATGACACCGTGCAGGTGCACCGGATCCACTATGCAGCGGACGAGGAGGAAATCTGGAAGGCACTCCGTGATTTTGGCCGGCGCTGGCGTTACGATTCGGAGGATGAACTGGAAGTTCTGGATGGAGATCTCATGTATGAGGCGAGGGAAGAAAGCGCAGCCATGAGCACGGGTGCTGTGCCGGACAGCATCGCCAATATGGATACAGGAGTATCCGCATCGGCAGCAGTGCCGGATTATTCCGATACGAATGTCCGCACACAGGGAGTGGATGAGGCGGATATCATCAAGACGGATGGCCGGTATCTCTACATTCTGCATGACAGAAAGGAACTGTTGATCGTGGAGGCTGCCGGAAAGGATACCAGGCTGCTCTCGAGAACCGTGATCGAGAGCGGCACAGAGGAGGAAGCTCCGATCTGGAATACGGGTGCGAAGGAGCTGTTCGCAGCTGACGGAAGGGTATATGTGATCACAATGGAATACAACGACCGGTATGACACAGCGGTGAAAACACATCCATATTATTATTCTGATACGATAGAATATAAGACCTGTCTGTACGTTTATGATCTTGCGGACCCGCTGCAGCCGGTTCTGGAAACAAAGCTGGAACTGGATGGATGCTATGAACAGGCCCGCAGGAAGGACGGCACGATTTATCTGTTTTCGCGGTGGGATCCACTGGTTGAGGATACGACGCAGGAGAGTACTTTACTGCCGCAGATCGGAGAAGAACAGGTCCGGCCGGAGGAAGTGATCCTGCCTGACTATATTACCTCATCCACCTGTCTTCTGATGGCTTCGGTGTCAATGGAGGATCCGCAGCAGTGGACCGACCGGCAGGTGCTGGTGTCGGGGGCAGAGCAGCTGTATGTGAGCAGCGAGAACATTTATGCTGTGAACGTCAACAACTGGTCCTCCACGGACCGCAGTGAGATCACGAAAATCCGTTACAGTGAAGGCGGGTTTACCGGGATCGCTGCCGGCACCGTGCACGGGCAGATCGACGACACGTTCTCCATCGATGAATATGACGGGAACCTCCGGGTCCTCACTTCCTACTGGGGGAAGATCAACAAAAGCCTGTATGAGATCGTAAGTGACCTGCTCGGGCTGGATTATTACGATGAGGACCAGTGGGAACGCCACAATGCGCTGTACGTTCTGGATGAGAATCTGCGCCGGATCGGCCGGATCGCAGACCTCGCAAAGGGAGAGGAGATCAAATCTGCCCGGTTCTTTGGAGACACGGCTTATTTTGTGACCTTCCGCCGGACGGATCCACTCTTCACGGCCGATCTTTCCGATCCCCACGCGCCCGTGATCATCGGTGAGCTTACCCTTCCGGGCTTTTCGGCCTATCTGCACCCGTTCGGCGAGGGACGTATCCTGGGTATGGGTTACGATGCGGATGAAGAGACCGGAGCGGTTACGGGACTGAAGCTGTCCCTGTTCGATACCAGCGATCCCGCAAATGTAAAGGAAATCGCGCGCAGGATCGTTCCGGGCATTACCTGGTGCCCGGCGGTGGATGAGTATAAGGCTGTTTTTGCGGATATAACGCGGCAGCTGATCGGGTTCTGGTGCAGCGACCGGTATCTGGTGTATACACCGGATGGCGGGGAGGGCTTTGATAAGGTCCTGCTGTACGACTTTTTTGAGGATGATCTGCTCTCACAGGGGGATTATTCCAGCATTCGCGGCCTGTATATCGGGGATGAATTCTATCTGGCCGGCCCCTCCTTTGTGATCGCCTTCGACATGAGAGATGGCTTCCGGAAGGACTGTGTACTGCGGCTGTGAAGCCGGGAATAGGAGATTTCCGCAACGAACAGCGCCAAAATGTGGCAGAAAACCGTTTTATTCCATAATTGACATACATGTTTCAGAAAGGTATACTTCAACGTGGTGCTTTTTGCGCATTCCGGATGCAGGAATGCCCTGCATTTTGGGGCCGGTGATTGCATCGGTGTGTAAGAGCACAAAAACAGTATAGAGGGAAAAGAAAAATGTCTCAGATAGGAGTACTTGGCGCAGGAACCTGGGGGATGGCACTGACCCGGATGCTGGAAAACAGCGGACATGATGTAACCGTATGGTCTGCCCTGGAGCAGGAGATCGATCAGTACAGTGCCACAAGGCGTCACCCGAATCTGCCCGGCATGATCATTCCGGACGGTGTGCGATTTACAAAAGAGATCCGGGAGGCGGTACAGGACAAGGATGTACTGATGTTTGCGGTTCCGTCCGTGTTCGTACGCAGTACGGCCGCAAAGGCTGCACCGTTTATTCCGGACGGGCAGGTGATCGTGGATGTTGCGAAAGGGATCGAACCCGGAACACACTTTATGCTCACAGAGGTGATCGCGGACGAGGTGCGCCGCAGGGCGGGAAAAGCCGGCGTGAAGCTGGTGGCCCTGTCCGGTCCCACACACGCGGAAGAGGTGGCACTGGACATCCCGACCATGATCGTTTCCGCCAGTGAGGACCGCAAAGCGGCGAATCTTGTGCAGGATGTGTTTATGAACACCTGCATGCGCGTGTACACCAACCCGGATGTGCGGGGGGTGGAGCTGTGCGGAGCATTGAAGAATGTCATTGCCCTGGCGGCCGGCATTTCCTCGGGACTGGGCTATGGGGACAATACCAAGGCAGCACTGATCACGCGCGGAATGGCGGAGATCGCCAGGCTCGGGATGGCAATGGGCTGCCAGGAGCAGACCTTCTACGGACTGGCGGGCATCGGCGATCTGATCGTGACTGCTACGAGTCAGCACAGCCGGAACAACCGCGCCGGCTTTCTGATCGGACAGGGAGCCAGTGCGGATGAGGCGGTCAGGCAGGTCGGTATGGTTGTGGAAGGAATCAATGCGCTTCCTGCAGCCATGGAGCTGAGTGCGGATTATGATGTGCGCATGCCGATTTCCGCTGGTGTCAACAGTATTATAAAGGAAGGAAGGGAACCGCGCGAGGTCGTACGGGAGCTGATGGAGCGGGAGAAGAAGCCCGAGACCCGGCGCCTGTAAGCATGTCACGAGCCACCTGAAGGAAACAATGCCGGGAAAAAACGGCAGCACAAATATCCCCGGGGAATTGACGGGGATCTTGTCACGATGAAAAGAGGTTTTTGACGGAATGAAGTTTGGGTTTCAGTGTAACAGAAAGGTACTTATTCTTACAGGAGTTTATTTTGCGGCTGCGTTGGTGATGTTTCTGCTGACGCATTATCCGCCGGCATACCTTTTTCTGTGTCCCCTCGGATATTTTGTGATCAATGGTATCACCCTGAACGTCCGTCCGCGCTGGAAATGGGTCACGTGGATGTGGACTGCCCTGTATTTCGGGGCCGGTCCGGTGTTCTCTACCCTGTGCATTCAGCACATCATCCTGGAACCTGAGCTGTATCGGAAGACCAAGGAAAATATTCTGAAGCTGAATATGCTGTGCGTGCTGTGCATCTACCTGCTGCTTCTGGCGGTGATCGCAGAGGCCAGATTTGCCTGGTGGATCGCCCACGTATTCTGCCTGTTTATTGCGTTTGTCGATTATTTTGTTTATGAGTTCCGTGAGAATGAGGTTTCCTTTGCGGATATTTCCTCTGTGGGGACCGGGCTGAGCGTGATGAAGTCCTACCGTCTTCAGCTGCATGACAGAGGTGCGATCGCTTTACTTCTGTCAGCGCTGCTGATGGCCGTGATCCGGCGAAGCAGGATCGAAACGAAACGCCTGGTGCGCTGGATCATCCGCGCTGCAGCAGCGGTCGCGCTCATTGCCATGGTGATGTACTTGAGAGGGCGGACCGCGCGTATGGTGACCCAGACCTGGGAAAAGAAGGGAACCTATAAAAACGGTTTTGTCCTGAATTTTGTACTGGGCGTTGGTGACGGAATCGTCAAGGCACCGGAGGGGTATGACCTCTCAGAAATCGAAGCCCTGGAAGCGGAGTACGGGAATGCAGCGGATGCAGCGGATGCAGCGGATCAGACGGGGGCAGTTGCCTCCAATACCGTGACGGGCGTCTCATCCGATACATCGCTTCTGATGAAAACCAAAGCCCCGACCGTGTTAAACGGCAGAAAGCCGGTGATCATCACTATCATGGATGAGTCCTTTGCCGATTTCCGGAATGTCGGCAATCTGACGACCAACATCGAGGTGCTCCCGTTCCTGGATACCCTGACGGAGAATACTATGCGGGGCCTCGCACTGGCCTCCGTGTACGGAGCGAAGACGCCGAACTCCGAGTGGGAGTATCTCACCGGCAATTCCATGGCCTTCCTGCCGGAGGGATCCGTGGTATATGAGCAGTACATCACAAAAACACCGACTTCCCTGGTGTCCACGCTGAAAAATGAGGGTTATACCGCAGTTGCGATGCATCCTTATCAGAATACCGGCTGGAAGCGAAATACGGTTTACCCGAAGCTTGGATTTGATGAAATGTATTTCCTGGAGGACGGGTATTTCGACGAGACGAAGATTCTGCGCAAATACATCACCGACCAGGAGCTCTTCGACAAGATCATCGAGCGCTACGAGCAGCAGCAGACGCAGGATCCCGACACTCCGCTGTTCATCATGAGCATCACCATGCAGAATCACGGCGGATACAAGGAGAAATACGACAACTTTACGAATGACGTGATCTATCAGACACCGTCAGGCTTCTATGAAGATGCGAACCAGTATCTGTCTCTGACCCATGAGACGGATAAGGCGCTGGAGAACCTGATCGGATACTTCGAAGCACAGGACGTGCCTGTGGAGATCATCTTCTTCGGCGATCATCTGCCCAGCCTGCAGTCCGCATTCTTCCGTTCCCTGAATGGAAAAGGAATCTCCGGGCTGACGCTCACACAGCTGCAGCAGCTGTTCTCCGTACCGTTCTTCATCTGGACCAATTACGACACCGAGGAGACCAGTGTAGAGCTGACCAGCATCAATTACCTGAGCACCCTTGCCCTTTCACGGGCCGGGATCGAGCTGCCGCCCTACAACCGTTTCCTGGCGGACCTTATGACCCACATACCGGCCATGAATGCACGGGCATTCTACTCGGTCAGCTCCGGAAAATTCCTGCACTATGACAAGGCAGCAGGAGAGGAAAAAGAGTGGATCGACCGGTATGATGAGCTGCAGTACAACGAAATGTTTGATAAGAGTGGAAAGAGCAGTGTGTTCTTCCCGTACCTCAAGGAGTGAAAAATCCGGCCCTTTCAGGGCCGGATTTTTTGCCGTGTGCCTGTAAAGTATACAAAAACCGCGCAATACGGAAATGCTCCGTATCACGCGGTTTTTACTTTTCATGAAATGCAGCTGCCCTATATCCTCAGGACAGATGGAATGCTTCCTCAATCGCCTTCACTTCATCCGGAGTGATCAACACGACTTCGCCGATATCCTTGGATGCGATCATGGCCGCTGCGCTGTATTCGAGCACTTCAAGACGGTCATAAGCGTTCAGCAGAGAGGTGCCGGTCACGATCACGCACTGGTTGTTGACGATCATCACCGGAGATTTGTCCGAAAATGCTGCAACGGTTCCCGGGATATCGATGCGGCTTGCCATGTAGGGCAGACGCTTCACGTCGCGAAGGCTGATGTAGCTCTCCGGGATCAGGCGGGAATCGAATTCCGCGTCGGTCACTGCGAAGGACATGATTGCAGGCGGATGCGCGTTGATGATGGCGTTGATCTCGGGATGCGCCTTGTAGATCTCCTCGTGCAGATGCGTTGCGCGGCTGGGTGCCTTGCCCATCTCACGCATGCCGTGCTTGATGTGGACGATGTCCTCGGGCTCGAGATATTTACGATCCTTCATGTAAGGTGTGATCAGGAAGGAGCCGTCGGAGAGCCGCACGGAGAAGGTACCCTGCGTACTGGTGAACAGCTTCTGGTCGTAGGAGCGGTGGATCAGTTCGCAAAGCTCTCTTCTGCAGGCACGTTCCTCGGAGCTGTAGCTGCCCTGGATAAATTCGTCCAGGTTCGGGGAGACGATGCTCTTGTCCATGTTGATATCATCCGCAGAAAGCGCCCTCGGAGTGCCGATCTTTTTGGCATCGATCTCGAGCCTTCCGCAGAAATCAAGGGTTTCGAAGGACATGAACGCGCGGAACAGATCCTTAGCACCGCATACGACGCCATGGTTTTCCATCAGCACGGTGTTATAACCCTTGGCAAATTCTTCCGCGATGTTCTCGCCCAGCTGTGTGCTGCCCGGAACATCATATTTGGCCATGCTTACCTTGCCGCACACCTCGGAGGCATTCGGGATCAGCGCGATGTTCGGGATCTTACGGGCAAGTGAGAAAGCAACCAGTGTTGGCGGATGCGCATGCAGGATGCCTTTCAGATCCGGACGGATCTCGTAGATCTTCTTGTGGAAAGGAAGCTCAACGGAGGGCTTGTGCGGCCCAAGGATGGTGCCGTCAGGTTTCACCTGGCACATATCCCCTCTGGTCAGGTTGCCTTTGTCGATTCCGGACGGAGTGATCCAGATGTCGCCGTTCTCGTCCTTGATGGAAAGATTGCCGCCGGACGTGGTGGTCATTCCGTAGTAGTAGATCCGGTTCATGATCAT
>CAMOSN010000017.1 GCA_946624935.1 uncultured Lachnospiraceae bacterium | reverse complement strand
AGCTGACTGTTACTAATCGGTCGCAAGCTTTTTCTTGGAACGGTTTGAAACGGAATGATATTTGACTGTATGCAGTTTTGAAGATACGATGGCCGGATGGATCCGGAGAAAGAATGAAAAAGTTAAAATTCTTTCTTGACAATCCAAAAGGTATATGGTAGTATCTTCGTTGTGAGTGAGCCAATCACTTTTGCGGGAGTGGCGGAATTGGCAGACGCGCAGGCTTCAGGTGCCTGTGGCCGTTTAGGTCGTGTGGGTTCAAGTCCCACCTTCCGCATGAAAGAGTCCGAGAGGGCTCTTTTTTCTTGCCTTGATTGTACTGCATCGGTAATGTTCTTTTGGCTCCACCTGTTATGTTTTTTCTGCTGCTGCAGTAATGCGCTTCTGTTGATTCTTCTATTGATTCGCGGCGGGAATTCTGTTAATCTATTAAGGTATCGTTACTGAAATGTTGCAGCGGCGGGGTAACGCTTCTTTTGCTGCAGTTGGGAGGAAAAGAATGTCCAGCAGATATAATGACAATCGTGATGGATCCGGTTTCGGAGGGGGCAACCGTAAGGGACCGCGTTGGATGCGCATGTTTGGGATCATCCTGAGCGTTGTGCTTGCAGTGGTGGTCGTAGGCGGAGCCCTGATTCTGCATTACGGAACACATCTGATCAATCTTACCAATTATGTCAGCGATCAGGAAGTGCAGGTCGTGGAGCGTGAAGAGGAGCTTCCCTCCGAGGCCGTTGAAACCGTAGCTACGGAGGAGCGTCAGGGAGAAGTCGTCTCGGATGATAAGCTCCAGGAGATCCATCAGTCCATGAAGGTATCCGAAGATAAGGTGGAAGCAGTCGTCAAGAAGGATACGGAGGTTTACAATATTCTTCTGGTAGGTGTGGACCGTCGTGATAAATCCTGGAACGGAAACTCGGATGCGATGATGCTGGTGTCGCTGAATTTCGATGACAAGCGCGTGAGTGTCGTGTCTCTGATGCGTGATACCTATGTGGAGATCCCCGGCGTCGGCTATAATAAACTGAACAACGCCTATGCGCGCGGTGGCGGACCGCTTCTTACGGCAACGATCTCCGACATGTACAATGTTGATCTGAGCAGATATGCTGCGGTCGATTTTGAAAATCTGATCGAAATCATCGACGCACTGGGCGGAATCGATATGGAGTGGACCGATGCGGAGGTCACTGTGGCCAACGGTTACATGGTTGACATGTGCAACACGCTTGGCATCGATGTTGCACCGTATCTTCTGCCGGGCGGCGGACAGTACCATTGTTACGGTGTACAGGCAGTGGCCTATGCGCGTAACCGCTATGTCGGCAATTCCGATTATGCACGTACCGAACGGCAGCGCTATGTTCTGACCCGTATTCTGGAGCGTGTGAAGGAGATGAGTGTAGCGGATCTGACCGGCTTCATCACCAAGGTGCTTCCGCTGGTCACTCATAACCTGAAGACCAGTGATATCTGGGAGCTTGTTTCCAGGGCACCGGAGATCATGGAATACGATATCGTCATGGATCGAATTCCTTACGACGGGCTGTATGACGTGATTTATGTCAATGGTCAGGATATGCTGGTTCCCTATTGGGAGGAGACGATCATCAAGCTTCATAATACGATTTATGGAGATGGAAAAGCCAGTGATAACAGCGATAACGATGCAGATAATCGAACCGAAGGAAACAATGAATTCTCCTACGATTTTGAGGATGAGATCCTGAAGGGGAATGCCCAGGAAGAGACTCCGTTCGTGAATGGCTGAAAAAGAGCAGGCGTATAAACTCTGGGAGAACGTAGAAGGTAAACCTGAAAAACAAACAGCAATGTAAAGAAAGAACCCTGTCAGGCGGCATGTGGAACATGCTCCATGACAGGGTTTTTTACGTTCTCATATCCAGCCGTGAGAAAAATGACTTTCCTATATCCAGCCGTGGAATAATTGACTTTCCCATATTCAGGCGGATGGCTTCGCCGCTCCCTTACTCAACCGGAGAGAACTCGTCCTTGCCCGCGGCACAGAGGGGACATACCCAATCTTCGGGAAGATCTTCAAAAGCAGTACCGGGCTCGATGCCGTTATCGGGATCGCCGACCTCGGGATCATAAACATAGCCGCAAAGTTCGCATTCGTATTTCATTTTTTTACCTCCATTGTTTATGCTTTGCCGGAAAGGAACGCTGCAAGTGCTTCAACGGCAGTCTGCTCGTCGCTGCCTTCGCCTGTGATCGTCAGCACACCGTCCCTGGGATTAAAAGACATCATACCCATTATACTCTTTGTGTCGAATGTACCGTGATTGTTTCGTATCGTCAGTGTGCTGCTGAACGTACATGCAAGCTGGACAAACTCCGGAACCTGGTAGATCCGTGAGGAGCTGTCCAAAGTGACAGACCGTGAATACATAAGATGACCTCCTTTCCGAGTTTGCTCCGTACTTACGCGGATGCTATAATTGTCCCTGATTTTCCTGAAAATGTCAAGTATCATCCATAGACGCATCCGGAGCCGGTCATGTATAATAAAAATGCAGCAGGCCGATATTATTTATGTAAATAAAGAAATATGACGGACGGGCTTTGTTCGTGCGGATGCCGGATTGCAAAAGGCGACTGCATATGTTAGAATGATTGCTCCGATGTACAAAGCGCAAAAAACAAAGTGGTTTATATTGTATTTGAAAGAGTAGAGGTTTTGCGATGTATGATGTTATTGTAATCGGTACTGGCCCTGCAGGTTTATCTGCAGCAATTAATGTTCGTCAGAGGGGCGGCAGCGTTCTGTGCGTCGGCACAGCGCTTGAAAATAATCCGCTGCTGAAAGCGGAGCGGGTGGACAATTATCTGGGGCTCCCGGGCCTGACGGGGAAGCAGATGCTGGATACATTCCTGGATCATGCAAAGCAGTCGGGAGCGGAATTTCTGCAGGAGCGGGTCCTTTCCACCTATCATTCCGACAGCGGGTGGATGGTCAGCGCGGGATCACAGGTGCTCGAGAGCAGATGCGTAGTGTTCACCGGTGGAATCATGCGCGGCAAGCCTTATCCCGGAGAAACAGAGCACATTGGAATGGGCGTCAGCTACTGTGCCACCTGTGACGGAATGCTCTATCGCGGGAAGGATGTTGCGGTGATCGGATTTGGACCCTCGGACAAGGAAGAAGCGGAGTATCTGGAGGGAATCGGCTGCAGCGTCCGCTATTTTGAGAAGCCTAAAAAAGTACAGATCTGCGGTGAAGGGAAGGTTTCTTCCGTGATCGTGGACGGCGAGGAGGCCGAGGTGGCCTGTGTGTTTGTACTTCGCCCGTCTCTTGCACCGTCGTCTCTTTTCCCGGAGCTTGCGCTTGAGGATGGATACATTCGTGTGGACCGTATGATGCGTACGAATCTGCCCGGGCTGTATGCCGCCGGTGACTGCACCGGAAGACCGCTGCAGGTATCCAAGGCGGTCGGCGAAGGACTGGTTGCAGGGCAGCAGGCTGCGGATGAAGCAAAGAAGATGAACCAGGGCTGATCACATCGCTGTAATTGTGAAGAGAGGACTGTCAACAGGAGGAGTTTGGAATGAATGTAGTGTGTCTTGATATGGAGGGAGTTCTTGTACCGGAGATCTGGATCGCGTTTTCTCAGGCGACCGGGATTCCCGAGCTTTCCCGTACCACACGTGATGAACCGGATTATGATAAGCTCATGAAATACAGGCTGGCAATCCTGAAGGAACACCATCTCGGGCTGCGCCAGATCCAGGAGGTGATCGCCGGGATCGATCCGCTTCCGGGCGCGAAGGAGTTTCTGGATGAGCTGCGCTCCATCACCCAGGTGATCATCCTCAGCGATACCTTTGAGCAGTTTGCCATGCCGCTGATGAAGAAGCTGGGATGGCCGACGCTTTTCTGCAACACGCTGGAGGTGGCGGATGATGGGGAGATCACCGGCTATCGGATGCGCATTGCACATTCCAAGCTATCCACAGTGAAGGCGCTTCAGTCTGTCGGCTTCGAGACGATCGCGGCCGGGGACAGCTTTAATGACCTGGAAATGATCAGGGCCGGGAAGGCTGGCTTTCTGTTCCGGACCACGGATCAGATTCGCGCAGATTATCCGCAGATACCCGCTTACGAGACCTTCGATGAGCTGTTTGGAGCGATCAGGGCTGCTTTATAGAACCGTGGATGGAGCAGCAAGGATTAAGAAAATCGCAATGTGTTCGCAAGGCGGTTGTGATATGATAAAAAACAGCCGTTTTACAGGCAGACGGCATTCGATAATAAAAACCGGTTTGAGGGGAAACGGGGCATAAACAGCGTGAAATCAACAAAATTTCTTGGGATCACCGTCGCCATCCTGGCCGTTGTTCTGGCAGGGGTGCTGATCGGCGGAGGAGCCTATCTGAAGGGACAGTATAATCGTACAACCTATTATGGAAGAACTCTGATCAACGGGCGGGATGTTTCGGATGAAACGCCGGAGCAGGTGCTTGAGGACATCATGCGGACCTGCCGTACCCGGACTGTTGTGATCAATGAAAAGGGTGAGGAGAGCATCACCGGCGATCTTTCCCATTTCGGATATGAGGTGGATGAAGCTTCTCTGCTTTCATCTCTGCAGGATGCACTGCAGCGCCAGAAGAGTGACTTCTTTGTGCTGATCAGCAGTCTGATGAATGGGAATGCGTTTAAAATCAGCATTCCATATCTTTTCGATCAGGAGACCTTCAACGGCGCGGTCAATGCACAGGCGCTGAAGGAAGAGCGCTTTCCGAGCGTGGATTCGGAAATGGTGTTCCATGAAAAAGAGAAGGAGTATGCAATCACGCAGGAGGTGTACGGCAATGAGATCCCGGACGAAAAACTGCGGGAGCTGGTGGCTCAGGAGCTGGATGCTTTCGTAAAGGAGGATATTGCGAAGGTTCTTGTGACGATCGATATTCCCGAGAGCTTCTATATTCTCCCCCAGGTGACGCACGATGATATTGAGCTGAACAATATCATCAATATCTACAACCGGTATGTCAAGGCCAGTGTGACATATGTGTTCGGCAGCTATAAGGAAAAGATCGACTGGGATACCATCAAGGACTGGATCGTCATCGAGGATGGTGTGGGAAGCATTAACGAGGAGCTGGCCTATGAATATGTCGAGCGCCTTGCCATGAAGTATAACACGCTTCATTATGACCGGAACTTCCATACCTCCATCGGGACCGATATCGTGATCCCCTCCTCTGAAAATGATTACGGCTACATGATCTATCAGGACGGGGAATTCTCCCAGCTGCTCCTGGACATTGAGTCGAACACGGATGTGGAGCGCGAGCCGGTGTATTATACCACAGCTTCCGATTACGGCAATCCGGTGTTCTACCGGAGAGACGGGATGGACGATCTGGCCGGCAACTACGTGGAGGTGAATATCTCCATGCAGCATCTGTGGTTTTACCGAGACGGCGGTCTGGTGATCGATACGGATGTAGTGACGGGCTGTGTGGCGAGAAACTCCGAGACAAAAACCGGTGCATTCCCGCTGGCGTACAAAGAGAGTCCCTCCATTCTGCGCGGACAGGATGCAGCTAACGGGTATGAGACAAAAGTGAATTACTGGATGCCCTTCTATGACGGTCAGGGTCTGCATGATGCCAACTGGCGCAGTGCGTTTGGCGGAAATATTTATGTGACCAGCGGGTCCCACGGATGTGTGAATATTCCTCCGGCAGCTGCGGAAGTGATCTATCACAATATAGAAGAAGGCATGGCGATCATTATCTACAAATAGGTTCCGCTGTCCCCTGTCGGGGCAGGCAATCCATAAAATATTTCTAAACAAAACAGCCGGGGACGGGATCCGCTGCAGTGCGGAGCACCGTCCCCGGCCTGATTCTGCGCAGCTTTTTCGGGATGGGCCGGGGTTTCCTGCCGGTGCAGTCCTTCCTGGCGGAACGGATTTTCCGGTTGATGCTGCCGCTTTTTTTATAGTATACTGAAGATACACTTTTATGAGCGATGCAGGGTACGCAGGAGCATTTTTTCAGAGGGCGATCGGGCAGAAGAGAAACGCTTTTTGCGGATGACGCGTTCGCAGCGGCGGACGCAGAACGCTTCGCGGACAGGGGGATGTCGGGCATGATTACCGCAATTCGAAATGGAATGCTCATGGATCCGGTTTCCGGAAGATCGGGACCGGGGGAACTATTGCTTCAGGATGACCGGATCGCGGATGTGCGCTGGAGGGATAACCGGGAGTCCCCGGAAAAACAGGAAGACGCGCAGGGGGATCTGCGAAATGCCCTGTGGGAGAGGACGCCGGACCGTGTACTGGACGCGGGCGGATGTATTGTCGCGCCGGGCCTTGTGGATGTGCACGTGCATTTCCGTGATCCGGGCTACCTGCAGAAGGAGGACCTGGACACCGGATGCGCTGCAGCGGCGAGAGGCGGTGTTACAACGGTCGTATGCATGGCGAACACGAAACCGGTCGTGGATCAGCCTGGTATTCTGGAGGAAATTCTGAACAGAGCGCAGCACTCAGACATACGGGTGCGGCAGGCAAGTGCCGTGACCGTCGCTCTGAAGGGTCAGTGCCTGGTGGATATGGAGGCAATGGCGAACAGCGGAGCGGCATGCTTTACGGATGACGGGATCCCGATCACGGATGAAAAGCTGCTTCTTGAAGCGATGCAGCGTGCAAAGGCGCTGAAGCTGCCGGTCAGCCTTCATGAAGAGCATCCTCTTCTGATGAAGGAAGCGGGAGTGCATCCCGGGGAGGCGGCCGCACTGCTGGGATATGGCGGTGCTGCGCCGGAGGCGGAGGAAATCCTCGTTGCCAGGGATGCCGTGCTGGCACTGTACACCGGCGCCTGCATCAATATTCAGCACATCAGCTCGGGCAGATCGGTCGAAATCGTACGGCAGGCAAAAAAATGGGGCGCCGATATTCATGCGGAGGCCACCCCGCATCATTTTACGCTGACCCAGGAGGCAGTACTGCGCTGGGGGACGAACGCCCGTATGAACCCACCGCTGCGAACGGAGATGGACCGACAGGAAATCATCCGCGGTCTTGCGGACGGTACCATCGATATGATCGTGACGGATCATGCGCCGCATACCAGGGAAGAGAAGGCGAAGCCTCTTCATCTGGCACCCAGCGGGATCATTGGACTGGAAACCTCTCTTGGACTGGGGATCAGAAGCCTCGTGCAGCCGGGTCATCTGACGATGATGGAACTGCTGACACGGATGAGTGCGGCGCCAGCGGCAGTTTATGCAATGCCGCAGGAAGGTCTTTCGCCGGGCGCCGATGCGGATCTGGTGATTTTTTCGGAACGGGAAGAATGGACAGTGGATCATTTTGCGTCGAAAAGTGCCAACAGCCCGTTCCTGGGATGGAAGCTTCCGGGAAAGATCCATTATACGATCTGCCGGGGAAGATGTGTTTATGAGGGATGAATAAAGAACGATTGGCAGGAACGGCTCGAGAACCGGAGGGTAGAAACATGGCCAGAAAACAGACGGACATTGAGGTATTTGTCAGACGTATGCAGCAGCATGATGATGAAATGCGCTGGCTTTATATGGAGCTTTATGATAACGGATCCATGTATGCGGAGCTGTGCGAACGGATGAAACTTTTCTTCGAACAGCGAAAGGCGGATCTGAAAAATCGGGATGAAAAACGGGAACTGGATCCGGAGTGGTATCGCGGAAACGATATGCTTGGAATGATGTTCTATATCGACAATTTTGCCGGGAATATGGAGGGCGTGCGGCAGAAACTGGATTATCTGCGGGACTGCAATGTGAATTATATTCATCTCATGCCGTTTCTGGAAACACCCAGGGGAAGATCCGACGGCGGTTACGCGGTTTCGGATTTCAGAAAGGTACAGCCGGAGCTTGGCAGTATCGAAGATCTGTGCGCGCTTACACAGGATTGTCACAAAAAGAAGATTAATGTGTGCATGGATTTTGTGATGAACCACACGTCGGAGGATCATGAGTGGGCGAAGCGTGCCCGTGCCGGCGAGGGAGAATACATGAGCCGGTATTTCTTCTACAGCAATGATGAGATTCCATCCCGCTATGAGGAAACGGTTCCGCAGGTTTTCCCGACGACGGCTCCGGGCAATTTCACGTGGCTGCCGGATATCGGGCATTATGTGATGACGACCTTTTACCCGTACCAGTGGGATCTGAACTACCGCAATCCCCGCGTGTTCAATGAAATGATGTACAATTTCCTGTTCCTGGCGAACTGCGGGATCGATGTTTTCCGTATTGATGCGGTTCCTTACATCTGGAAGGAAATCGGGACCTCGTGCAGAAATCTTCCCAGGGTGCACACCATCGTCCGCCTGATGCGGATGATCAGTGAGGTTGTCTGTCCGGGCGTGCTGCTGCTGGGCGAAGTGGTGATGGAGCCGGAGAAGGTGGTTCCCTATTTCGGCACGGTGGAGAAGCCGGAATGTCATATGCTTTATAATGTGACAACGATGGCCACTACCTGGCATACCGTCGCAACCCGTGACACCACGCTGCTGCGCTCACAGCTGGATATTGTCGGGGCGCTGCCGAAGGATTATGTATTTCTGAACTATCTGCGCTGTCATGATGACATTGGCTGGGGGCTGGATTACCGGAGCCTGCGCAATGAAGGAATCGATGAGGTGGCGCATAAAAAATATCTGAATGATTACTTCCGGGGCTTTGCCGGCAGCAGTAACAGCCGCGGCGAGCTGTACAACGAGGACTTTGTGACCGGAGATGCCCGCTTTTGCGGAACAACGGCATCTATGTGCGGAATTGAGCGCGCCGTGGAGGAGAAGAATGGTCCGATGCTGGAGAGTGCTGTGCGCCTGGATGTCATGCTGCACGCTTATATGTTCATGCAGTCGGGAATTCCGGTGCTCTACAGTGGTGACGAAGTGGCACAGCTGAATGACTATTCCTATAAGGAGGATCCGGAGAAGGCGGATGATTCCCGGTACATACACCGCGGAGCATTTGACTGGGAAGCCGCCAAAAAGATCCACGATGCGGGAAGCTACCAGCAGAAGGTGTTCGATGCACTTGGCGTTCTGGAAAGAATTCGGAGCAATGAAAAAGCCTTCGTGGAGGATGCCGACACCTGGACACTGGACACCTGGGAGAAAGAAGTACTGGCGATCGGACGATATTTTGACGGTGATAAGATCATCGGACTGTTCAATTTCAGTGAGCGTGACCACACGGCCTGGATCAATGAAACGGACGGGGACTATCAGGATCTGATTTCAGGTGAGATCATGAAGGCGCAGGGCGTGGATGTTCCGGCGTATGGGTTTGTGTGGCTGAAAAAATGTTAGAGAAAAACCGAAAGAAGCCAGCCGGCTGGATCCGAAAATGTTACGGACCGAACCTGCGGATATTTTATGCGTTTGAGGTGATCTACGCGGCGATGCTTCTGGCAGGGCTGTATCCCATGGTGCGTGTAGTGATTTCCTGGGTCATGCGGATCACGGGCTTCGGTTATCTCACTGCGGAAAACGCCGGAAAGTTTTTTTACAATCCGTGGGCACTGCTTCTGTTTGTGCCTGCGCTGGTTTTATGGACCCTGATCCCGCTGGGCGGGATCTTCGGAATTGCATATCTGGCCGGCTGCTCCTGCAGCGGTGTACGCTGCAGCGTGGACGACACCATAAGTATGGCGGCATACAGTACCTTTCGGATCTTTCACCCGAAGAACCTGCTTCTGCTGGTGCTGTTTATTCCCGCCGCTTTGCTGACGCATCTGGCAAACGCGATCCGGTTTCTGTGGAATTTTCTGCCGACATCCTTCTGGAACGGGATCCGGTACCGCAGGCCGTGGCTGTTTGCGGTGATGGCCCTCGCAGTTCTGCTTTTATTCTGGCTGTTCGTCCGGCTTCGGTATCTGTTTCCGATATGGATGAGCGGCCGGACCGATGCCGCGGGAGCAGCTGCACTCAGCTGGAGAATGACTGCCAGGCATGCTTTGGGTGCTACCGTGCAGTTTCTCGGGATCCAGGTGCAGCTGCTCGTTTTGTATGCGACTGTGCTGGTGCTTATGACGATGATCGTCACCCTCGGCGGGAACATCCTGCATCTTTCGGGAGAACACATTACTTCTGTGGTCGTTGTGATTCAGAAGGTCCTGTTTACGGTCTATGATACGGCGATTGCGCCGGTGCTGTTCACCCGGATCTGCTGCAGCTACTATTGCAGCTGTTCGAAGCAGGACGAGGAAGGAGCGAAAGCCGGCGCCGAAGAGATGCTGAAGCATTTTGAGGAGCAGCGCAGCCGCTTCAGGAAAAGACCGGAGCGTACGGATAAGAAGCGGCGGTTTTCGTGGAGCGTCGTGCTGCTGCTGGGCAGCGCCGTGATCCTCGCATTTTATCTGTATGGGTCGGCGAGAGGCCGGTACCGTCTTCGAATCGCCGGGATCGAGACCATGCAGATCACTGCGCACCGCGGAGCTTCGATGCAGCGGCCGGAGAATACGATGGCTGCCTTTACGGAGGCCCTGGAGCAGGGGGCCGACTGGATCGAGCTGGATGTGCACGAAAGTGCGGACGGACAGATTTTTGTCATGCATGATTCCAATTTCCGGCGGACGACGGGAGTGGATGCGAATGTATGGGAGCTTACCTGGGATGAGATCAGCCGCCTGGATGCAGGAAGCTTTTTCAGTCCGGAATATGCAGGAGAGAAGATTCCGCTCCTTTCACAGGTACTGGAGTTTGCTTCGGAAAACGGGGTCAGTTTAAACATCGAGCTGAAGCCGACCGGCCATGAAAAGAATCTGGTGGAAAGTGTTGTCGCGCTGGTACAGGAATATGCGTATGAAGAGAACTGTGTCGTAACCTCGCAGTCCTATGCGACCGTGGAAAAGGTGCGGGAGTATTCTGAAATCATCCGGACGGTGTATGTAAGCTCCCTGGCCTACGGGGCGGTCAACCGTATGAGCGCCGCGGATGCGTTCAGCGTGCAGTCGGTCAGCATCAGCCGCAGCCTTGTACGGAATTTGCACAACCGCGGAATCGAAGTATATGCGTGGACGGTGGACTCCAGGAAGAACATCAATCGGATGATCGATTACGGAGTCGATAATATCATCACAAACAACGTGCCGCTGGCAAGAAAATGCATTCGTGAAAGTCAGGCCAGCCAGCTGACCGGGGAGATCATCCACAGCCTGAATGCGCTTTTCACATAAAATCACAATAAGTTTACGAAATGTTCATAAATTGGGGAAGGTTTTTTGGTATAATGTTACAATAAAGAATGGTCAATCTGTTCTTTGCTGGTGAAGTGGCGTGAGTTTTGCCGGGAGGGTTTTTCGATGCAGCAGGGGATGCAGATACAGGAGGACAGCGAATGTACGAAACCAACGAAGTACGCAGAAAAATCAGACTTGCAAGTGCCAGAGACGTACACGAGTTTGTCAAACTTGCAGATGCATGCGATTTTGATGTAAACATCGGTTATGACAGGATCATCATAGACGCGAAATCCATCGTGGGTGTGATGGGACTGGATCTCGGCAGGGACCTTACGGTTCATTACTTTGGGAAGAGTGAAAAAATGGGACAGTTTCTGGAGGATCACAGCTCCGCCAGATTCTGACCGTGAAGCAAGAGTCAGCCAGATCATCGGGTAGGAAGGAGACTGTCGCGTCGGCAGGCTCCTTTTCTATTTGCAAAACGTCTTCTCTGTAAATGCGCTCTGGTCAGGACGTCAGGACCGCCTGCGCGGCACAGTTACGACGAACAAAATAACCTACTTGACAAATATGAAATATAGGAATATACTATGTCATAGTTCACTGACAGGAGAAGAAGGGAGAGGTAAAGATATGGCAAAGGTATATAAGGGAACGTTGGGACTGATCGGGAACACACCGCTGGTAGAGGCGGTGAATATGGAGCGGGAGCTTGCACTGGAAGCGACGGTTCTGATGAAGCTGGAGTATTTTAATCCGGCAGGGAGCGTGAAGGACCGGATCGCAAAAGCGATGATCGAGGATGCAGAGGAAAAAGGTTTTCTGAAGGAGGGAAGCGTCATCATTGAGCCTACCTCCGGGAATACCGGCATCGGACTGGCCTCCATTGCCGCAGTCAAAGGGTACCGCGTGATTCTGACCATGCCGGAGACCATGAGCGTGGAACGCCGGAATATTTTGAAGGCCTATGGAGCGGAGATCGTTCTGACGGAAGGGGCAAAGGGAATGAAGGGTGCGATCGCAAAGGCCGAGGAGCTGGCCGCGACGATCGATGGAAGCTTTATCCCGGGGCAGTTTGACAATCCGGCCAATCCTGCGATTCATGAGAAAACGACCGGTCCCGAGATCTGGGATGATACGGATGGAAAGGTAGATATTTTTGTGGCCGGGGTCGGCACCGGCGGTACGCTCACCGGAACAGGACGATATCTGAAATCGAAAAATCCCGGGGTCCGGATCGTGGCAGTAGAACCGGAAGGATCTCCGGTGCTTTCCGAAGGAAAAGGCGGACCGCACAAGATCCAGGGGATCGGTGCCGGATTCGTGCCGAAGGTCCTTGACACAACGATCTACGATGAGATAATACCCGTCTCGAATGAGGCATCCTTTGAAACCGCGAAAAAAATCGCGAAGGCAGAAGGAATCCTGGTGGGGATCTCCTCCGGCGCAGCGTTTCATGCAGCGGTCACACTCGCAAAACGTCCGGAGAACAAGGGGAAAACCATTGTTGCACTTCTTCCCGATTCCGGTGACCGCTATTACTCCACAGCATTATTCATAGACTAAGGGGGCAGCATGATTCTTTCAAAAAAAAGCAGGTATGGACTTCGCGCACTTGTGGACCTTTCGGTCAGCTCCAAATCCGAGCACATGGCACTGAATGTGATCGCCCAGCGCAACGGGATCTCGACACAATACCTTGAGCAGGTGTTCGCCGCTCTGCGGCGGGCAGATATTGTGAAGAGCATCAAAGGCCCCCAGGGGGGCTATCTCCTGAAGCGTCCGGCCGACGAAATTACAGTGGCGGAAATTGTGCTTGCACTGGACGGGGCCTATCATGTTGAGGATGAGACGGAAACGCCGGACTGTGAACTGCATGGGATCACAGGCACGTTACAGAGCCTGATCGTGGACAGGGTGAACCGGCAGCTGGATGAAGTTTTTACCAGTATTACTTTGGGGGATCTTGAGGAGCACTATACGAAGAATGCGCTGTATGAGGAAGGGATGTACTACATCTGAGAATGCATGAGTGCATAAGGATGCCTGCAAGCGTGCGGCGGAAACAAAAAGGACTGTGGAGCCGGCCTGATACCGGAACCACAGTCTTTTCTGCTGCGTGTCAGGGGGAATGAATTCCCGGGATTATATGAGCGTATTCGACAGGCCCTGGATTCAGGAATCAGAATCCTGAACAAACTGCTTGATCGCAGCAAAGCTCTCCGGACTGATCACATGCTCCATACGGCAGGCATCGTCGGTGGCTGTTTTTTCATCGACCCCGAGTCGCATCAGCCAGGAGGAGAGGAACTGGTGACGTTCATAGATCATATCGGCTACGGCTTTGCCGGCTTCGGTCAGGTAAATGTAACCCTCCGGACGGACCGTAATCATATTCTTCTCGCGCAGGTTTTTCATTGCAACGCTTACGCTGGATTTTTTGAAACCCATTTCATCCGCGATATCGACGGAGCGGACGACAGGCTTTTTCTGACTGAGTATAAGGATGGTCTCCAGATAGTTTTCGGCAGACTCATTGGATTTCATATTGTACTCCTTTCGACCCTGAATTCAGGGGGGCTTTAAAGCCCTGCAGACCAGGGGAAAATACATGCGTATATTATAAGATTTCGAGTATTTGATGTCAAGAGTCCAAAAAAGGTACAAAATCTTGTATATTTTCCGGGATTGAGCTATAATAGCATTCACTGAAGAAAACCGCTCCGTCAGGAGTTCTGGAAAAGAGAGATGTCAGGAGTTCTGGAAAAAGAAAGATGGCATGAAAAATTCACAAAAAGCACAGGGGATCGTTCTTGGGTGTATGCTTGCCGTTGGAGTGATCTCCGCTGTAATCATCTGGAAGAATTTCCGGCCTTCCCCGGGAAAACCTTATGAGCAGGTCACGCTGGAACAGGCAATGACCTTCATGGATTACGAAACGGACTTTATCCTGGTGGATATCGGATCAGAGGATGCGTTTTCGGAAGAGCACCTCGACGGAGCAGTCAATTTGCCCTATGAGGAGCTGGGCAGTCGGGTGAGTGTGGTGCTTCCCGATAAAAATCAGCAGATTTATGTATACGGCCGGGATCCGAAGCAAAGTGAAATGGCTGCACGGAAGCTTTGTACGCTCGGTTATACCAACATCACGGAAATCTCGGATGTCCGGGTGCATATAGGAGCAGTGCAGGAAACGACGGAAACGTCGAAACAGTTTTAAAAAGGAGATCATCGCATTATGAAACATTCGAGCCGACAAAATCATTTTCTGACAGGATTGATTCTTGCGCTCTTTATGACGGCAGCATTTTCCGTTTCCGCTTTTGCCGCGAAAACACCCTCAAAGCCGAAAAGTCTGAAGGCTGAGACGACGGAGAAAACGGTTACCCTTACCTGGAAGGCATCAACGAATGCCAACGGGTACATGATTTATATGAAAAAATGGGTCTCCGGAGGGGAATATAAAAAGATCGCCCGGGTAAAAAATGTGAACATTACCACATTTGAAAAGAAGAAAATGGTGACCGGAAGGACTTATTCCTTTTATGTCCAGGCCTACCGCAGGAAGAACGGGAAGATCCTGCTTTCCAAACGGTCGAGAGTGGTAAAGGTTACCCTGAAGCCGGACAAGCCGGCCAATCTTGAGAATCTGCTTGGAATGTCCAGAAGCAAAACAGCCGTCCTGGTGTGGAATAAATCGGACAAGGCGACGGAATACCTGGTGCAGCAGAAGATCAACGGAAAATGGAAAAAGGTTCTCACCACCAGCAAGCTCACAGCCACGATCGGTGACCTGGAAACCGGCAGCACCTATAAATTCCGGGTCCGTCCTCTGCGTACGAAGAAAGGGATCACCACGACCGGATATGGTGCGATCGTAAATGTGAAGGTCGAGTCGCTCAAAACCCAGGTCGAACGGCTCGTGACCCGCGATGTTTATGAAGTGCAGATGACCCGGACCGTGACGGTGCGCAAGCTGGACGGGTCGGGTACGGTGACGCTTACGGCCGGATCGACGCTCGGCGCAGTGTGGAAAAACTATAACTACGGGGATGCCCACAATGATCACATTGTTGAGTATTTTGTCACAAGAGACGGTGTGATGGTGGAGGGTGTGCAGGATGCCTGTGTGCCTCTGGAGGATCTGAACTGGAATCATTCAAAGCCCTATTCGAGCCTTGTTGCGGAGTATTATGTGAACAAAACCTATCCGCAGACCAGCAAAACAAACTGGATGCTGTGGGTCAATTATTACACACAGTACATTTATGCTTTTAAGCGCAAGAATGCAAGCTCTGACTGGGAATGGTACGCCACCTGGGAAACCTCCACGGGAAAATACGGGATGACGCAGACTCCCAGGGGACGCCTGGAGATCGTCAAGAAGAGTGTCCGGTACTATTTTCCGGGCGGGGGCGGAGCCTTCGGTATGTGGGCCTCTCATCTGACCGGGGAAGGCAACGCGATCCACGGACCAAGGCGGTTTGCGAACGGCGCCTATATCGACCCGGGGGTGATCGGCTATCCGCTTTCCGCAGGATGCTGCAGGCTCTTTGACGTGTACGCCAAGTTTGTATATGATAATATGCCGATCGGAACCAGAGTACTGGTTGCCTGATACGAACCCGGCAGCGCATCCTGATACGGCTGCTGCATTTTACCCGGTCATACGGGTTGATGCTGCAGCCATTTTTCGTGAATGCAGCACAGAAAGGAGTCCTGGAGACCGTGCAGCTTTTAAACAGAAAAAAGACTCTGGCGCTTTCCCTGGCAGGAAGTGCTGCCGTGATGCTGTTCTTCCGTTTTTTGATGGTGCCCGTTTTTGAAACCAATGACGACATGGCCATCATGGGAATTGTGAATGGCAGTCGGGGGACCTTTGACATTCATGTCATTCAGAATTTCGTGCTCGGCCTTTTGTACCGGAGCCTGTATCGGATCACTGCCCGGATCTCCTGGTACAGTGTGTGTCAGTATGGGTTTCTGATGCTTTCCTTTGCCGCAGTGTGCTATGTTCTGATCCGAAGGGCGGGAAGTAACGCCGGGATCGGACTGTGGCTGATCCTTGTTTCTTTTTTTGCGCCTCAGTGCTATGGGATGATGCAGTATACGAAGGCTGCCGGCATCCTTACCTGCAGCGGGCTGTTTCTGATGCTGCACGGGGTAGAATGCAGACAGCGCTGCGGCGTGGCTGGCGACGCTGCGGCAGGCAGCTTCGCGGGCCGCTCAGACCGGGCCGGTACCTGGGCGAGGGTCGAGATCCTGTGCGGAGCTCTCCTGGCCCTGTGCGGGGCAATGTATCGGTTTGACGAATTTTTATCCGCCGGAGCCGTGATGACTGGAATCGCGCTGCTGCTTTTGATGACGGGACATTTTACCGGAGAAGGAGTCCGCGCAGGACTTGTGCGTTTTATTGGCATGGCACTTCCGTTTGCACTGTTGCTTGCTGCGGCGTTTTGTCTCAGGACGGCGGACCAGCGACTGTATGAAAGCGATCCGCGATGGAGCTATTACCGGGAATACAATGATCTGCGTGCACAGCTGCAGGATTACGGTTTTCCGGATTATGAGGAGAACCGGAGTGCCTATGAGGCACTTGGAATCAATGAAGATGCATTTGACCTTTATACCGGCTGGAATCAGTTCGATCCGGATAAGCTGGATGTGGAAACCATGCGGGCGCTGGTCGCGTTGAAGCCGACAAGGAGCCTGGACCGGGAGCTTATAAAGGATTATTTTTCCGAGATGCCTCGCTTCTACGTGAATAACCGCATGTGCAGATGCTTTCTGATGCTGGTGGCCGTGATGCTGTTTTCCGTGTTTGCCAGCCGGAAGAGGGACCCGGGCAGGATGTGGGCGGTATTTACAGCCTTTGTCTGGCAGATCGCTGTGTTTGGCCTTTTGTATTTTTATCTGTTTTACAAGGGCCGGTATACCATGGACCGGATCGCGGTGGGCTACTGGTTTGCAATGATCCTGTTTACGGTGTGGGTCATCACAGGGCAGAAAGATGTTCCATTCGAAGAAAGCAGACAAAGGATTGTCCTTCTGCTCGCGGCGCTCTCGTTCGGGTTTTACAGCAGCTACTGGCTGGATGCAACCGCCTTCTCCAGAGAGGGGATCCTGAGGGTCCGCGAAAGGCAGCAGAGGATTCTGCGGGAGCTGAGCGAGGATAAGGAGCATCTGTATCTGCGGAAGGCCGGGCTTCTGGTGATGGACGACTGCTTCGGCCCCTTCGATGCACCGGACTTCGGATTATGCGATAATCAGGGGCTGCTGGGTGGCTGGATCTGCTCGGCTCCGGCGCAGCTGGATGTTCTGGAACGGTATGGCGTAACCAACCCCTACCGGGATATGATCGACAACGATCGGGTCCTGCTGGTGGACAATCACGTGGATGAAACACTGCGTTACCTTCGGGCGTATTATGCGCCGGAGGCGGAAGCGGTGGAGATCCGCAGATACGGCGCAATGCGTGTCTATCAAATCGTCACGGAGAAGCACGGCGAAGATGACGGAGCATCCTCCGTGAGAGATGCTTCGGGGCCGGACGGTCCGGATGGAACGCTGTAATCGGACTGGAATGTGCCGGGCTGCGGAGGGTGAAGGAATATGATCGGAAAGAAAGAGGGCATAAGACCTGTCGTCTGTTCCATTGGCATCAGTATCGCTGCCGCTGTGGCAGCACGGATCTTTCTGATGCAGACGTTTGCGGACGCACAGGAGGGCAGATATTATGCAATGGCAAGTGGGATCCTTGGCAGCCGTGAGGCAGCACTGTCAGGGCAGAGCCGTCTGCTCGGAAGAGTGATGCGCCTGTGCTATTCTCTGACAGGTGCGGTCCCGTGGTATACGCTGATGCTGTTTGGCGGCGGCGCGGCGGCACTGGCCGTCGTGTGCTATATTCTGTGCGCGCAGACAAAGCATGCTTCGGCGCTTCTGGTGCAGATCGTGCTTTCGGGATATTTTGCGATCGGCCTGATGGGAAGGCTGAGCAGTGTTACGGCAGCCTGTGCGCTGACCACTGCCGGGATGATGCTTCTTTATCATATCAGCTGCAGCTGGAGAACACGGTTTCCGGCGCTGGCAGCGGCAGGGTGTGCGCTGCTGGCCGGGAGGCTGCTGCATCCCGGGTTTTTTCAAATCTGCTTCTGGGGGATGGCGGCAGCGATCAGTGTGCAGCTGCTGGTCGGAAACCGGGCCGGGAACGAAAAGGCGGACCGCAGTGTGAAGTCCGCTGCTGCGGGAGGGCGTTTCAGAGCAGTGGGGGCCTTTTTGGTGGCAGCATTTGCGATCCTTGTTCTGACAGCCCTGGTGAATAGGATTTTTGACACGCACAGCTCCGCGAAGGAGTGGTACGAGTTCCGGGATCAGGCAGAGCTGGCGGCGGATCTTCATGCGTACGGCCTGCCGGAGTACGAGGAAAACAGGGAGCTGTATCAGGATCTGGGCATTTCCCGGGATACCTGGCGGTTTTTCCACGATACGGGGAATTATGATTACGAGGTACTGACCGTGGATGCAATGCGGGCGCTCACCGCACGGCGGCAGCATCCTGTTTTCAGCGTGTCCTCTGTGAAGGCCTGGGCGGAAGCGGTGACAGAAAGGCTTGCAAAATCTGCATGCTTTTCCGGGGCGGTAACCATTGTGCTGCTGTGTGTGATCCTCGGACGCTGGAAGCTTTATCAGCTGCTGCTTCTGATGGCGGAATGGCTGCTGTGCGGGGGGCTGTGGTATGCGTCCTGGTGCCGGATGCACGCCGGAGCTTCCGGCGGAAACGGAATGTGCTTTCTTCTGGCAGCGCTTTGCGTCCTGAGTCTTAGCCGGTCCGAAATGGAGCAGATCGATGCCCGGGGACTGCGGCTGTGCGTCATATGCGCCGGGATTTTGTGTCTGTATTTTCTGAGGGATGAACGACGAAGTGAAGGCGCGTTTATCCGGCAGCGGTGGAATACCAATTATGGACTGCTTGCACAGATCCGTTCGGATCCGGAGCATTTTTATTTCCGTAAAAGCGGAGTGCTTTCCTATGAAAACTGTGCGGATCCCTGGCAGAGGAATGTGGCATCGGTCGCCTATAACACCGCATTTCTGGGGATGGAGGACCTTGCACCGGAGGACCGGATGTGGCTTGCGCAGGAATATCAGGTGGACGATCCCTGGCGCGATATGATCGGGAACGAGAAGGTCCTGCTGATCGACGATGACATCGATCAGACGCTTCGTTATTTGCGTAAACAATACGGCCGGAAGGTCAGGGCGGAGGTCGTGGGGACGCTTGATGACCGCAGCGTTTACCGGATCCGCTAATACGATACTGTACAGAATGCGTTTTTTCTGCTATGATGACGCAAGGGTCAGGAGAAGAACATCATTGACTGACCAAAGGAGAAAATCATGTTATATTCGATCGTGATTCCATGCTACCGCTCGGATCAGACCATCCGGAAGGTCGTGGAACTGACTATGGAAGAATTTCGCAAAATGGACCGCGGCGTACCGGAATTTGTTCTGGTGGATGACTGTTCCCCCGACGGGGGCAAAACCGTGGAGGTGCTTCGGGAGCTGGTGAAGGAGTATCCCAATGTGCGGGTGATCGAGCTGGCCAAGAATGCCGGACAGCACAATGCCATCCTGGCAGGCCTGCATTTTGCAAAGGGCGACATCATCATGGCGCTGGATGACGACATGCAGACCCATCCGGATCAGATGCCGGTGATTCTGGCCGAGCTGGAAAAGGGCTACGATATCGTCTACGGCTACTATCCCCATAAAAAGCACAGCTGGTGGCGGAATATCGGTACCTTTATGAATTATATTACGGTGCGGATCCTGCTGAAGAAGCCGAAGGGACTGCGCACCTCAAGCTTCTGGGCGATCCGCCGCTTTGTCCGGGATTATGCGGTGCAGTATCCAAGCCAGTTCACCCATCTGCAGGGATTGTTTCTGCGCATTACGCGCAACATTTCCTGCGTGCCCATTGAGCATCATGAGCGTGAGGTGGGCGAATCGGGCTACACCTTCTCCAAGCTGTTCGGACTGTGGTCCAACATTATGGGCTTTTCCGTGGAACCACTGCGGATCGCCACACGCTGCGGCTTTGTGATGTCCTTTATCGGCGTACTGATGGCTTTGCTGGTGGTGGTGCGCAAGCTGCTCAATCCGGCGTATGCGATCGGCTGGCCTTCTCTGATGTCGGCGATCTGTTTCTTCTCCGGCGTGAACATGCTGTTTCTGGGACTGATCGGCGAATACGTGGGCAGGATTTTCCTCGGATACAGCAATACGCCCCAGTATGTGGTCCGCCGGATCGATGAGAACGGGAAGATTCCCTACATTCTCGAAGACGGAAGGAAGTATGTGCTCACGGAAGAGAAGGGTGAACCGGAATGAAGAAGATCATGATCATGGGTGCCGGAATCTATCAGGTGCCGCTGATCCGCCGGGCCAGGCAGATGGGGATCTATACGATCGTTGTGAGCATTCCGGGAGATTATCCGGGCTTCGCACTTGCCGACGAGGCGCTGTACATCAATACGACCGACGAGGAAGCGGTGCTTCGTGCTGCACGTGAAAGAAAGGTGGACGGGATCGTCACGGTGGGGACGGATGTGGCGGTGATCACGATCGGCCGGGTGTGCGAGGAGCTGCACCTTTGCGGACTTTCGTTTGCTTCCGCCAGAATCTCGACCGACAAAAGCCTGATGAAGGAGTGCTTTGCACGTGCGGGGGTGCGTACAGCCCGGTTTTTGAAGTTCTCCCTGGATACGCCCGCCGCTTCGGTGCTGGAGCAATGCAGTGGGCTGGACTTTCCGCTGATCGTCAAGACCGTGGATTCCTCGGGAAGCCGGGGGATCACCCGGATCGACCGGCCGGAGCAGCTTGCGGCGGCGGTGGAGGCGGTACGGGCTGTGACCCGCAGGGACTATTATCTGGTGGAGGAATTTATCACCGGGGAGGATTTCGGCGCCCAGGCGTTTGTGTATGATGGCGAGATCCTGTTTGTACTGCCGCATGGCAATTACCAGTTCCATGGAGACACCGGTGTTCCGGCCGGACATTACGTGCCCTACCCGCTGGAGGCGGAGGCACTGGAGGATATGGAAAAGCAGGTGACCGGCGCGATCCGTGCGATGGGACTTGACTACTGTGCGGTCAATGCCGACCTGATCTTAAAGGATGGGAAGACCTATATCGTGGAGCTGACCGGACGGGGAGGCGCTACGGGGCTGAGCGAGCTGGATTCGGTGTATCTGGGTGTGGATCTGTATGAGCAGATTTTGCGCGCGGCACTGGGTGAAAGGCCCCGGTTCCCGGAGGATGGCGGTCCGAAGACGGCCTGTGCCTGCAAGCTCCTGCAAAGTCCCGCGACCGGGAAGCTTGGAAGGCTGGAGGACAGGAATCCTTCGGAGGAAGCGGACCTTGTAGAGGTCGTACTGGATCACCGGGCGGGGGAACCGGTACGTGCCTTCCGCGTGGGACCGGACCGGATCGGTCATGTGATCACAAAGGGAAAGACACTGTCCGAGGCGCAGGAGGCGCTGGAGCGGTGTATCAGCCGGATCACGGTAGAGGTCGATGCGTAGGAAAAGGCCCCACTGCAAAGCGGGAAAAACAAACCGGGCCGCTCTGCCCGGAGAGGAGATGGTGATACAATGAATGCGAAGCTACAGAAAAAGCTGATGAACGTGTATCTGTTCATGGATCAGTTTCAGATGCTTACCAATGTGCGGGACTATGTAACAAAGGGTCCTGCGCTGCAGGAAAAGCGTCTGCACAAGCTGATGAAGAGGGCTTATAAGATCCCGTTTTACCGGGAGCGCTTTGACCGGGCCGGCGTGCGGCCGGAGGATATCCGCACCGGCGATGACCTTGCAAAGCTGCCGGTGCTGACCAAGGATGAACTGCGGGAATGGATGGCCGGAGAAGTGAATAAGCCGGAATATAAGGACTGGATCGTGGATACGACCAGTGGCTCCACCGGAAAACCGCTTTCCATCATGATGTCGCCCCGCGAAAAGGCCTACATGAAGTCCAACTGGCTGCGTGTGATGCGCGTGTGCGGATACAATCCGTTTACCGGAAAGACCATGACCAGAGTCAACGCACACGATGAAAATGCGGGAGGAAGAGACACGATCCTGCAGCGCTTCGGGATCCTGAGAAGAGCGTATCTGGACCAGTATGCACCGGAGGAGGAGCTGATCGAACAGATCAATGCCTACAAGCCGGATTTCCTGTATCTGAACAAGTCCGAGCTGATGCGTCTGGTGCTCTACAGCAAGCGTACCGGGACACCGATCTATCACCCGAAATTCTACGATCCGATCAGTGAGCGGATCAGTGAGAATGACCGCAAGCTCTTTATTGAGATTCTCGGACCGGGACTGGTGGATGCCTACGGCAGTGCGGAGACCGGCTCCTGTCTGCTGCGCAGAAAGGGGAAGAAGAATTACATCATTCATTATGATTCTTTTGTAGTGAATGTCCTGGATGACGAGGGCAATCTCGCGGATGAGGGGCGTCTGATCATCACACCGCTGTACAAAAAGGATATGCCGCTGATCAATTATCAGATCGGAGACAGTGCGGTGTCGAAAACGAAGAACGGACTGCGCTATGTCACAGACATCAAGGGCCGTATGAATGATTATTTCTATTATGAGAACGGCGAGGTGACCAGCTTCTTTGAGGTGACCCCCGTGATCGCCCACTGCAGTGACATTTTACAGATCCGCTTTATCGAGGAGACCTATGATCTGATCCATGTACAGATCGTACGGGACGAGAAGGCAAAGATGAGCCGCGAACAGATCGAGGAGTATGTATCGGTCAACCTCAACAAAATCTTTAAAAAGCCCTTTGCCTTCGAATTTGAATGGCTCGATGCGATTCCGCCCGATCCCAACGGCAAGCTGCGCATGATCGTGAGCAAAGTGAAGCCGTAAGTGCGACAGCGCAGCCTTCTAGAGAAGGTGACGGACAGGATTCTTACCATGGACTTTCAGTGGCACTATGATATATAATAGAGCTGATTTCAGTGAGGAGAAAACACAATGAAAAGAGTTTTGCTGAAGCTGAGCGGGGAAGCGCTGGCAGGTGAGAAAAAGACCGGTTTTGACGAAGCGACCGTTACCCAGGTGGCAAAGCAGGTGCTTTCCATCACGCAGCAGGGGCTGCAGGTCGGAATCGTGATCGGCGGCGGCAATTTCTGGCGCGGCAGATCCAGCGAACATATCAACCGCTGCAGAGCCGATCAGATCGGAATGCTTGCAACGGTGATGAACTGCATATATGTATCCGAGATTTTTGAGAGTGTGGGGCTGCGCACAAAAGTCATGACGCCGTTTGCATGCGGCGCGTTCACGCAGCTGTTCAATGCAAAGCAGGCAGTGGCGGATCTGGAAGACGGAATGGTCGTTTTCTTCGCGGGAGGAACCGGGCATCCGTATTTCTCGACGGATACCGCGACGGTGCTTCGCGCGATCGAGATCGAAGCGGACGCGATCCTGCTTGCAAAATCCATCGATGGCGTATATGACAGCGATCCCGCCGTCAATCCGGATGCGAAAAAATTTGATGAGATCACGATTCAGGAGGTCATCGACCGCCGGCTGCAGGTCGTGGATATGACGGCGTCCATCATGTGCATGGAGAATCATATGCCGATGCTGGTATTCGGACTGGAGGGGGCACACTGTATCGAGGATACGGTCAACGGACATTTTACAGGTACGAAGGTGACTGTGTAACACGCAAAAAAGGGAGGGTTTCAGAATGGATGAGAGGATTCAGATCTACGCAGAAAAAATGGATAAGTCTTACAAAAATATGCTGGAGGAGTTCGGCACGATCCGCGCAGGAAGAGCCAATCCCAGAGTTCTTTCCAAGATCACTGTGGATTATTACGGCGTGAAAACTCCCATCGCTCAGGTCGGAAATATCACGGTTCCCGAGCCGAGAGTACTGCAGATCCAGCCCTGGGAAAGCTCTATGCTGAAACCGGTCGAGCGTGCGATCAATATGTCTGATCTTGGGATCAATCCGACCAACGACGGCAAGGTGATCCGCCTGGTGTTCCCGGAGCTCAACGAAGAGCGAAGGAAGGATCTGGTCAAGGAAATCAAGAAAAAAGGAGAAGGGGCCAAGGTTGCTGTCCGTAATATCCGCCGCGATGCGAATGATTTCCTGAAGAAGCTGGGAAAGACCGATGTTTCGGAGGATGAGATCAAGGATCTTGAGGATGTGATTCAGAAGGAAACGGACCGCATGGTGAAAGAGATCGACAAGGCCGTTGAAGAGAAGTCGAAGGAGATCCTTACCGTTTAACAGCGTTCCCGGGAACTGCCCTGCCTTTCAGAAAGCTTCCTGAAAGGGAACGTATGCGAATGGAAGGGGCTGCCGCAAAATGCCCTCGCGGATTTTTGCGGCAGCCCCTGTTTTTGGGAAAAGGAGCACAGGAGCTAAGCTATGGAAATGATCATACCACAGCATGTGGCCATCATCGTGGACGGAAACGGCCGCTGGGCAAAAAGTAAGGGAATGCCGAGAAACTATGGGCATGTGCGCGGGGCAAAGAATCTGGAGAGAATCTGTGAGGATGCCTGGGACATCGGCATCAAATATCTGACGGTGTATCTGTTTTCCACGGAAAACTGGAAGCGGTCGCAGGAAGAGGTCGGTGCGCTGATGCAGCTTTTCCACCGTTACGCGAAAACCAGCTTAAAGACTGCCCGGGACAATAACATGAGAGTGCGCCTTCTGGGCGATCCGTCCGCGTTTGACGAGGAGCTGCAGCGCAGTCTGCAGGAGCTGGTGGACAGCTCGAAGAATAACACCGGACTGAACTTTCAGATCGCCCTCAATTATGGCAGCCGGGATGAGATCACACGCGCTGTCCGCCGCATCGGAGAGGAATGCAGGGAGGGGCTGCTTTCACCACAGTCCATCACGGAGCAGACCATTGCCGACCATCTGGATACTGCGGGGATTCCCGACCCGGATCTGCTGATCCGTACCAGCGGCGAACAGCGTCTGTCCAATTATCTGATGTGGCAGCTTGCGTATACAGAATTTTATTTCACCACGGTTCCCTGGCCTGCCTTCACAAAGGATGACCTGATGAAGGCCATCGAGACTTTTAATCACAGGGACCGCAGGTTCGGCGGCATTAAGAAGGAGGACGAGTGATGTTTAAGACAAGGCTCATCAGCGGGATTTTTCTGATTGCAGCTGCGGCGGCATCATTTGCCCTGGGAGGACCGGTTCTGTTCGGGGTACTGCTTGTGATCTCATTGATCGGCATGCAGGAACTGTACCGGGCAGCAGGAGTGGTGGAAGGCGGATTATCTCCGCTTTCTCTTGTGGGAATGGCAGGGGCTGCCGGTTATTATGTCCTGGTGTGGTTCGGCCTTGACGGATATGAGCTGCCGGTTCTTGCAGTGACGCTGAATGTGCTGATGGCGGTGTATGTGCTGCGCTGGCCCGGATATGACTACCGGCAGGTGATGGCCGCATTTTTCGGCATTGTCTATGTGCCGGTCATGCTGTCCTTTATCTATAAAACCAGGATGCTGGACGGCGGTGCCTTTACGGTGTGGCTGATCCTGATCTGCTCCTGGGGCTGCGACACCTGTGCCTACTGCGCAGGGATGCTGTTCGGAAAGCATAAGATGGCCCCAAACCTTTCCCCGAAGAAATCGGTCGAGGGGGCGGTCGGAGGCGTCATTGGCGCGGGACTGCTCGGAGCGCTGTTCGGAGTGATCAGCGGGAGATTCGGGGGAAGCACACTGCCGGGGCGCGCTCCGGTGGCGGAATACGTGATCATCTGCGTGGTCGGCGCGCTGATCTCCATGGTGGGAGACCTGGCGGCCTCTGCCATCAAGCGCAACGCCGGAATCAAGGATTACGGCACACTGATCCCCGGACATGGGGGCATCCTGGACCGGTTTGACAGCGTGATCTTTACGGCACCCGTGATCTGGCTGCTTGCCAGCCTGCTTTTGAAGACGCAATGAGGAAATCAGCATGAATGATCAATATAAAATCGCGATATTGGGAAGTACGGGATCGATCGGAACGCAGACGCTTGAGATCGTATCCGAGCATCCGCAGTTCCGGGTAACTGCACTGGCAGCCGGGAGAAACATCGATCTGCTGGAAAAACAGATCCGGCAGTACGCTCCTAAGCTTGCCGCAGTGTGGGAGGAAAGGGATGCACAGGTGCTCCGGGACAGGATCGCGGACCTGAATGTGAAGGTCGTCAGCGGCATGGACGGAATGCTGGAGGTGGCTGCAGGAAGTGATGCGGGAATGCTGGTCACAGCCATCGTGGGAATGATCGGCATACGGCCGACCATCGCCGCGATCAAAGCGGGGAAGGACATTGCACTGGCCAACAAGGAGACTCTCGTGACGGCGGGCCACATCATTATGCCGCTGGCGAAGCAGTGCGGTGTGCACATCTATCCCGTGGACAGCGAGCACAGTGCTATTGCCCAGTCCCTGAACGGGGAGGATCATCGCAGCATCGACAAAATCCTTCTGACAGCGTCGGGGGGACCCTTCCGCGGAATGAAAAAAGACCAGCTCGCCCACGTGACTCTCGCAGATGCTCTGAAGCATCCGAACTGGTCCATGGGACACAAGATCACGATCGATTCCGCGTCCCTGGTGAATAAGGGACTGGAGGTTATGGAAGCAAAATGGCTGTTTGGAGTGGAACTGGATGCGATCCAGGTGGTCGTGCAGCCGCAGAGTGTGATCCACTCCATGGTACAGTACAATGACGGGGCAGTCATCGCACAGCTTGGCACGCCGGACATGAAGATCCCCATCCAGTATGCTCTGTATCGGGGAGAACGCCACCCGCTGTCCGGACAGCGTCTGGATTTCGCGGCACTGAAAAGCCTCACCTTCGAGGAACCGGACATGGATACCTTTGAGGGCCTGGCGCTGGCACTGGACGCAGCCAGGTGCGGCGGTTCCATGCCTACGGTATTCAACGCGGCGAACGAGGAAGCCGTAGCCATGTTCCTGGCAGGAAAAATCGGATTCCTGCAGATCTACAGCGCGATCCGGCATGCCATGGAGCAGCACAGCGTGATCCCGGATCCGGATCTTGACCAGATCCTTGCAGTAGAGCAGCAGGTACGTGCGCAGGTCGTTTCCGATCTGGCGAAGGAAAGTAAAGACATTTAACGGAGTAAGGCATTGAGTATTATCATCGCAATTCTGATTTTCAGCGTGATCGTCCTCTTTCACGAGTTCGGTCATTTCCTGCTTGCAAAAAAATGCGGCGTGGTGGTCGAGGAATTTTCACTGGGCTTCGGACCGAGGCTCCTGTCTCATGTGTGGGGAGGCACCAGGTATTCCCTGAAGCTTCTGCCGCTGGGCGGTTCCTGCATGATGAAAGGGGAGGACCTGGAGGATTACTCCGAGGGATCCTTCTTCGGCAAGCCGGTATGGCAGCGGATGCTGGTGATCGCCGCCGGTCCGGTGTTCAACTTTATCCTGGCCTGGGTGTTCTCCGTGATCCTGGTACTGAATGCCGGGGTGGATCATCCCATCGTGCTGGGCGTTGCGCAGGGAGGCGCGGCGGAGCAGGCCGGCATCGAGCAGGGCGACCGGATCCGCAGCATCGACGGAAAGCGGATCCTCCTGTTCCGGGAGATCACCGACTATGTATATTACCATCAGGAGCGGCTCGGAAACGGAAAACCCGTCACCGTCACCTGGGAGCATGAGGGTGTGAAAAAAAGCGCCGATCTGCTTCCGACCAGAATCGAGGACGGGCGATATGTGCTGGGCATCACCGGAAGCTCCAATTACCGCTACCGCGTGAGCATACCGGCCTCCCTGTACTACGGTCTGGCCGAGACCCGCTACTGGATCGCCATGACCTATGACAGCCTGCGCATGCTTTTCACCGGACAGGCAGCCGTGTCCGACCTTTCCGGCCCCATCGGTGTTGTGGAAGCCATCAGCGACACCGTAGAGGAGACAAAGAGCGACGGAGCCTTCTACGTATTCCTCAACATGCTCAGCATGGCCATCCTGCTCAGCGCCAATCTCGGCGTTGTGAATCTGCTGCCGATCCCGGCACTCGACGGCGGCAGACTCCTTCTGCTGATCGTAGAAGCCATCCGGCGCAAACGCAACAACCCCGAGATCGAAATGCGCATCAACTTCGCAGGAGTCGTGCTCCTGCTGATCCTCATCGTATTCGTCATGTTCAACGATATCCGCAGGCTTATCTGGCCGATGTAAAATGGGACAGGGGACGGTTCTCTGTCCCATTTTACATGTCCTGCTCCGGGGAAAGAGTATATGTTTTTCCTCGCTGCCTCAAACAGGGGACGGTTCTCTGTTTGGAGTTTTC
>CAMOSN010000016.1 GCA_946624935.1 uncultured Lachnospiraceae bacterium | reverse complement strand
CCGGATCACCGCCGGTAGTGCTTTTTGTACACGAGATACAGCAAGTGCTTCAGGCGCGCCTTTCCGAGAAATCCCGTGATCTTAAACCGGCCGTGCACCAGTGAAAGATCGAGATCCCGAAAGATCTGCTTCCATTCAGGCAGCTCCATGACTTCCAGGAAGCGGGACCAGCGCGAACGTTCCGGTCCGGAAAAGACGTACATGCGCATCGATCCCGAAAAATGTTCCATGGCGGCCGGCTCAAAGTAGGGCCGCAGGGACGGATCCCATCCGCTGATCTCATCGCGGTAGGCGGTCAGCAGCGCGTGCATCTCCTCCGGCAGATTCTCGTGGAAACGCTGTGTCACCGATCCGGTCACCATGCGATAGAAGTACACCGGCGCATCACTGACCACGACGGTCCGCACCGGATGCAGAATATCAAAGTTCCAGATCATATCGTCTCCGATCAGGAGCTCCGCCCGATAGGGCATACTCAGGGCAATTTCCCTGCGCAGAAAGCGGCCGTGCGGTGCCCGGTTGATCCAGCTGACCTCACTGCGGAAGGGACCCTTTTCAAAGGTCAGATAGTATTTACGCAGCCGGTCGATCAGCTCCTCCCCGCCGGTAAGATAATGTGCACCCCGCATCTGAGCGGAGAAATCTCCCCCTGTGCGGACGATTCGTGCGACCAGCAGGTCGGGATCCTCTTTTTCCAGGATACCGCGCATTTCATCCAGTGCACCGTCCAGAAAATAATCATCCGAATCTACGTAGGTCACATAGCGTCCTGTGGCCTTCTGGGTACCGTAATTGCGGGCTGCAGCGGCTCCGCCATGCTCCTGATGATAAACGTGCACCTGCGGCAGCTTCCGACCGATCTTCTCCAGACATGTAAGGGTCTCCTCACCGCTCCCGTCGTCCACGAATATCACTTCCCAGGAAGCGCATTCGTTCTGCATGATCTTACCGACACATCGCTTCAAATCGGAAGGAGGTGTGTTATAAACCGGAATAATGATCGAAAAATCAACTGTTCTCACTTCACTCATTATGCTTCTCCTCCATCCTTTCCGAAGGTTCTGTCAGGAACCGGCACACATAGCCCAGCGTCAGGATCACATAAAAGGGCGTACGCATCTCAAAGCAGTCCCCGCAGAAGATCACAAAATAAGAACACAGGGTAATGCTGATCACCCTCGCCGGCATGGTATAGTGCAGCTTTTTCAGCTCCTGTGACGTCCACAGCACCAATGCGGCAAACACTCCGACCGCCATGACACCGCCCCGGATCAGCAGCTCCAGGATGTAATTATGGGCGTGCACCCAGTGTTTATTGCTGTAGCGGGTCATCTTCCGGAAATCATCGGGAGACAGCACACCGTAACCAAGGATGGGTCTTTTCCGGATACGTTTCAGGATTCTGCGCCACAGCTTGGTCCGTTTGCTTAAGGATACACTCTTATGAAAGATTCCGGTGATGAGCCATTTGAGTGTTTTTTTATGCAGCTGGAATACCGTGAAGAAGAAAAATGCGCAGACCCACAAAAACGAATACAGCTTGAGGCTGTAGAACCAGCCGCTGTGCACCACCCAGGCCAGCGCCAGTAAAGCCGTATAGCACGCAATGCCCAGCATGGAGGTGACGGACCACATCCACACCAGCTGCATGATGCAGAGCACATGCAGGATCAGATAATCCGCCGTGATCTTCTTTCCGCGCCGCAGGACATCCAGATAACCGCAGCAAAGCCCGGCCAGCATGGAAACAATAAATACATTTTCATTGCCCAGCCAGTGCTGTGCCTCGTGATCGATTTCGGTAAAAAGGCCTTCCCGGAAGATCATGCTCAGGACAAAATTGATCACGATATTGATGTAATACATGTGGTAAAAAGCACGGATCATCTTCTGCGGCTTCGTGCGCGCTCCCTGCTCGATCAGCAGGATCATTGCCGCGATCGGCCATTCATATTTCAGGCATTTCCAGAGATTCGGTCCGATCCCGCTGTAATGAATGGTTGAAACAATCAACACCAGTCCCAGCAGGACTGCCGTGAGATCATAACGGTTCACCAGCTCACGCAGTGCCATCCCGTAAAAGACCACCAATAAAAGCAGCATCGCGACATTTCCCGCATCAAAAAGGCGATCCACCACCCGAACCTGCTGCTTGATAAAATCCGGTTCCCAGAACAGCACGGCGGCCAGAAAATAGAACCAGTAGCTGTTAAAGCATTTTTCACGGATCGTTTTCATACATTTTCCAATCTCAGAATCGTTTTCTCTTGCCGGAAAGAACCGCTCCGGCAATTCACACCCGGCAGACCAGTGCTCTGATCCCGGTTTCACGGACCGACCGGCAGTAGGATTCCATCAGCGCATCCTCCACCCCCTGATAGCCCGGAACCGGCAGCCCCAGCGAACGGTATTTACCGGCGCCGAGAGAATGCTCCTTCAGAAGCTCTGCCTTCAGCGGCGGACAGCCCTTTTCAAAAAATTCCCGAAGCAGTGCGCATACAGCGTTTTGCTGCTTTTGGTCGTCGGTATAGCCTGCGATCACCGGGATCCGGATCACTACCGGGAGCCTTTTCCCGTCTCTGGTATGATGCAGCAATGCATCCAGATTTTTCCGGTACAGCCCGACATCCCCCCTCTGGAAGCGCATGGCCCTTTGTGCATCCAGAATTTTCAGATCCACATAGAAAAAATCGATCAGTTCCATCGCCCTGTCCCGCTTTTCCGCTCCCACATAAAGGGAGGTCTCACAGGCAACATGGATCCCCTCTTCGTGCAGCGCATCGATCACCGGTGCGATGGCCTCGATCTGTGCAAGCGGCTCTCCACCCGAGAAGGTCACCCCGCCCGGAAGCTGACCGAACTCCCCTGTGCTTCTTTCGTTGTAAAACAGGCGGTCTTTTAAAAGCTCCTCCAGCAGCTGCTCCTGCGTCATCCATTTTCCGCAGATCGTTTCCTTCCCGTTCCGGACCATGGGCTGCGGCTGTGGAAGGATCGTCTCCGGATTGCTGCACCAGGGACAGTGCAGCGTGCATCCCTTCAGGAACACCGTGCTGCGGATTCCGGGCCCGTCATGGAGCGAAAACCGCTGAATATCACTGACAAGGATCTGTGTACTCATTAAATCTGCAACCGACCTTTCCTGAAAGAGCACTCTCCCGCCGCTCACCTCAATGCAGCCTGCTTCGCAGCCGGCCGAGAACCTTTCGGGCATTTTCCAGTAAAAAACTGTCCCGCATGACCAGCAGCATCCCGAAATAGACCGCTGCGCCGCTGCCGGCCTGGATCAGTGTTCCCAGAACCGGTGTGCGGATCCATCTTCCGATCACGGCCACAAGGCTCAGCATCACCGAACCGGCGATCAGGTACTTCCAGCTGCTGCATAGGATCTTCCCGAAGGAAAGCTCCCTGCGGACGATATACAGCTGTACCAGCGCGATCACCGTCTCAGCTGCGACCGAAGCGATCGCCGCTCCAATCGACGCAAGCCTTGGAATCAGCAAGGCATTCATGCAGAAATTCACAGCGGCTCCAATACACACCGTCAGCGTAAAGGTGTTCTGCCGTCCGATGGGAATCAGATACTGCATCCCAGTCACATTGTTGATTCCGATAGCCAGTACCAGAAATCCCAGAATACTCAAAAGCGGGATGACCTTCTCAAACCCGGGGCCGAAATACCAGGGAACAAACCCGGAAGAGACGCCGAGCAGGCCAAAGCTTAAAGGAACCCCCAGAAACCATACGAAACGATATCCGCGGTACATGTAGGAACGCACCAGCTCGGTCTCCCCTCTTCCGTAATGATATCCGATCCGCGGGATCATCACAGTGCCCAGGGAAGTGACAATCGTCAGCGTCATTTTGGATATTTTCAGTGCCTGCTCATAATAACCGTTTTCAAAGGCATCGCGGGTGATCACCTTGATCATCGTTTTGTCCATCACCGTATAGACCTGGATGGCGATCGACGGAATGAACAGCAGCGTGATCTCCTTCAGATTCTTCCAGGGCCGCAGCTCCTTCCATCGTGGTCCGTCAATGAATTTCGGCAGATACAGCCACAGCGAAACATCGCCCACCAGTGCGAAGAAGGAATGCCCGAACACATAAAGAGGAAGATCAGAGCGGCTCTTCACAAAGGCAAAGATATAGACAATGCTCAGCAGCTTACAGATCATGTTGCGGATGACGATCTTCCCGAATTCCTCCATCCCCTGAAAAAACCACGTCACACTCGCCGTCACGGCCAGCAGATTCATGATCAGGATCAGGTACAGAATGCGGTTCTCCTGACGCAGCGCAAACGGGATGTATACGACAAGCATCAGCAGCGAGGTCAGGACCTGCAAAAGCTTTGTCTCCCAGAACACGCGGCTTCGCGTCTTCCGGTCATCCTGTACATAGGAGATCTCACGCTGCCCGAAGATTGCGATCCCGAAGGTCGCAGCCAGCACAAAATAGGAGACATCCGCCTCCGCTGCGCTTGCGATTCCCACCTTGTCCGCGCCAAGGACACGCGAAAGATAGGGCGCTGTGATCACCGGGGTCAGGATCAGCAGAATCTGATAGCTTACATTATAGAGATAGTTTTTTCGGATACTCTTTTTTCCCATGATTACGAAGCTGCCCCTTCACTGCGCAGCGCCCGCTCGATCAGCACGTCCTGATAGCTCTCGGGCAGATCCGCAAAATAAGCGGAAAACCCCCATACGCGGACGATCAGATCCGGATAATCCTCCGGATGCTTTTTTGCCGCGATCAGCGTTGCGCTGTCCACCACATTCATCTGCATTTCGAAAAAGCCCATGCGCACGGCAGCTTTTACGAGGAGAATGAATTTTTCTACATTTTCCTGCAGAAGTGAGGGAGATACAAAGAAGTCCACCACATTTCCGTTGGAACGGTTTCCCATATAGTCCATTTTCCCGGCGAAGGATAACAGCTCGGTAAATGGAACGGCATCGGCGCAGGAGATATGCACACCAAGCGGCTCCCCGGCAGCTCTTCCGTCCGGTGTCGCGCCGGTGTTCTTCGCATACTCAATGTAATTAGGGGAACTCATCCCCCATTTCAGGCGGCCGCCAAACCGGTTCCGGTAGTCTGAGAGTTCCCGGTCCACCAGGCCCGTGATCTCCTTCGTCAGGGAAATGACCGCTTCCTCATCTTTCCCGAACCAATGCAGCCCCCGCAGCTTTGCTTTCAGTTCCGAAGCCCCGGCATAATTGCTGCGGACGGCCTGTGCAAGTTCCTCCAGGGAAAGTACACGGTCTTCAAACACCAGGTCCCGCACGATCATCAGGGAATCCACGGTATTGGAGAGGCCGACTCCCAGAATTCCGTAATCGCTATATACCGCCCCGCCCTGCGAAATATCTTTTCCGCTCTCGGCACAGCCCCGGGTAAACAGGCTCATCAGCGGATCACTTTCCCACTCGATCCCGTCCAGATGAGCACGGATTTTCTGAAGCTCCCTGTGCAGGCATTCTCCGTAAAGCTTCTTCACCTCCGCAAAGGAGCTGCACCCGGTGAACGCGTCCATTTGCAGCATCTGACTCATGGCGTCCGCATAATTGATGTCAATGATATTGTTTTTTTCCAGTGAGCAGCCATAGGCAACCGGTTCCCAGCACGCAGAGGTCACATAATTGCAGGCATCCTCATGTGAATACCCAAACGCTTCCAGCGCCGGCTCGACAACCTCATCGTTCGACAGCACCGGACAGCCGATACCCGTAGCAATGCAGTTCAGCGCCAGACGAAGCAGATCCTCCGGTGTGTCCTGAGAGATCCTCAGAAAACATTTCGGATCGGGGAGCCTCCTCTTTTCCATTGCCAGCAGGAAGAGGTCGGTGAGGAAATTGCGAAAATAGGCTCCGTCCGGTCCCTTTCCTCCCAGAATAATGATCTGTCCGGTATCCCCCAGCGAAACATAATTGCTCTTAAACGAATAATAGCGATGCAATTCCTCATAGAACTCCACGATCATATCCATCGCTTCATCCTGTGGATCCTTTTGCACTTCCCCCGCAAAGCGGTCCAGCAAAAGATCCAGCCGCCCCAGTCCCACCAGCCTGTGCCTGGACTGCCAGAACAGGGAGGACCAGAACAGGATCCGCTGCAGCGCCTCCTCCAGACATTCCGCCTTTTCGGTGCGCATCCGCACGTACCATTTCCTGCTGCGCGCAAATTCCGGTCCCGCCGCTTCACAGGCAGCTTCGATACGGTCCAGATAGCCTTCCACCGCACACAGTACCTGATGATTGTTCCGGGACACGGCATTGCCGCTGTCCGGATACATCGCTTTCAGTTCTTCTATCGAATGATCGATCACCCGGGAATAGTCCGGCGGGATATTATCCGTCATGGGACAAAAGGCCGGGAAAGAAAGCCCGGTGTCGATCCACACCTGAAATCTTCTTCCCGGCCGAAGTGCGATCCGGATCTGCCGAAGCATTGACCGCAGCTGCGAAACCTTATTTCCGCTTCGATACGCAAGCCGCAGAGGTGTTCTCTCTTCCGCAGGCATGGAGGCGTAGCGCTGCGGGGAAATGGGCAGATACCGCTCCCTGAGCAGATACTGCACAGGATATGTTGATTTTATCATGCTTCTGACTGCATTTGCCATTTCTCTCCTCCCGCTGCGCCGCCTGTACAGAGCTGTCCTTTGTCAGCCCTGCGTCGATCCCTCTGCTCCGGTCACTCTGCCCCTGAGCCGCGCACCGCCACCAGTACGGTCCTGGCCAGAATCTTCACATCCAGCAGCAGGCTCCAGTTGCGGATGTATTCCATATCCAGCTTCACGACCTCTTCAAAATCCATTACATCATTGCGCCCGTTCACCTGCCACATGCCGGTGATTCCCGGCCGCGTTGCCATCCTGGCCCTGTGATTGGGGCTGTATTTTTCCCACTCGTCCAGCGTCGGCGGCCTCGTGCCGACTAAAGACATGTCGCCCCGGAGCACGTTCCAGAACTGCGGAAACTCATCGATGGATGTCCGTCGGATAAAGTTGCCGATGCCTCCGGGTTTTCCGTTCCTGCGCTTCTTTTCGCTTCCGATGATCCGCGGATCATCCTCCACCTTGAACATATATCCGTCCGGACTCTTATTCTCCTTCTGCAGCGCTGCCTTGCGCGCCTCCGCATCCGGATACATACTCCGGAATTTATACATGCGGAACGGCTTCCCGTTCCGTCCGACCCGGGTCTGGGAAAAGATCACCGGTCCGGGCGACGCGGCATAAATGAGCGGTGCAATAAACAGAAACAGAATTCCGGTCAGAATGCATCCCACAAATCCGCCCACCAGGTCGATCAGCCGTTTCACAAGCAGCTCCGGCAGCGACACCGACCGCACCGTGTAGGTCAAAAATACATTCCGCCCGCTCCGCTCGATCAGAATCTGATCCGTGATCGTCTCCGGCTCTGCCAGCGTTTCCATCAGCCGGTGGACGATAATGCCCATTTCGATGAATTTCCGGCTCAGGGACTGTTCCAGCGCACTGTTTCCGGGAAGATACAGATACACTTCATCCACCCAGTTGTGTGTGGCATAGGAAAGTGCATCCGCTTCATTGCCCCGGATCTCATAATGCTCTTCCGGGACGTTTTCATGCCCTGTTTCTTCACAGGCTTTCGCAGAAAGCACGGAAATGTCGGAAGCATCCTGCTCCTGCAAAGTGGGCTGCGCTCCGGGGCTGCCGTGCGTGCTGTCCGAGGGCTGTTCTCCGGAGTCGCCGTGTGCGCTGTCCGCGGGCTGCGCTCCGGGGCCGCCGTGTGCGCTGTCCGAGGGCTGTTCTCCGGGGCCGCCCTGCGCGCTGTCCGTCTGTGCGAAATAAACCCCCGCCTGAATGACCGCACCCGGATCTGACATGGCAGCCTTCACTGAGGAAAGCACCGCGGAAGCATACTCCCGGGAGGTTACGACCATCACCGAACGGTTCACAGAGGTCTTGCGCCGGTACGCAATCGCCTTCTTCAGCAGAAAACGGCCGGCCGCAGCGATCACAACGTACAGCACCCATGTCACGCCCAGAACATACCGTGACAGATACACGGCCACATGCAGGAAATACAGGAATACCACATCCAGAAGTCCCATGTAGACTGCGCTGTAAAGAATTCGCGTCAGCTCAGTGCCAAAACTCCTGCGCAGAATCCCTTTATAGGGGTTCGTCAGAAATGCGTGCACAAAAACACACAGAAACAGCAAAAGTGCCTCTGTCCGATAGATATCGTGATAATGGACATTTCTCAGCTGCAGTACAAACAGCTCTGCAAGGAAAAATGCCAGCTGCAGTCCGATGATATCGAGAAGAAAGAAGTCCCAGTGCTTCCACCAGCCTTCTGACTGTTTCTGATACATAAATGTTCAGCTCCGTTCCACACGCTGCGTAATATACGCTTCCACTTTCTCGGGTTCAATGCCTACCGCCTGGGCCAGTTCCTGGTGCAGCAGCTCCACGGCACTTTGAAAGTAACGCTCCTCTGAGGCAGTCGGCTTCTTTCCTCCCCGCGCTCTGCTCTGCCTGCGCTGGTACAGCGTCTTGATCACCCGGACCCACTGTGCACAGTCCGCGGAACGCAGCGCATCCTTATAATTCTGCTCCCGTTCCCTGTCCGAAGCGGCCGTAAGCACATCGATTTCCGGGATCCGGTCGATCAGCTCCTCCGCCTCACTTCTGGAGAGAGCCTTTCGCATGGCCACCTTCTGATTGTCCACCGGGGTGTAGATCGTTCCCTTCCTTGTATCAAGCGGCTGCAGACGGTAGTACAGCCGGTCACTGTCCGCACCTGACATTTCCAGCTTCGTGATCTCCTCAACACAGCAGAGTCCGCTTGAAGAATAGTGAATGTAGTCTCCGGTTTTAAACATGTTTTCCTCCTGTTTCTGGAACATCTGCGGCTGTTTCGAACTGCTGTATGCATATGCAGAGCCCTCCCGGCCAGAGCAGATGTGGGGTCAGACCGGACGTTAAAAATGCCGATCGATCTATTTTATCATATTTTCATCACCCTTCGTAAGAAAAAGACAGGATCTCCTCCGGTGCCAAAAATATGAACTGACAAAGCCGCTTTCCTGTACTATACTGTAGAAAGCGCATCTTTATGCTGCAGAAAGTGTTTTTGTTTAACTGTGGATATCCATTTCAGGGAGGCAAAACCGACATGAACCGTATCCGGAAAATCCTCGCATGGGCAGGAATCATCCTTCTTGCCGCACTGTATCTGACAACCTTTTTTCTGGGAATCTTCGGCAGCCCGCGCACGACCGATCTTCTGAAGGCCTGTGTGGTCCTGACCGTGGTCGTTCCCGTCCTGCTCTATGCCATGATGATGCTGGCGAAAATTCTAAGGCGTGATGCACCGGATCCTTCCGGGGAAGCTCCCCGGGAAGCACACACGAACAGCCCCACTGCCACGGAGCATCCGGATCATCACTGACCGATGCAGCTGCCGGCTGCGGCGAGATTCCCCAGCAAAGCCGGGCGAATGCTTCCCGCAAACGGGACTCCGATCTATTTTCAAAAACAGGATCGCGCACCTGCTCCCCTCTCCGGGGAAATGCCGATCCTGTTTTTTGTCTGTTTTTCGGAACTGTTTATTCTCCGCCGCATGCAGACGCCGCGTTGAACGCGCATCCGTCGCGGTAGATAATGTCATCCCTTCCGGGACCGTTCGAGATCATCGTGATCGGGAAGCCGATCTTCTTCTCGATGAATTCGATATAATTGCGGCAGTTCTCCGGCAGATCCTCGTATTTGCGGATTCCGCGGATGTCACACTTCCATCCGGGAAGCTTCTCCCATACCGGTTTTGCCTTGGCAAGCGCACTGGTCGTCGGGAAATCCTCCGTGACCTTTCCATCGATCTCATAGCCGGTACACACAGGAATCTCATCCAGATAGCCCAGCACATCCAGCACGGTAAAGGCAACATCCGTCGTCCCCTGCACGCGGCAGCCATAGCGGGACGCCACACAGTCAAACCAGCCCATCCTGCGCGGGCGGCCTGTGGTGGCTCCGAATTCACCGCCGTCACCGCCTCTGCGGCGCAGCTCATCTGCCTCGTCACCGAAGATCTCGCTCACGAATTCCCCGGCACCCACGGCACTCGAATAAGCCTTGCATACCGTGATGACCTTTTTGATCTCATAGGGCGGTACACCCGCACCCACTGCACCGTAACCGGCCAGTGTAGAGGAGGAAGTGACCATCGGATAGATTCCGTGATCCGGATCCTTCAAAGAGCCCAGCTGGCCCTCCAGCAGGATCGTCTTCTTCTCCTGCAGTGCATTATACAAAAATGCGGATACGTCGCATACATACGGACGGATCATGTCACGGTAGCTGTGGAATTCCTCCATCAGCTGCTCCTTCGTAAGCGGAGCCTTGTGATAGAGATGCTCAAACAGAACATTTTTCAGTGTGCAGATCTTCTCAGCCTTCTCCTCCAGGATCGCATCGTCAAACAGCTCGCTCACCTGGGTGCCGATCTTCGCGTACTTGTCGGAATAGAACGGCGCGATCCCCGATTTCGTGGAACCGTAGGACTTACCGGCCAGACGCTCCTCCTCGTACTGATCAAGCAGGATATGATAGGACATCACTACCTGTGCACGATCCGATACCAGGATTTTGGGCATCGGTACACCGCGGTCCGTAATGCTCTTGATCTCGTTCATCAGAATGGGGATGTTCAATGCCACGCCGCTGCCGATCACGCTGGTCGTATGCTGGTAAAACACACCCGAGGGAAGGGTATGAAGTGCAAATTTGCCGTAATTGTTTACGATCGTATGCCCCGCATTGGCTCCCCCCTGGAACCGTACAATAATGTCAGCCTTCCGGGCGAGCATATCTGTTATTTTGCCTTTTCCTTCGTCTCCCCAGTTCGCGCCTACAACTGCTTCTACCATAATCCTACCTCCAACACGGGCCGATCTCTACCTTCTTACCGCCTGTGTTCCTGTCCCCCGCGCCGGTCCAGCGGACCTGCCAGGGTCATCTGATCCGTTACCGAATATTAATCATAACATGATTCCCCTGTGTTTGCAACTGTCACCTGCCCCTCCGGCATTTCGTCCGCTTAAGCGATAGGGAAATTCCAAACACAGAACCGTCCCCTGTTTGACGCACCCGCAGGTTTTACACGGAAATGTCCGCCTGCATCCCGAGCACCTCGCGGTTTTTCTCGAGTATCGGGTCCACGCAGTCGCGAATGAATACTTCCACCTGATGTGCGCTGCAGCCCGTATAGCGGGACGGGTCCATGGCGCTTTCCAGCTGCTGGGCTGTCAGATGGAATGAATCATCCCCGGCGATCAGCTCGAGCAGATCATTGTCCCGGCCCTCTTCCTTCACGTGCCTTCCGGCCTCCATGGAGAGTGTGCGGATGCGCTCGTGCAGCTCCTGCCGGTCGCCTCCTGCCTTTACGGCATCCATCATGATGTTCTCGGTCGCCATGAAGGGCAGTTCGCTCTTCAGGCGCTTTTCGATGACCTTCGGGTACACCTTCAGCCCGTTCGTCACGTTCAGGCACAGGTCGAGGATTCCGTCCACCGCAAGGAAGGCCTCCGCCACCGCAAGGCGCTTGTTGGCCGAATCATCCAGCGTACGCTCGAACCACTGCACAGCGCTGGTCACTGCCGGATTGAGGGCATCGATCATCACATACCTGGAAAGCGATGCGATCCGCTCACTGCGCATCGGATTGCGCTTGTAGGCCATCGCGGAGGATCCGATCTGGGTCTTCTCGAAGGGCTCCTCCACCTCCTTCAGATGCTGCAGCAGCCGGATGTCGTTGGACATTTTATGGGCGCTTGCGGCAATGCCTGCAAGGATATTGCACACCCGGGTATCCACCTTCCGGGAATAGGTCTGTCCCGACACCGGATAGCAGGCATCAAAGCCCATCTTTTCGGCGATCATGCCGTCGAGTGCGTCCACCTTTTCCTGGTCCTGGTCAAACAGCTCGAGGAAGCTGGCCTGCGTGCCCGTAGTTCCCTTACAGCCAAGAAGCTTCAGGGAGGAGAGCACATATTCCAGATCCTCCAGGTCCATCAGAAATTCCTGCAGCCACAGGGAAGCCCTCTTTCCCACGGTCGTGGGCTGCGCGGGCTGAAAATGGGTGAAGGCCAGCGTCGGCAGCGCCTTGTACTCCAGTGCAAAGGCCTTCAGCTGTGCGATCACATTGATCAGCTTGGAGCGGACCAGGCGCAGGCCCTCCCGCATGATAATGATGTCCGTATTATCCCCGACATAGCAGGACGTGGCACCCAGATGGATGATCGGCTTGGCGCCCGGGCACTGCAGGCCGAAGGCATACACATGGGACATCACGTCATGGCGCACGATCTTCTCCCGTGCTCTGGCATCCTCGTAATTGATATCATTGACATGGGCCTTCATCTCATCGATCTGCTCTGCGGTGATCGGAAGGCCCAGCTCCTTTTCTGTCTCGGCCAGGGCGATCCACAGCTTTCTCCATGTGGAAAACTTCATGTCCTGTGAAAAAATGTACTGCATCTCGCGGCTTGCATAGCGCTCCGACAGCGGACTGATATAACGGTCTGTACTCATGCTTCTCTCCTTTTTTCATACGTCGCTTCCTCTGCCCGGTCGCTCCCTGGCACGTGCCCTTAAGGCATCTGCGAAAGCAAAGCCAACTTTTTTCTGTGCGGAAGGATCTCCTGTTTACTGTGCGTAGGAAGGCGCTTCAACCCTTCCTTACGCTCCTTCGGTATTCCTTCTTTAATTGCTCCAGCTGTTCCTTCGGGGTCTTCCCGTTTTCCTTTGCGGGCCGCTTTCCGGCCTCCTCACCCAGGCGCAGATTATGCTCCTGGATCTTCGCGATCATCGACCGGTCGACCCCCAGTGAGGACAGCTTTTTTTCATAGTCTTCCTCATCCAGATACAGCGGCAGTGCCCCCACATATTTGCGCAGCATTTCTCCGGTCGGGGTCAGCTTCCATGCCCTGTAAAAGCAGTCGGCAGCCTCCTCAAACCGGAACATTCTTGCCTGTGCGCACCCAAGATTATTCCACACACCGGCGTAAAAGGCTGTCCCCAGTGAGGAAGGACTCTGCCGGTCCAGGATCTGCCAGTATTCATTGATGGCATTCTCATACATCCCGCTGCGCACCAGATAATCGGCCTTCAGCTTCTGGCGCAGATCCCCTGCCTGCACGTCCAGCTTTCCGATCTTTTCGGCGTATTCCCGCATGCCGGCAGCAGAAAGATATCCGATTTCCCGGAAGATCGGCAGGATAAAGCCTGCGATCCCCTCCTCCCGCTCCAGCTGCTCACTCAGCTGCCGGGCCAGGCGTTTGAGCCCCAGCTCATCCCGAAGCCAGATGCACAGCTGCTCATTCATGATCGACTGATCCACCAGAACCATGTTTTCGTACAGATAAAAGCAGAGCTCCTCGATCGAATAAATAAACGTACCGATCGTCTCAATGTAATAAGGCTTTGAAGCCTGCTTTACCTGGCAAAGATCAAAGCTCACCTTCTGCCTCCATTTCTGCATCCTCAAACCGGATCTCCCGCCTCCAGTGCAGGTCCTCCGGAGCATAGAAGCCGCCGAAGCCCATGTCCTCCGCCTCCACCACAGCGCAGTTTGCGGAGGTGAAGTAGACGGTCAGGCGGATGCGGGTCGCGCGGTTTTTGCGCTCCGGAAAGCCGGTAAGCCGCAGCACGCGCTGCACTTCTTTCCCTCCGGTCATCGGTCGGGTCAGCAGTGTGATGGACGTTTCGCTATCGGGAATCATTTCACATTCATGATGCGCCTCATACCAGTTCACGCCGGCGCTTACGATCGGATAGTAGGCTTCCTTCCCGTTGATGCGCATGTTCATGCCTACATTCTCCCGGATCATGTGACTCCCGAGAAACAGCATTTCCGGCATGCGCACCATGCCGGCCCGGGCCATCGCGGCATAGCAGGCGCCCTTCGTGTACAGGTTTCCGCCCCGGAATGCATGACGGTGCTGGCACAGATACTGAAAAGAGCGGACCGCCCAGGATCCGTCATAATATTCTCCCACCAGATAGCTCGTCACAACGTTGCGCCGTTCAAACACCTTCTTCAGAAGTTCAAACAGCAGACGGTCCTTTTCCTTGTTTTTTCCTTCGCTGCTCCGGTCCGCAAACAGCTCCTCCCTGACTGCGACCGAAGCAGCCTTTTCCACAGTGACCAGTGCGGGTGTTTTGGAATGATCAATGTGCAGCACATATCCGATCATTTCGGGGGCTTCGTATTCCAGAAGCGCCACATCCCCGTTCCACAGTTCCTTTTTCTGATTGACTGTATAATAGTAAAAGCTCGAGAGATAGTCCTGCAGATAAATGTTCTTTCGCTCGATTCCGAGCGTCATCAGTGCTTCCGGAAGAATATTTTCGATTCCTCTGCGCAGGGTGGGCAGGGTCACCATCACCCGAAGAGTGGAAAACGCCCCCTCCGGTGTGACCTTCGACAGAAGCTGCTCAAGGAAGTCTGTCAGAGCTTTCAGGCCGCTGTGACCATCCGGGGAAACGCTTTCCTCTTCCTCCTCAAACAGCAGCGCACCGACCTGTCCGGGTACCGGAAACAGCTCCGGCTCTTCCTCCTCTCCCTGAGAACAGGTCAGAGGCTCTTTTTGCTCCGGCGCATACCAGCTGACCAGCGCAAACGCACGGGACAGAGCAAGCCCCACTGCTTTTTCTTTTTGATCAGGCATTGACCAGGCCTCCTTCCCTCTCCTCAGACCAGTGTGAACAGTTCCCGGGCAAGCACATCCGTCTGCCGGTAATTCTCCAGGGCGATGCGCAGCGCTTCCTCATCACCGCTCTTTTCCTGGACAGACATGCGGCAGAGCATCGCATACCGGTCACGCGGTGCATCCTCGGGAAGCGCCTTGCTCAGGGTCCGAAGATCCGTCGTGCGTACCTTTTCTTCTCCGTCGTATTCTTCGATATAGCATTCGATCTGCTCCGTATCGAACAGTACGAATTCCTTCACGAAAATCCCCTCAAAGCAGTTTTTCATCGGCTCCCGCGTAAACGGTCCGCTGCTCCCTGCCCGGCGCAGATAAACCACAGCCGTATGGGACGGGTCGGCCACATATTCCAGGAATATCCGGTCATCCAGCTGGCAGCGCGCGCGAATCGCAGCCGGGAATTTCCGGAAAAAGTCGAACCGGATATCCCGCGCGCAGAACAGATTGAGCAGCTGCGCGGCAAGGGCCTGCCGCTGTTCATTCAGCTGCGGAAGCCCACTGTAGTACTGCAGCAGTGCAAGCAAGCACACATCCGCCTGCTTTTTGTGCGCGGCAATTCCCTGCTCGATGTAGGAAAACACATGGCTTCCCACCGGCAGGTTCTTGACCAGATACTCATAGGATTTCAGATTCACATAGGCTCTGCACAGCTTTTTTCTTCCCAGCCTGCGATAGTAGGACCAGAAGATCGCCTCCGTGTTGTCGGTGCCACTGCGCATGAACAGAATCATGCTCAGAATCTTCTCCTCCAGCGTCATGGTATCCAGGTCATTCTGGTGACCGGTCTCCCACAGCCGCTTCATTTCCTCCACGGGTCCGTCATAGTAGGACAGCAGGTAGCCGAGGATATTGTCGTCGTATTTGCCGTACGAATAGCACTGGAAGCAGAAGGCCAGCAGAAGCGGATCCTCCTCATATTCCCGGATCAGAACATTCTGGGAACAGATGCGCACCAGGCAGGACAGATCCACCTGCTCACTTCCGTAGGTTTCGATCAGGCGGAATGCCGTCTCGTACATTCCTTCCTGTGTCAGCAGGCGAAGCAGTTCATTTTTTCCGGCATCAATGTACTGGGTGTAGCGCATATCCTTCAGGAAATCGTACAGCCCCTCCGAGGATGAATGCTGCGCATAGTAACGAAGCACCTTGTGACGGATCTTTGCCTGAAACCAGGGGCGGAACAGATCCATATCACAGGCCCTGATATAATAGGGAAGGCTCTCCTGCGTGATCGGCTCATCCCCGGATGCATAATACACGATCAGTCCGGGCGTGTCCGGCGCCAGCTCCCGGCAGTAGGAGGTGAGCAGCGGCGAATCCAGATACCGCTGCGCCATGTACAAAGAGGGAGAGGTATAGCGCTTCCCCTCGGCGTCCGCCAGAAAGATCCGCGCCTGCTGCGTATAGATCTGCACCCGCGCCACACCATTTTTCAACGGCGTGACCGTCTCCTGGCGCAGACAGTCGTGGGCGACAATGACCGACTGCATATTCGGATTTTTACAGGTCACCCGGAACGTAAACAGTACCTTCACCAGCTGTGCGGCCAGAGACCTGGTCAGCAGCCTGCGGGTGAGAAAGCGCTCATAAAGAACCGCCAGATTACTGTCGATCCGGCCGAGCTCAAGCTGTTCGATAATAAAATGCTCGATTCCGGCACGGCTGGAGCGGTACACTTGTGGAACACTTTCCCTGTTATCGGAAATATTGCGGTAGATCGCGGCCTTTTTGTGGTATCCCAGGGAATTATTATAGGAAAAATACATCCGGATGATCTGCGGCATTTTTTCAATGCTCACCGAATCCATGGTTTCCATATAATTATCATACAGCCCGCCAAGGCGAAGCTCAGCGGCTACGCCCAGGGCATACCATTCAAAGTACTTCGGATCGCGGCACTTGTTGTCGATGAGCAGCTGGCAGATCGCCTTCAGAATGTCCCGGGAGCCGGTCAGGTCATAGCACCCCTTCAGAATCCGAAGAAGCCCTTTTTCCATTGCCATCCCCGGCAGCATCAGGTTGCCGACCTGGGCGCACAGCTCTTCACTCAGAAGCTGATGCTTGAGTGCAAACAGCAGCACCTTCCGCTCAAACGATCCGAGCTTGCGCAGCCAGTAAGGATTCCTGCGCAGGATCATCGCGGCCTCCAGATACATGATTGGGCTGCTGCACCCATACCGCACCTGCTGCTCGATCGCCTCGAGCTTTGCCGCCTCGTCGTGCAGGAAGCGTTCCTGCAGATATAAAAGGATCCACTGGATGATCCAGCTGTCCCGCTTGTTCAGGAACATCTGCTCCACCCGTGTCTCCACCTGATCCACATATTCCGGATCACGTTCAAAAAAGGTCGTCAGGTACAGGTAAAATGCATACTGGGAGGCCTGGGTAAAGCGTTCCGGCTGTTTCCCGATCTCCTGGAGCATCCGTTTGCCCTTTACCTTTTTCCCCTCGGCATAATACATCTGCACCTGGAACAGCTCCGCAAACACATCATTGCCGCCTGCCCTGCGGTAGCTGGCGATCACCGTCTGGGAACGCTCGATCCAGCTTTGCATCTCGATCCGCTTCATCCGGAAATCCAGATACAGAGAAAGCAGCTTTTTGCGCATCAGGCGCTGCACGCGAAGGTTGCGCCGCTTCTCCTGATTCTTCCCGGCATCGATCACGACATCGATAAATACACTGCGATAGCAGGAGCTGATGCTTATTCTGCCCATATTTCTGCCTTCATGCAGAAAATTTGCATCGATGATATAGTCCAGAGAGTAGGTGTCTCCCACAAAGTCCAGTGTGGTCAGCGAGGCCTTCTCCGGGCGCAGAAAGCGGGCGTCGGAACGGATCACGAGCTCCTGATAGCCCCAGCCGGTCCGCCGCAGCAGCGCTGTGCGGCGCTCACTCCTTACAGGCCTCGGCAGCTCCAGCATATTCTCTTCCACGCTGATGTCCAGCGGCTCCTTGATGCCCGAGCTGATCAGATACTCCTCCAGGGCGCGCAGAGGCCCGTCCGCCTCCATGAGCGCACGGTACTGGTCATACCGGATCCTGTCCGTATCCCGCAGCATAGCCGCATATTCCCGGGAAGCAAACACTCCGGCCGCTGCCTGCATATCCTCCCGCGCCATTTCAGCGAGCTTTTCCAGAGTGGGATATCTTCCATCCTCAAGCCCGTTCGTGCCGGTGAACATATCCTCCAGCGTGATCGACCAGGGCAGCATGGCCTCTCCCTGATCCGAACAGATCGTAAACTGCCCCGAAATACTCTCCCCCGCGCCAAGCCCGTTTAAGTCCGCCTGCCAGGCGATGCGGCTGTGGATTCCCTGAAACTGCTGCGGGTCGAAGGACATGCGCGGGTTGGAGGAATATACGAATCCTCTGATTCTTCGCGAAGAGCCGGATTCGATCTCAAAGTGGCCCCTTGGCTGATCCCCGCTCTTTACCGCAAGACGGATCTCCGGAACCGACAACACCGGCCGGCTCGTCTCATATTCAAATTTTCCGCTCGTTAACTGTTCAATCCGCTGCTTCACTGTTATCGTAATCTCCAAAGCTCACCCGGGCACTGCAGCAAGCCCCGCACAACCGGGAAAGGTGCTGCAAATACAGTGAGCCGTATTTTTATGATGCGTTATAGAGAGCCGCCCGGGTTTATGCGCCGGCCTGTTCGGTCCGGTGAGTGCACCACTGCAGCGGCTCTACGCTTGTTCTCTTATGAATGAATGTTTTGAATGACTTCTACTCCAGAACCTTCTTGAGCTCGTCCATAAACGTATTGATGTCCTTGAACTCCCGGTATACGGAGGCAAATCTTACATAGGCCACACCGTCGAGGGTCTTGAGCCGTTCCATGACGATCTCTCCGATCAGCTTGCTCTCGATTTCCTTCTCCTCACGCGAAAAGATGTCCTTCTCGACATCGTCGATCGCATCCCGGATGGCCTGCGCACTGGCAGGACGCTTATAGCAGGCGCGCATAATGCCTGCTTCGATCTTCCTGCGGTCGTACTGCTCTCTGGTGCGGTCCTTTTTGATCACCACCAGTGGAATGGTCTCCACCTTCTCATAGGTCGTGAAACGTTTTCCACAGGAATCGCAGATTCTTCTTCTTCGAATGGAATTATTATCATCGGCAGGTCTGCTGTCAACAACTCTGGTATTGTCCAGACCACAATACGGGCACTTCATCCGTCTATTCCTCCTGTCATTTCCATCCGCCTGCGTTTACGGATCTTAAAGTATACTTTGTCGTTTGCTATAAAGATACAGAGTAAGTATATCGAATCCGAAATGTACTGTCAAACAAACTTTAGATTTACGATTTCCCCAGACGCAGCTTCTCCAGGTCGTTTCGCAGCTGCTCATCGAGGCCGGCGAAGAGATAGCGCTTCCCCTCCCGGCCGGCGCGGTCCAGATAGCCGCTGCGGATCTCCGAGCGGGCAACCTCGATCTCCTCGCGCAGCTCTCTGGCCGACATTCGTCTGGCGCCTTCTCCCCAGATGATCATCTGCTCCGCTGCATCGGAGGTGGCGACTGTGATGTCCGCATTCCTTACGGCTGCGGTGTTTTTCACGGCCCGCTCGATATAGGCGTCTGCCGTTTCCGCTTCCTTCGTGAATACCATGTGGATCCCCGAATACTCCTGCACATGCTCCGTCCCGCCCTCGACCTTATAGGCATCGAACACCAGGATCAGGGTCATTTTCCGGTAGCCCCGATAGTTCGCCAGAATGTCCGCCAGCGCCATTCGTGCGGCATCCAGATTGACCTGCGCCAGCTCGGACAGCTCCTTCCAGGCGTAAATCATATTGTAGCCGTCCACCAGAAGATACTGTCTTGGGGGCTGCTTTTCCTTCCCGGCGCTGCGGGATCCTCCTCCAGATGCAGGGGCGCTCCATTCCCGGCGGGTCCGCTTCCAGCTGTCCCGCTTTTCGCCGGATCCGTAGGTGCGCGTGAAGATCGCCATGAGCTCCTTGTCGTCCTGCACGTCCGCGGGAACGCCGTTCCATCTGGGGACGCGCGGGGTATGCCGGGGTTCGGCCCCGCCCGCAGCCGCACCTGATGCTGTGCCCTCGCTCTGTCCTCCTGCAGCAGGATGGTTCAAAATGCCCGGGTTTCCCTGTCCGCTCTGCCCGGGCCCCGCACCCCCGGCTTTCTGGGCAAGGGCTGCGGCCCTGCGCAGCTGCTTGTCCATCACGCTCTCCAGATGCATATATTCCGGTACCTGCTGCCAGGGGATAAAGATCCCCGCACCATGGGAGCAGAAGATGGATCCGGCAGGGTTGTCCGTATCCGCATCCGGATCATAGCCGGCCGCCTCGAGTACCTCCTGTGTGTTGTGACAGGGCTGATACCCTCCCGGGCGGCAGAACAGCCGTCCCTCGCCCCCGGTGTAGGCACTGACCTGTGCCTGATAGCCCTGCATTTCGGAAACCGGCGCCATGCCGGAAAGAACCGTACTTCCCTTCTCGCCGGACTCGGTCTCAAAGGTGCCGCTCATCCGCTGGATGTCGGCGATGGCATGTCCGAGGCAGCGCTCCGGCAGCTCAAGGCGGAACGCATATACCGGTTCGAGCAGCACACATCTGCCCTCCTCACGGCAGCGCATCAGCCCCTGGCGCACGGCGCGGTACACTGCCTGGCGGAAATCCCCGCCCTCGGTGTGCTTTTCATGGGCCCGGCCTGCCAGAAGTGTGATCCGCACATCCGTGAGCGGTGCCCCGATGAGCACCCCTGCATGCACCTTCTCCTCCAGGTGCGTCAGGATCAGGCGCTGCCAGTTCAGGGCCAGAGAATCGGTATCCGCTGCCGTGCCAAACTCCATTCCACTGCCGTTTTCCAGGCCCTCCAGGGCAAGCTGCACCTCCGCATAGTGGCGCAGGGGTTCATAATGGCCGACCCCTTCCGCGATCCCCGTAATGGTCTCCCGGTAAACGATTTTCCCTGCCCCGAAGCCGACGCTTATTCCAAAGCGCCGCTGAATCGTCTCGGTCAGAATCTCCGTCTGCACTTCCCCCATCAGCTGCGCATGGATGCTCTGGGACGCACTCTCCCAGGCCAGATGCAGCTCCGGCAGCTCCTCCTCCAGCATTTTCAGCTTCAGGAAGGTTTCATGTACATCACACTGCGGCGGAAGCAGAATCTGATAGGTCAGCACCGGCTCCAGCAAGGGCTCCGACTGTCCCTGCACAGCACCAAGTCCCATCCCCGCCCGGGTCTTGTCAAGTCCCGTCACCGCGACCACCTCCCCGGCGGAGGCGGAGGACACCTGCTTCGAAGAAGCCCCCGACCACATCGTCAGCTGCTCGGCCTTTTCCTCCCCGATCAGCTGCTTTGCGCGCAGTTCTCCCCCGGTGATCTTCATCCAGGTCAGCCGCTTTCCGGCCAGGTCCCGGGTGATCTTATACACCCTGGCGGAGAACTCCTCCGGATAGACCACCTCCGGCAGAAGCTCCTTCAGGCCCGAGAGAAAACCTGCCACCCCGTCGCCGCGCAGCGCCGACCCGAACCAGCAGGGGAACAGCCGGCGCTGCACCAGAAGGCTTTTTGCATCCTCCAGTGTAACTGCCTCTCCCTCCAGGTAGCGCTCCAGAAGCGAATCCTCCAGCAGTGCAATGTCCTCCTGCGGCGCCTTTTCTTCAAAGGGCTCCAGCTCCTCCGGCATTTCCACGAAGCCTTCCCCCAGCCGCTCTTTCAGCTGCGCAAGGATCCTGACCCGGTCCGTCCCCGGCTGATCCATCTTGTTGACGAACACCACCGTCGGGACTTCATACTGTGCCAGCAGCCGCCAGAGCGTCATCACATGTCCCTGCACCCCGTCCGGGCCACTGATGATCAGCACCGCATAGTCCAGGATCTGCAGGGTACGTTCCATCTCCGCCGAAAAATCCGCGTGCCCCGGGGTATCGATCAGCGTATACGCCCCCGCCTGCGCCATCTTCGAATAGATCGTGATCCCCCGGCGCTTTTCCGTCTCATCCGTATCCAGAAATGCATCTCCATGATCCACCCGCCCTGCCTTGCGCAGATTCCCCGTCTCCAGCAGAATCCGCTCCGCCAGCGTCGTTTTCCCCGCATCCACATGGGCCAGCAGGCCGATATTGATCTTCTTCGCATGCAGCATTATCTGTAAACTCCCCTGTCTCTCTCAAAAATTTCCGCATTTCCCGCAAAGATTCCGTGCAAAGATTCAAGCAAATCGTTCAAGCAGGTATTTTACGCAAATGCAGCCTTCTTCTCATGAATCGATCGGGTTTCATCTTATCATACTTCCTGAGGACGGTCAAAGAGTCAATGGAGACGGTTCTTTTTGACTCAGGCCCCAAGTCAATCGGGACGCTTCTTTTGACTCAGGCTCCTGTTGTCGCCGTCGGAAAATTCTTAAAAAATCTGTTATACTGCTATACAAGTTGGTCTCTGTTGTGCTATAGTTAATTCAACGCAATGAAAGCCCTTTTCCGACAGAAAATGGCTTTTGGACATCATCATTTCACAATGGAGGGTTACATCGATGAAAGCACTGCGTTTTTTGGAGCCATATCATCTGGAAGTTCAGGAGGTCCCGACCCCCGTACCGGCGGATGACGAATGTCTGCTGCGTGTGAGAGCCTGCGGTATCTGCGGAAGTGATCCCGCCGGTTATACCGGCCGTTCCGGCAGACGCATCCCGCCCATGACCATGGGACATGAGTTCTCCGCCGAAGTAGCAGCCGTCGGCAAAAACGTGACGAAATTCAAGGTTGGCGACGGTGTCATTCCGCAGCCGATCAACTTCTGCGGCCACTGCGAAAACTGCAAACGCGGCCTGACCATGCTGTGCCTGAACAAAAAGTTCTACGGCGTACTCACCACCGACGGAGCCATGGCAGAATATGTGTCTGTTCCCGAAAAGCTCCTCTATGCGCTTCCGGAGGGAACCACCTACTATCAGGGAGCCCTTGCCGAGCCGTACGCAGTGACCTACGGTGCCTACCGCAAAGCCGGCAGCCTGAAGGATAAGATCGTCATGATCGTCGGCGCCGGCACCATCGGCCAGTGCCTGCTCCAGCTCGTATGCCTGGATCAGCCGAAGATGGTCATCATGGCCGACCTGTCCGACCCGCGTCTTGCCATCGCCAAAGAGCTCGGTGCCACCCACACCATCAACACCGGCAAGGTGGATGCCCTCGAGGAGATCAGCCGTCTCACTGACGGTCACATGATCGATGTCTCCTTCGAAGCCGTCGGCGTACAGCCCACCGCCAACCTCTCCATCAAAGCCCTGCGCATCGCCGGCACCACCGTATGGCTGGGCATGAACCAGAAGGAAATGACCCTGAACATGCAGGACATCGTATGCTCCGCCAGAAACGTTCTCGGCTCCTTCAACTACACCCACCAGGAATTCGGTGAGGTCGTCGACATCATCGGCAGCGGCAAGCTCGCCACCAACCGCATGATCTCCAAGGTCGTCTCCCTGGAGGAAGCCCCGCAGGCCTTCGAGGATCTGCTCTCCTCCCCCGACCAGTACCTGAAGATCATCATCGACCCGACCAAATAAAATGGGACAGGAGCCGGTTCTCTGTCCCAAAATCCGGCAAAAACATGGGGACGGCTGCATGCCGTCCCCTGTTTGCGTCCCGGATCTTTTCACAGGCCCTCCCCGGTTCCGACCCGTTTCTTTGCTGTCCCGTTTGCTTCTTCAGCCTCGTCCAATATTCTCAGCGCCGCTGCCCTTCTGGAGATTCCACTGTTCATTGCCTGTTTTCCGATCAGCCTGTGGGCTTCATCCTCCGTAAGATGTTCCTGTTCCATCAGAAGATATTTTGCCCTGTTCATGATGCGGTTTTCTTCCAGTTTTTCTTCCATGTTCAGGATCCTCTTTTCAAGGGCGTGTACCCTGTTCTGAACCGCTGCTATATAGCGGATCGCATTCTCCAGCCGTCCCCGTACCATTGGTCTGGAAAGTACAAGAATCCCATAGTCCGTCACCTCGTCCAGAACATTTTCATACATTTCGGAGGGCGTGACCAGCAAAACGCCGGCATTGCATTCCAGGCTGATGTCGATCGCAAGAGCGCGGCCTGTCTCGTCACGCAAAGGAGTGTTGATGATCACAAGATCATAATAACGCTCCAGCAGGCAGCGACGGGCAGTCGATGCGCTTTTCCTGTAATCCACAAGCCGGAAGCGGGCAAGCGCTCTTCCGGCGATCTCATCGAACTGCTCCAGGGATGATACGACCAGAATGGAATGCAGAATATCATCACTCTTCGGCATACATTCCCTCCTGCTCAATTTCCTGTATACACCCGGATGATCTCCTCCGGCAGGATTCCCCTTACAAAAGCACTCTCCCCTGCAATCATCCCGGCTTCCTTTCTGGATCCGGGAAGGAAATCTCCTTTATCATCCATCTCCGCCGGAAGTGTAAGGTTATGCGTAATCCCGTAAAGACCGGCATGAATCAGAAGTGCATAGATCAGATAGGGATTCCCGGATGCATCCGGTGATCGGAGCTCCGCGCGCGTCTTTTCACGAAATGTCTCCACATACATCAGCTCTGATTTCCCGGCAGCGGACCAGTTGATCCTGTCGGGAGCCAGATTATTCCCCAGCCGTGCATAGGATGCATCTGTCGGATTGAGAAAGATGGTGATGTCGCGGATTTTTTCAATAATCCCTGCCGCAGCCGCTTTGACGACGTCCCGTCCATCCCGGTCCGTTGCATAAAGATTGATATGATAACCGTTTCCCGGCCTGCCTTCCAGCGGTACAGGAGAAAAATCAGCGACGAGGCCATAGCTGTCCGCCACCGTGCTTACGACCTGCTTAAAGGTCATCATCTGGTCTGCCGCCTTCAGCGGCCTGCCGTGATGAAAATCGATCTCATTCTGACCCGGCCCCCGTTCATGATGTGACCGCTCAGGCGTCAGTCCCATGCGCTCAATCGTCAGACTGATCTCCCGCCTGACATTTTCGCAGCGGTCAACCGGCCCGACATCCATATATCCGGCTTCGTCGTACGGTATTTTGGTCGGCCGGCCTTCGTTGTCCTTCATAAACAGATAAAACTCCGTCTCCGACCCGAATCGGAATTCCACCCCCGCCTCCTTTGCCTTCCCCACAGCTGCACGCAGAATGGCCCGGGTATCCGAGATATATGCTTCTCCGTCAGGCGTACACACATCACAAAGCATCCGGAGCACTCTCCCACTGTCCGGCCGCCACGGAAGAACCGTAAGGGTGGAGGGATCCGGGCGAAGATAAAGCGAAGCATAAGGGGACGCTTCAAAGCCTGCAATCTGGCGGGCATTGATCGGAATTCCCTCCTCGAAGGCCTTCCTGATCTCCCCGGGCATTACGGCAATATTCTTCTGCACACCGAACGCATCGCGAAACACCAGGCGAATAAACTTGGCATCCTCTTCCTCAATGTACTTCATCACTTCTTCAAATGCATACTCCATGGAAACTCCTTCCCCGTAAAAATCCTTTACAGCATTTTACGCCATCTTTCCTTTCAACATCGTAATCGCCCGCTGTCAAAATTCTCAATGTTCATGATAATCATCATCTTCTCCATCGTCAACGGATGAAAGCGCAGCCCTGACAAACTCCCGGAACAGCGGATGCGGCCGATTTGGTCTGGACTTGAATTCCGGATGATATTGCACACCCAGAAAGAACGGATGCTGCGCCAGCTCCACCGTTTCCACCAGGGTCCGGTCGGGGGAGAGTCCGGAAAGTACCAGACCGGCACCCGTCAGGACCTGTCGGTATGCATTGTTGAACTCATACCGATGTCTGTGCCGCTCACTGATCTGCTTTGCATGATAACATCGTTCCATCAGACTCCCGGGCAGGATATGACAGGGATAGCTGCCAAGACGGAGGGTCCCCCCTTTGTCCACCTCATCCGACTGTCCGGGCATAAAATCAATCACCCTGTGCTGTGAGGCGTCATGAAATTCCCCCGAACAGGCATCTGTGATCCCGGCGACATTCCTTGCAAATTCGATCACCGCGATCTGCATCCCAAGACAGATGCCCAGATACGGCACCCTGTTTTCTCTCGCATACTGCGCCGCGAGGATCATTCCCTCCGTCCCCCTGTCTCCAAAGCCGCCGGGCACGATGATACCAGTGACTCCCGCCAGTTTTTCCTGCACATTCTCCTGCGTGATCTCCTCCGAATCGATCCACGCAATCCGTACGTGCGCATGCAGTGCAAAACCTGCATGTGAGAGTGCTTCGGCAACTGACAGATACGCATCATGCAGCTGTACATACTTTCCGACCAGGCCGATCGCAACCTCACGGTCCCTGCTGCGGATCTCGTTTACCAGTCTCTGCCATTCCGTCAGATCCGGCTGCGCTGTTTCGATACCAAGCTCCCGGCAGACAATCCCTGAAAAATGAGCATCTTCAAGCATCAGCGGCGCCTCGTACAGGCTTTCCAGCGTACGGTTTTCAATCACGCAGTCCTCTTTGACGTTACAGAACAGAGAAATCTTTTTGAAGATGCTTTCCTCCAGCGGTTCGTTGCACCGCAGAACAATGATATCCGGATTGATTCCCATCCCCTGCAGCTCCTTGACCGAGTGCTGCGTCGGCTTGGACTTATGCTCATGCGAACCGTGAAGATACGGAACCAGTGTCACATGAATGAACAGGCTGTTCCCTCTTCCCATCTCCAGGGAAATCTGCCTTACCGCCTCCAGAAACGGTTGGGATTCGATGTCCCCTATGGTCCCGCCGATCTCCGTGATGACGATATCCGCTCCACTTTGCATCCCTGCCCGGTAAACAAATTCCTTGATCTCGTTCGTGATATGCGGGATCACCTGGACCGTGGAACCCAGATAAGCTCCCTGCCGTTCTTTGTTCAACACATTCCAGTACACCTTGCCGGAGGTCAGATTCGAGTATTTCGTCAGATCTTCATCGATAAACCGCTCATAGTGCCCCAGGTCCAGATCGGTCTCTGCTCCGTCCTCTGTTACATACACCTCCCCATGCTGATAGGGACTCATGGTTCCCGGATCGATATTAATGTAGGGATCCAGCTTCTGGGCAGCCACCTTCAGCCCCCTGGCTTTCAGAAGCCGTCCCAGGGAAGCAGCCGTAACACCCTTGCCCAGGCCTGAGACCACACCGCCCGTCACAAATATATATTTCGCTTTCTTTTCCCGTATCAGTCCCTCCTGTACCGGCATATCCATCCCTCCTGCTTTCATGAAAAAAGGCGCTTCGGGTCACAAAAAACCCGAAGCGCCATTGCTTCTGTTACATGCAATATACCGCAGCCATCCACAAAAATCAAGCTGAAAGATTCCCGGAAAAGCAAAATCCCCGGTACAGCACATCCCGGGGATTTCTGTATTCTTCCTGTTACCCGCTCGGAAACTGAGATTAACACTTCAAGAACTGTGGCGCCTGGCTGGCTGCTTAGAGACCGTATTTCTCCATCCAGGCAGATCCTTCCCTGAGGTCGTCCGGCGTGATGCTGCCGGAGTGCGCCAGATCGTCCGCGATCTCCAGGATCACCTTCGAAAGCTCCAGATCATTTTTCCACTTTTCTTCAATCGCATCGTACCCATGCAGTGCTCCGAGGATGTTTCCGGTCACAGCACCTGTCGAGTCGCTGTCTCCTTTGTGATTCACGGAAGCGATCACCCCCGCCGAGAAATCATCCTGGTGGCGCAGTGCGCAGTACAGGGCGATTCCAAGTGTCTCTTCGGCCACCCAGCCCTCTCCGAGCATGTGAATATTCTCAAGATCTTTGTCGAAGGCCTCCTGCGCGCTTTGTACCCCGTGCAGATTCGTATCTTTATTCTTTCCCTGCGGTGCCCGAATGCCTTCTCCCAGATCATCCGGATCCGCCAGAAGGACCGCCAGATCGATGATATCCCGCAGCCGATCCATGTGTGGGTCTCCCCGGAACAGCTCCGAAACCGTCTCCTTTGCCTCCAGGATGATGTCCTTCAGCTCCATCGGTTTCTCCTCCGGCGGGAATACGATCCGGCGGATCACATGGGCCAGTACGGCAGACGTCAGATAGCCGAGGGAATGTCCATGTGTCACCGCGGAGGCCTGCGCCGCCTCCCGGTCGATCCATTCGATCGGCAGCTCCGGGTCCGGAATGAGCGCAATCGGCGCGATCCGCATGATTCCGCCGCAGCCCTTGCTTTGATTGACCGGATGATCCACAAAGCTTCCCTGAAAATCCTGCTTCCTGCGCCGCGCCTCCAGCGCCGCCAGGCAGGAGTTGCCCGGTGCGCGCAGATCAAACAGCTCCTGAACATTCAAAAGCCAGGAAAACGCCTTCTCCCCGCTGCGGATCCGCTGTGTCCTGGCTCCCCAGAAGGTTTCCCGCTGGGTCGTCAGCCAGTCGTCGCAGGCGCGGGCCTGGCAATAACGCATGTCCGAAGCTGCATCTTCCGGCAGTACCTTTTCCAGGAGACGCATTTGTGCAGTATTTGTCTGATGTACCAGGACTGCGTTCGCGGTGAAGAGTGCCATCTGCGTGTCGTCCGAAATGATGGCCTCTCCCGTATCATAATCAAGGCGGTACTGTGAGATCCCCCTCTTTCCATATCGATGGAAAATCTCATACTCCCGGCGAAACTCGATCGGATACCCCAGGGCATCTCCCACCGCGCCGCCAAATAGGCAGCCGCGGATCTGATCGGTGATTTTGCTGGTCATGCCTGTTTCTCCTTTCTATCATTTCTATCATTGTAGTAGGTGCTTATTGATAAAATGATTATATCACGGGTGCCCACCATTTTTGTTTTCTGATAAGATGCTGCCTGCTTTCTCTTCCACATCACACTCAATGCACACCAGCTTTTTCGGATGCTCCGGCGTTGCGCTCATGATCTGGGACAGCAGTACTCCGCCGGCCAGAGCATACCCTTCTTC
>CAMOSN010000015.1 GCA_946624935.1 uncultured Lachnospiraceae bacterium | reverse complement strand
GTTCACAGGCCGCAGGCGCTAAGTTCCTGGTCGGACTCCTCAAAGGATATCCCTTTTGCCCCCGGTCCCTCCGGCATTTCTGGTGGTCTAAAGCAGGGGATACCAGGCGGTAGTTTTGGGCTCATACACTCAAATTCTTACAAATACTTTCAGATTTGAAAATGCACTGCTCACCCCTGCGGCAGCAGCTGTGCGCGCATGTTCATGAGGATCTCCCGTACGACGTGGAGCAGATCATCCGCTGCCCCTTTTGCGCCGGCCCCGCCGCGGGTGTTTCGCCGGTACAAAAGTGCCGGGGTCTTCTCGGAGCGCAGGCGCATTCTGCCCTGGTAGCCACGGATGAAGCTGTCGAGGTGGGTGACGTCGATCTGTGCTTTTGCATAGAAGGTCAGGATGATCACCTCCGGATCGCAGCTCACTTCCGTGAGATACACTTCATGGGCGTATTCGCGCAGCAGGGAGATCGTGAGCAGGTTGCGCACCGGGGCGGGAGGCTCTCCGAAGCGGTCGAGCAGTTCGTCGATCATGTCGTCCTCCTCTTCCTCGGAGGAGATGGATGCGATCCGCTTGTAGATGTCGAGTTTCTGCTCTTCGCTGCGGATGTAGCGCTCCGGGATGAAGGCGTCCACCGGCAGGTCGATCAGAGTCTCGAATTCCTCCATGACCGGCTTCTCTCCCTTGTATTCCAGGACTGCTTCATTGAGCAGCTTGCAGTAGAGATCGTAGCCGACTGCGTCCATGTGGCCGTGCTGTTCGCTGCCGAGCAGGTTGCCTGCGCCGCGGATCTCCAGGTCCCGCATTGCGATGCGGAAGCCGCTTCCAAGCTCGGTGAACTCCCGGATGGCTGCCAGCCGCTTTTCCGCCACCTCCCTGAGCAGCTTGTTGCGGCGGTACATCAGGAATGCGTAGGCGGTCCGGTTCGAGCGGCCGATTCGTCCACGCAGCTGATACAGCTGGGACAGGCCCATGGTATCCGCGTCGTGGATGATCATGGTGTTCGCATTGGGGATGTCGAGGCCGGTCTCGATGATGCTGGTGGAGATCAGGACGTCGATCTCCCCGTTGATGAAATCATACATGATTTCCTCGAGCTCACGCTCCTTCATCTGTCCGTGGGCATAGGCCACCCGGGCCTGCGGGACCAGGGCGCTTACCCGGGCTGTGATGTCGGCGATGGTGTTCACCCGGTTGTACACGTAGTACACCTGGCCGCCCCGGGCCAGCTCCCGGGCAATGGCCTCACGCACCAGTTCCTCGTTGTATTCCATCACGAAGGTCTGGATCGGCAGCCGGTCCTGGGGAGCCTCCTCCAGGACGCTCATATCGCGGATTCCGATCAGGCTCATGTGCAGGGTCCGCGGGATCGGCGTCGCCGTGAGAGTGAGCACGTCCACGTCCTTCTTCATCTGCTTGATTTTTTCCTTGTGGGTCACGCCGAAGCGCTGCTCCTCATCCACGATCAGAAGGCCCAGCTGTTTGAAGGCCACGTCCTTCGAGAGGATCCGGTGGGTACCGACCACGATGTCCACCATTCCCTTTTTCAGATCCTCCACTGTTTTTTTCTGCTCTGCGGCGGAACGGAACCGGCACATCAGGTCCACTCGGACCGGGAAATCCTTCATCCGCTGCACGAAGGTATTGTAGTGCTGCTGGGCGAGGATCGTCGTCGGCACGAGATAGGCGACCTGCCGACCCTCCTGCACGGCCTTGAAGGCGGCGCGCAGTGCGATCTCCGTTTTTCCGTAGCCCACATCGCCGCAGATCAGGCGGTCCATGATCTTCCGGCTTTCCATGTCCTTTTTCGTATCCTCGATGGCCCGCAGCTGATCTTCCGTCTCCTCGAAGGGGAACAGCTCCTCAAATTCCTTCTGCCACACCGTGTCCGGGCCGTACACAAAGCCCTCCTTCTGCTGCCTGGCCGCATACAGCTCCACCAGTTCCCGGGCGATGCTGCGCACTGCGGTACGCACTCTGGTCCTGGTGCGGTTCCACTCCGGACTGCCCAGGCGGCTGAGTTTCTTCGCCTTCGCCTCGCTTCCGGCGTATTTCTGGATCGCATTCAGCGCGGATGCCTGCACATACAGGCTGCCTCCGTCCGCATACTCGATCTTCATGTAGTCCTTCAGGACATGATTGACCTCGATCTGCTCCAGTCCGCGGTAGATCCCCAGTCCATGGCTTTCGTGCACCACATAATCGCCCACGGACAGCTCGGAGAAGCTGCTGATCTTCCGCCCCTCGTAGGCGCTGCGCCTGCGCCGGCCGCTCTTCTTTTCTTTTCCGAAGATGTCGCTCTCGGCGATCACCACAAATTTGATCAGTGGATATTCATAGCCTCGGTGCGCATTTCCATAGGTGACCATCACCTGGCCCGGTTCAAGAACCGTATCCTCCTGATCGGAATAGAAGGCATTCAGTCCGCGCTCCAGAAGGTCCTTTGCCAGGCGCTGTCCTCTGGTGTGGGAGGCCGTGAGCAGAATCACCCGGTAGCGCTTCTTCTTCCACTGCTCCAGATCCTTCATCAGCAGCTCGAAGCTGTTGTTATAGGGGCTCACTGCATGCACGGTCAGGCCGAATTTTCCGGTCACCTTATAGCCGCCGCGCACTCCCTCCAGCATGCACAGGGCCACGCAGCTGCGCGCGGAAAGCTTCGCAGCCACCACCGACGGGCGGAACAGCAGGTCAGTCTGACCCGGCAGGGCATAGCCCTTTTCCAGGCGGGCTGCCATGCTCTCACGAAACTCCGCCTCCGCGGCGTCCGCGGCCTCGTTCATCCGGTTCGGCTCGTCCAGAAAAACCGGCACTCCCTGCTCAAAATAATCAAGAATGGAGGCCGGGAAGGGATACAGATAATCCAGCAGCTGCTCCGTTTTTCCGGGAAGGACTCCCTCCTCCAGCACATCGGCACACTCCTGGACCAGTCCCTTCAGGCGGTGGGCTTCCTCATTTTTCATTTCCTTCCGGAATTTCTTTTCGGTTTTCTCCCCCTCCGCACGGATCCTGCAAAGCGCCTCGTCCACCCGCTGCTGCGTGCGGATCACCTCACAGGCCGGATAGATCTTTACCTGATCCAGATTTTCCAGCGAGCGCTGGGATTCCGGATCATAGCTGCGGATCGAATCGACCTCATCGCCCCACAGCTCGATTCGCACCGCGCCATCTCCGGTCATCGGGCATACATCCAGGATTCCTCCGCGCACAGCAAACTGCCCCGGGTTTTCCGCCTGGGGCATCCGTTCATATCCAAGATTGGTCAGACGCTTTTTCCATTCCTCCGGATCCAGCGTATCTCCGACCTCCACCGTAAAAACCGCTTCCTTCCACGGTTCAAACGGCATCATGTGATTCATCAGCGCGGTCACCGTCATCACAACGGTGGTCGCCGTGCCATCGGCCAGGGCCCGGATCACCGCCAGCCTCTGCTGGTCGATCAGGCCCGAGCGCACATCTGCCTGAAAGAAAATAAAATCCTTGGCCGGAAACAGCATCACGTTCCGGTCAAAGAGCTGATAGTTCTCATATATTTCCTTTGCACGCAGGTCATTTGCCGCAACGATCAGACGCACGTTCTCCTGCGCGCTCAGGCTGTCGATCAAATGTGCCTTCTGGGAATCGATACAGCCGGTGACCTGCAGCACCCCCCGGTTTCCCCGGAGCGCACTGCGGATCTCCTGAAATTCTCCCAGTTCATTCATCGGGGCACGAAAAGCCCTCATGGAAACCTCCCCTCAGCTGCTGCTTCTGGTATTAAAGCGGGTCATGACATCCGCCGCCGGCTCATGCACCAGCGCTGCGGCTGCCTGCGAAGCCCGGTCATAAGCATCGATCATATCCGCACGCATGTTCAGCGGAAAACGGCCCAGCACCCAGTCGACCTGTGCGAAGCCCTCCGGCGTTTCTCCCACGCCGATCCGCACACGCTTGAAATTCTGGGTCCCCAGCATTGCGATGATATTTTTCATGCCATTGTGGCCGCCTGCGCTTCCCTTTTCGCGGATGCGCAGCGTCCCGGCGGGAAGGGAAATGTCGTCATACAGAACGATCAGCTCCTTCTCCGGGTCGATCCGGTACCAGGAGACGATCTCCCGGATGCATTCCCCGCTCAGGTTCATATAGGTCTGCGGCTTGACCAGCAGCACCTTTTCTCCCTCGATCAGACCGGTTCCGCAAAGGCCCTTCATCCGCTCCGACGTCACGGGTATGCGGTAGCGCTCCGCCAGAATGTCCAGCGCGGCGAATCCGCTGTTGTGCCTGGTACCCTCATATTTCCGGCCGGGATTCCCCAGCCCTGCGATCACATACATTTCCTGTCATTCCTCATTTTCCAGTGCCGCGACGATTTTCTCAAAGGCCATGCAGTGGGAAGCCTTTACCAGTACGGTATCCCCCTTCTGCAGCAGTGTTTCGCTCCGGTGCGCCTTTACCGCCTCCAGGAAACTGTCCGTACTGTCAAAATGCATTCCGGGCACGTCGTTTCCTGCGCCTTCGCCGATCCAGCTGCCCCGCTCTCCGATCGTGATGAGCGCGTCGATCCCGCATTCTCGTGCAAAATTGCCGACCTCCAGATGGAAGGCGTGCTCATCCTTTCCCAGCTCCGCCATGTCTCCCAGAATGGCCACCCGTCTTCCGGGTGCATCCCGCAGAACGCCAAGCGATGCCTTCATGGAGATGGGATTGGCATTGTAGCAGTCATCGATGATGATGCGCTTTCCGGTTTCCACGATGTGGAACCGTCCGCCCACCGGCTGAATGCTTTCGATTCCGCAGCGGATCTGCTCCAGGCTCATTCCGTAGGCCAGACCGGCCGCCGTGCCGGCCAGTGCATTCATCACCATATGTCTTCCGGGGATCGGAACCGTGCAGGTGAAGGATCCCTCCGGTGTGTGGATCGCAGCCCTGGTGCCGGCAAGGCCCAGCGGCTCGATGGCATCCGCATAGCATGTGAGGGCCGTGCCGTTCTCGCCGCGACCTTTTTCCTCCTGACCTTCCGACGGAATCCCGAAAAAGACCGGCCGGATCCCGTTCACCTCCTGCAGTGTCACCAGCTTATCATCATTGCCGTTGAGCAGGATGTGTCCATCCTCCCGCAGATAGTCAAAGATCTCGGATTTTGCCCTCAGCACGCCGTCCCGGTCTCCTAAAAATTCCAGATGGCATTCCCCGATATTGGTCATGATCACCGTATCCGGGTGCACGATCCGCGACAGCCGGTGCATCTCCCCGAAATCGCTGATGCCCATTTCGAGCACCGCGATCTCGTCCTCCGGGGTGATCCGGAAGATCGTCAGAGGCACGCCCAGTTCATTGTTGAAGTTCCCCTGGGTTTTGCACACCCGGTATTTCTGTGAAAGAACCGCCGCCACCATCTCCTTGGTGCTGGTCTTGCCGACGCTTCCGGCAATGCCCACGGCCGGGATCCCCAGCTCCTGCAGATAATACTCTGCCAGGTCGCGCAGCGCGGCGAGGGTAGAGCGCACGCGGATCCAGCATACCCCCTGCGATACGTGCTCCGGGATGTCCTCCCCGGTCAGATCCCGCTCGCACAGGATGCATGAAGCGCCCTTTTCACAAACGGAGGGAATGTAGCTGTGCCCGTCCACACGCTCTCCGGGAATGGCCGCAAAAAGCATCCCCTCCCCGGCCTTCCTGCTGTCGGTGACGATCTGTGTTACCTCGGCATCCGCCAGCTGCTCCTGTCCATCCGGAACATGCAGGATGCCTGCGCATGCATTCGCCATCAGGCGCGGTGTCATATTCTTCATATTATCCGACTCCTCCATTCCTCACGACGCTTGAAACCTCTATGCGACGCTTAATATCCTCTGCACGACGATGAAACTCCTCTGTGCAGGGCCAATCTTCTGTACAGCGCTCAGGCTCCTCTATACAACGCCTGAATTCCGCTATAAGACGCATAAAATCCTCTGACTATCAGGAATTGCGCTTAAGCGATACCTCGACCAGCTTCTCGCAAAGTGCGGGGAAATCCATTCCCAGCGCCGCGGCCTCCTGGGGCAGCAGCGAGGTGGGTGTCATCCCGGGCAGTGTGTTGGCCTCCAGGCAGAACATTTCCTCCTGCTCGTTCATCATAATATCGATGCGGCCGTATCCGGTCAGCTTCAGCGCCCGGTAGGCCTCCAGTGCGACCTTCTGCATCCGGTGCGTCAGCTCGGGGGAAAGCTCGGCCGGACAGGTTTCGACCGTCGAACCGGCCTGATACTTATTGTGATAATCATAAAAGCCCTGCTTGGGTGCGATCTCGATCACCGGATAAGCTTCTCCGTCCACGATTCCGACCGAGAACTCTCTTCCACTGATATACTGCTCAACGATCAGCACATTTTCATAGCGGAAGCCCTCCGCCAGGGCTGCCTCATATTCCTCCTGCGTGTGGGCTATGGACACGCCCACGCTTGAACCGCCGCAGCTGGGCTTCACCACACAGGGAAGTCCCACGCCGTTTTCCGCGGCCCTCTGGATCCGTTCGCCGGCCTTCGCCGCGATCCCGTGGGGTGTGGGCACCTGGTTATGCAGGAACATCTGCTTGGCGATCTCCTTGTCCATGGCCAGTGCGCTTCCAAGATATCCGCTTCCGGTATACGGGATATTCAGCAGATCAAAGACGCCCTGGATCCTTCCGTCCTCACCGTTCGCTCCGTGCAGCGCCAGGAATACCACGTCACACGCACGGCACAGCGCGAGCACATTCGGGCCGAAAAACGCCTGCTTCTCCCGCTTTCTCTTTGAGATCATGCTGCCGATCTTTTCATTGAAGGAGCAGATATAGTCCACATCGCGCTCCAGATCGTAGGTATCGGTAAAGACCGCCTTCTTCAGCGCTTCGCTCTCAAGTCCCTCTTCGATCCGGTCATCCCCGGCAAACACATCCACCAGGACCGCGCGCTCCCCGATACTGCGCAGCGCTTTCGTCACCTGTGTGCCCGAAACGATGGACACCTCTCTCTCCGTGCTGGTTCCCCCAGCCAGTACAACAATATTCATGTCAACCTATATATCCTTCCTTAATTCCGGTGTCCGAGCACCAGTGCCGATTTTCCGGGCATCCGCACCTTCAGATATCCGTCCGTTACGCAGTACTGCTCCGCCGGCCAGGTGCCTGCCGCACCATCCTCCCAGCACGTGTGAAGCAGCGGCGCCACCGTTTCGCCGTTTTCAAAGCCTGCCGTCCACACCCGCACATCCAGGTAGCGTTCCTCATCGTTATTATTAAACAGTACAGCGATCCGATCCGTTCCGGAAAAACGGGCGTAGGCCACCACATTGTAGTCTCCCAGCAGAAAGATCACCGAACCGTCCTTCAAAACCGGACGGGCCTTATGAAACCTGATCGCCTCACGGTAGAAGGACAGCATTGTCCAGTCCTCCCGCCCCCATGGATAGGTCCTGCGGTTATCCGGATCGGTAAAGCCGCACACACCGGCCTCATCGCCATAATAGAGCGTCGGCGCACCGGGCCAGGTCATCTGCATCACGATCGCCTCCCGCATCACCTCGGGGCGGATTCCGTCGCTGGCTGCATCGTAATCGAAATGATCCATTCTCCCCACCTTCCCGTTCGTACGGGTGAGGAACCGGGAGTGATCATGATTGGACAGCTCGTTCATGGAGGTCAGCAGGGACGGGCCCGGGAACCGGGCCATATTATAATGCATGGCGTTGATGAAGAAATCAGCATTGCCCAGAAGACCGTCGTCCCGGTGATCACTGTGCTTTTCCATGCCTGTGAAAAACCAGGTGAGCGGCTCCATGAACGCATCATAGTTCATGACCGAATCCCACTCTTTTCCGTTCAGCCAGTCGTTGGGATCGCCATAATGCTCCGCCAGAATGATGGCCTGCGGATTGGCCTCCTTGACCGCGCTGCGGAATTTGCTCCAGAAGGAATGGTTGTATTTCAGGGAATACCCCAGATCCGCCGCCACATCCAGGCGCCAGCCGTCCGCATTGTAAGGCGGGCTCACCCATTTGCGCGCGATCTGCAGAATGTACTCCTCCAGCTTCGGGCTTTCCTCATAATTGAGCTTGGGCAGCGTATTGTGTCCCCACCACCCCTCATAGCGCGGATTATAAGGCCAGGCGTTGGTATCCTCGAACCGGAAGAAGCTCCGGTAGGGGCTGTCGGCACTGATGTAGGCCCCCTTCGCATACCCCTCCTGGTGTTCGTAGATTCGCTCCCGGTCCATCCACTTGTTGAAGGATCCGCAGTGATTGAACACCCCGTCCAGGATCACGCGGATCCCTCTCTTATGACATTCCTCCACCATCCGGCAAAACAGCTCATTCGCCGCCTCCAGGTTCTCTTTGCGGGTCACCCGGGTAATGTAGCGGGTAGCATGGGTATTGTCCAGATCCTGTCCCTGCAGCAGTTCTCCCTCGTCCAGGGGCATCGGTCCGAAATGGGGATCAATGTAATCGTAATCCTGAATATCGTATTTATGGTTGGAGGGAGAGACAAACAGCGGATTGAAGTACAGCACCTCAATGCCCAGGTCCTGCAGATAGTCCAGCTTTGCCAGAACACCTTCCATATCTCCGCCGTAAAATTCCCGTACCCCCATGCTGGCCGGACGCTTGAACCAGTCCGTCACACGGGTGCTGGGACCCTCGATATAGGCATACTCCCGGTCCAGCACATCGTTGGAAGGGTCGCCGTTATAGAAGCGGTCCATCAGAATCTGATACATGACCGCACCTCTGGCCCATTCCGGCGTGTGGAAGCCCGGGCAGATCCGGAAATGGAACTCCTCCGGAGGATGCTCCGACATTCCGAGCTTATTGTAATAGCAGATGAACCGGCCGCTGCGAATCATAAAATAATACTCGAACGGTTCCTCCGATACCCTCAGCCGTAACTGATAATAGTCGAACAGGCTGTCCGACCGGTCGTATTCCATCGGCAGAGAGGCTCCCTTTGTGCACAGACACACACTGTCCACATTGTTCTTTGCCGTGCGGAAGGAAATCTTCACCTCGTCGCCCGGATCCGGTTCCATCGGCTCCACATAATTTGCTGTCTCATCGCTGAACAGGGCAGGGATGTTGAATACCGGCCGCATCTGCATGATATATTTAATGGCTTTTGACGCCTCCGAAATGTTCGTCTCGCACATAGTTCCCACTCTCCTGTAATGACAATTGAATTATTATAACATACCTGCCGCTGAAATGAAAAGGAGGAAAAAGAGCAGATAAAAAAGAAAATGGGCAGAAAAAAAGACAGTCACAAGACTGCCTTTCTTTGGAGAAGGTATTTCTTTGGGTGTAGCAAAAACTATAATGTATTGGGGGGTTTACGTGCATTATAATAGCACGGGTTTCGAAATAAGTCTACACAAACTTCACAAATTTCGAACCTCATTTTTGTGCAATATGTTGGTTTCCTTTCTCTCTCAACCCTTTGTCACTCCTCCGCTTTTTCGATAATCCCTTTCATTCTTTCACTTTTCGATATTCCCTTATTCCTCAAACAGTGCCTCGAATTCCTCCCGTCCCAGCTTCTCGCGCTCCATCAGAAGCTGGGCGCTTTGGTGCAGGACTGCCTCGTGCGCTTTGATCAGCTCACGGGCCTGTGCATAGGCCTCGTCGATGATCCGCTTCACCTCGGCATCGATCATCGCAGCAGACTGCTCCGAATAAGCCTTCATATGTCCGAGATCCCTGCCGATGAACACCTCGGAATCCTCGGTCTCATAATTGATGGGACCCACCTTCTCCGACATGCCGTAACGGGTGACCATGGACCTGGCGATCGCGGTCGCCTGACGGATGTCCTGCGAGGCTCCGGTGGTAATATCTCCGATCACAAGCTCCTCCGCCACTCTCCCGCCAAAGCTTACAACGATCGACTGGAACATGCGGTCGCGCGAATCAAACATTTCATCACGCTCCGGAAGGGGCATGGTATACCCGGCCGCCCCACTGCTGGTGGGAATGATGGAGATCGTATGCACCGGTCCGACCTGCGGCAGAACATGGAACAGAATTGCATGACCCGACTCGTGATAGGCGGTGATGCGTTTTTCCTTTTCCGAGATCACGCGGCTTCGCTTTTCCGTACCGATGCCCACCTTCACAAAGGCCTTCTCCAGATCCGCCTGGTTCAGGTATTCCCGGTGCTCCTTGGCCGCAAGGATCGCTGCTTCATTCATCAGGTTTTCCAGATCCGCCCCGGTAAAGCCGGCAGTGGTCCTGGCGGTCTTCTCAAGATCCACATCCTCCGCAAGCGGCTTATCCTTGGCATGCACACGCAGAATCTCCTCACGCCCGCGCACATCCGGACGGCCCACGGCAACCTGCCGGTCGAAACGTCCCGGCCGCAGGATCGCCGGATCCAGGATGTCCACACGGTTGGTGGCTGCCATTACAATGATGCCCTCATTCACGCCGAACCCGTCCATCTCCACCAGCAGCTGGTTGAGCGTCTGTTCCCGTTCGTCATGACCGCCCCCAAGGCCTGTACCTCTGCGCCGCGCCACGGCGTCAATCTCGTCAATGAATACAATACAGGGCTGATTGCGCTTGGCTTCCTCGAAAAGATCACGCACTCTGGAAGCACCCACGCCGACAAACATCTCCACAAAATCCGAGCCGGATATGGAGAAGAACGGAACGCCGGCTTCCCCCGCAACCGCTTTCGCAAGCAGCGTTTTTCCGGTGCCGGGAGGGCCGACCAGAATCACACCCTTCGGAATGCGTGCCCCCAGCTTTGTATACTGCTCCGGCTCCTTCAGAAAATCCACCACTTCCGCGAGGTTCTCTTTCTCCTCCTGCAGCCCGGCGACATCGGCGAAGGTCACCCGCTTTGCATCCGGGTTGAACATTCTTGCCCTGCTGCGGCCGAAGTCCATCATGCGCGCATTTCCGCCGCCCTGCCGGTTCATCATCGCCATGAAAAACAGGATCATCATCCCCGTCAGCAGAATCGGAAGGATCGTCGTCAGGAAAAAGCTGTCGCGCTCCACATCCTCCAGATGGACCGGCACATCGTAATCCTCCAGGATCTCCTGGACCTTAATGACGTCCGACACATAAAGGGTTTCCGTCCGGGAGGAGGATGCCGCATCCCCGCCGCCCAGAGAGATTTCAAGAATACCGGTGGGAACCTCCTTATTCTGTGTAATCGTCACGCCCGAGACCTGATCCTTCTCCAGCATCTCAACGAATTGTTTCCAGGTAAGGGAGTCCCGGGTATTGAGCGTTTCCCGCAGGCCGAAAACCATCACCACAAAAAGCAGCCCGAGCACCGCATAAAAGCCGAGACTTCTGGCATTCCTGTTCAAAGCAGTTTCTCCTTTCCGTCAGAAGGACTTAGGTTCAGTCAAAGTTCAGGACCCCGATGAAGGGAAGGTTCCGATAGCGCTGATCAAAATCCAGTCCAAATCCCACCACAAACTGATCCGGGATCTCAAATCCGGTATAATCCACATGCACCTCGCACACCCGCCGGTCCGGCTTGTCCAGCAGCGTGCACAGCCGGAGGCTTTCCGGGCGGCGGGCTGCCAGATTGCCCAGCAGGTAGCTTAAGGTTCTTCCGGAATCAATGATGTCCTCGATCACCAGCACATCCCGTCCCTCGATCGTCTCGTCCAGATCCTTCTGCAGACGAACGACACCGCTCGATGAGGTGCCCGCCCCGTAGCTGCTCACAGACATGCAGTCGATCGTGACGGGAACCGTGAGCCGCTTTGCCAGCTCACAGGTGAAAAACAGACTTCCCTTCAGAATACAGATCAGATGAAGGGTCTTTCCCGCATAATCCTCGCTGATTCTGCGGGCCAGTTCTCCGATTCTTTTGCATACATCCTCTTCGGATATCAGTACCTGGATATGTTCTGCCATCGCTGCCTCCTTTACCCGGACCACTGCGCGCTGCCGCGCACTGTGTCCGCTTCCGGTTATTCTTTTCTGTCCTGCTGCTTTTCCCTGACCTCGATCCACAGGGTGTTTTTACTTCGTGCCACGCCCGCTGCGGTCTCCGGCTGGCTCTGTGCCATGTCTGCTGCGGTTACCGTCTGGCTCTGTGTCATGTCTGCTGCGGTCTCCGGCTGGCTCTGTGTCCCGGTGAAGCGCACCTTGGCTGCTTCGCTGATCCGCAGTCCGATCACCCACAGAACGTGGCTTCCCTGCGCCAGTACAAGGATATCATCCCGCTTCTTCGCCGGAACCTTCTCGTCGATCAGATAATCCTTCAGTTTCTTTCTCCCGCCCGCCGCGTTCACCACCAGATAATCGCCGGAGCGCCGTGTGCGCAGGCAAAGCGTATCTGTAATTGTATCATAGGAAAGCCACTTCGTATACTTTTTTTCAGGAATGATTTCCGGTGGGGCACAGGCGCGAATCCGCACCGTGACGTTCGCTCCGCCAAACCCATATATTCCGCGGGCATGAACCGTAACTCCCTCCCGAAGAAGCCGCTCCGTTAAAACGCATACGCAGGACCCGATCTGGCCGGCCTCTTCCCGGGCAGGTTCCCGGGGCTGCATGACCTGTGCCGGCTTCCGGTCCACCATGGCCTGTCCCGGCTCCCGAAACGAGCTATCCGATGCCAAAGCCTCCGATGCCAAAACATCCGGCATCAAAGAACCCGGCATCAAAGCATCCGGCCCCGGGGCATCCGCCTCCGACGGCTCCGGGGCGCCATCCAGCCACAAAGCAGGGATGCCCTCATCCGGGCCGTTTCCGCACTCCGTCATTCCCAGGCACAGCTCATCGTTCTCCCGCCATGCGGCGATCCCGCCGGGGAGTGAAAAGCGCGAGCCGGAGGGCATGGACGCAAGTGATACGAGCATCTGCCCATGCACTGCCCCGAAATCCTTCAGGCCGCTCCCGCCGCGCACCTCCCGCACCGCCATCCGCAGAACATACTGCCGCAGCAGCGGTTCGCACTTCATCAGCGCTTCCACCCGCAGGCACAGGTGCGCTCCCTCGCGGCGTATACAGGTCTCCCCGACCCTGCGGGCACAGTCCTCCAGGAAATCCTCCGTCTGCTGCAGGATCGCCGCCGCACTGCAGATGTGGCGAATGCTCTCCGCATTGATCTGCGCAAGCTGTGGAAGCACCTGATTGCGGATGCGGTTACGTGCATAGTGGTCCTCCCGGTTGGTCTCATCCAGGCGCCAGGATACCTCCTGCCGCCGCAGATAGGCTTCGATCTCCTCCCGGCTCTCCTCCAGCAGCGGACGGATGACCTTTCCGCTTCGCATGCGCATCGCGCCGAGCCCCCGCACGCCCGTTCCCCTGCACAGATTCAAAAGGACCGTCTCCGCCTGATCCTGGGCCTGGTGTGCAACGGCAATATACGCAGCTCCCACTTCCTCTGCCAGGCGCTCAAAGCATGCATAGCGGGCCTTCCTTCCCGCCTCCTCCGTCGAGAGCCCTTCCTCCCGTGCCATTCCGGCAATATCGATTCTCTCCAGCACAAAGGGAATGTCCATTTCCCGGCACACCTTCTGTACAAAAAATGCATCCTCCAGGGAAGCACTTCCGCGCAGGCCATGCTCCACATGGACAACGCGCAGGGAAAAGTCAAGCTGCGCGCGAAGTGCGGCGAGCACCAGCAGCAGGCACATGGAATCAGCCCCGCCCGAGACGCCCGCGATCACGGTGCTTCCGGGCGCGATCAGACGCTGCTCCAGGATGCGGCTTCGGATTCTTTCCTCAAACTGGTCCACTTTTCCCCTCCATCCTACGGCCGCTGCGGATCTTCCGCCACGCTTCTACGGCCACTTTTCCGGTAACACGTTCCTTCTTCTGCCCGACTCACCGCCGACACAGTCGAATCGAAGAACCGGCGAGCTCTCAGCTCCCCGGTCCTCAGGTTACACGGACTGAAAACCGGCATGCCGCCTGCTCTGTCAGAAGGCAGCATGCCGGTTTTGAATCAGGGATCCTCCGCGCGGAAGATCACTTCATTGTCATACGCCAGCCCGAACTTCTCCCTGGCTGTCTTCTCAACGAAGGCATCACTCTTAACATAGTCGGGAAGGGTCTGCAATTCCTCTTTTCTTCCGTTCTCCTCCGCGATCGCCTGGGAGAGCTGGGCATTCATAACCTGATAGGTGCTGATTTTTTTCTTCAGTCCATGGCTGAGCACCAGCATGATCACGATCAGCGCCGTCACCACCACTGCGACAACCACCATTCCGATCCGGTTACCGACGCTCGCGCGCCGTTTTGATTTCGTAGGCATTTGTAATCAGGTCCTCCCGGTCCAGCTACATCATTGTTTGTTTCTCAGGCAAAAATCGGCTTGAGCGCCTGTGCGAGTTCATCCTTTCTTGCCTGAGCCTCGGCCTTATCCTTTCCGAGCGTTGTATAGTAAGCCTTGATTTTCGGCTCTGTTCCGGAGGGACGCACTACTACGCTTGCACCGCCCTCCAGACTGAAGATCAGTACGTTTGCCTTCGGCAGACCCGTCTGCTCCGGCTCCATGTAGTCGGTCACCTTCTCCACGGCGATACCGGCCAGCTCCTTCGGCGGATCCTTCCGCAGCGAAGCCATGATTCCGGCCATCTTGTCCATACCGGAAAGGCCCGGGAACTCAAAGCTGTCGGTCTGATTGAGATAACGGCCGTACTGTGCATAGATCTCTTCCAGACGCTGCTTGATGGAGGAGCCGATGCTGCGATAGTAGGCAGCCATTTCACAGATGAGCATGGACCCGATAATGGCATCCTTATCGCGTACATACGGGCCGGCCAGGTAACCGTAGCTCTCCTCGAAGCCGAAGATGAAGCGGTCCACCTCACCTGCTGCTTCCAGCTGGGCGATCTGATCGCCGATCCACTTGAAGCCGGTCAGCACGCCGCGCAGCTCCACGCCGTAGTGGGCCGCGATCTTATCCGCAAGCGGCGTCGACACAATCGATTTCACGGCCACAGCCTTCTCCGGAAGGGTCCCCTTCTCGATCCGGCCTGCGCAGATGTAGTCGAGCAGCAGCACGCCCATTTCATTTCCGGTGACCAGCTCATAGGAGCCGTCCGGGCATTTCATGGCGATGCCTACACGGTCCGCATCGGGGTCGGTCGCCAGCATCAGGTCGGCGCCGCACTCCTTCGCGAGCTCAAGGCCTTTCTCCAGCGCCGCAAAGATCTCCGGGTTCGGGTAGGAGCAGGTGGTGAAGTAGCCGTTCGGATACTCCTGCTCCGGAACGATCGTGATGTCCGTGATGCCCATGTCCTGCAGTACTCTCGTCACGGGAACCAGTCCGGTGCCGTTGAGCGGAGAATACACCAGCTTCAGCCCCGCCGTTTTGCAAAGGCCCGGACGAACCTGACGGCTCTCGATCGCTTCATAGAGAGCATCCTTGCAGTCCTCGCCCACGAAACGGATCAGGCCCTTTTCCACGCCCTCGGCAAAGGGCATATACTTTGCGCCGGTCAGTACGTCTGTTTTCTGAATGGAATCGTATACGACGGCAGCGGCATCGTCGGTCATCTGGCAGCCGTCCGGGCCGTAGGCCTTGTATCCGTTATACTTTGCGGGATTATGCGAAGCGGTGACCATGATACCCGCATTGCACTTGTAATACCGGGTCGCAAAGCTTAAGCCCGGTACCGGCATCAGTTCTTCATAGATCCGTACATGGATCCCGTTTGCTGCGAGGACGCCCGCTGCCTCTCTGGCAAAGTTCCATCCCTTGATGCGGCTGTCATAGCCGATCGCGACCGTCTGGCTGCCGCCCTGTGTTTTCACCCAGTCCGCAACGCCCTGTGTTGCCTGACGGACCACCCAGATATTCATGCGGTTTGTTCCCGCGCCGAGCACTCCGCGAAGTCCGGCAGTTCCGAACTGCAGTGCCACTGCAAAGCGTTCCTTTATCGCTTCCTCGTCGCCCTGAATGTCGAGCAGTTCCTTTTTCAGGTCAAAATCGATCAGATCAGCCTCAAGCCAACGCTTATAGTCTTCCATGTACATAACCAAACCCTCCCGTAGATTCGCTGTTTTCTCATAGATCGATTGTAATGAATTTCGAAAAGCTTGTCAACGCAAAAACAGCCCTCCAGGCCCTTACAGATAGCGGAACATCTGTGCCGCTTCCTCTTTTTTTACCGTCTCCGCCACATTCAGAACCTCCACCTTAACGGTCCGGTTTCCGAATTCGATCAAAATCTCATCTCCGGTTTTGACATCGGCGGATGCTCTGGCCACCTTTCCGTTCAGCATGACCCTTCCCGCATCACAGGCCTCATTTGCGATGGTCCGGCGTTTGATCAGCCGGGATACCTTCAGATATTTGTCCAGTCTCATACTCGTTTCTTTCCTTTTTTCGTTCAGGCCGGTGTCAAAGGTAATCCGCAATCCGCTGCGCTACTTGCGGCTAACCCAGATGTCCGCTTCGCGGACTGTCAGGCGGAGCCTGGACTCCACCTGACACAAGTAAGTCCCCATATCCCAACCTGCATCTCCGCGACGTTAAGAAGGGGGACTTCCTTGCTGTGTTAAAAAAGAGCAGGGGCATATCCTCTGCTCTCTTTCCATTTCCTATTCGAAGCCGGAGCTTTCCCGGCCCGTACCTTCCCGATCCTGTTAGTTCAGGCTGTCCTTCAGAGCTTTTCCGGCTTTGAATTTTGCATTTTTGGATGCAGCGATGGTCATGGAAGCGCCTGTCTGCGGATTTCTTCCTTCTCTTGCAGCGCGCTCGGAAACTTCAAACGTACCAAAGCCGACAAGCTGAACCTTCTCACCCTTTTTCAGTTCTTCCGCAACAACCTCTGTGAAAGCCTTCAAAGCTTTTTCTGCATCCTTTTTGGAAAGTTCGGCCTTATCTGCAATTGCAGCAATAAACTCGGTTTTGTTCATGTTCATTTCCTCCTCATATTCTTTTTTTGAAAATAATCCCATTGTTCAGGACCCAAACTACATCCGCCTCCCCAATACGCTGACAAAAGACGACGGGTCCTAAACCACATATTAACTTATATAATGGATACCTGCTTTTGTCAAGCATTTACGGGGCATCCTTCCCGATTTTACAGGGTTTTAAGCCTGCACGAAATGCTGGAAGGAAAGTTCCGCTCCGCCGCCTTCTCTGGAGAAAATATTGACGGCCCGGTCCATCACAGCCGTATACTCTCCGCTCACAGTAAAGATCGTGATGCCGCTGCGGTCCTCGTTAAAATCCGCCTGCGCAACATCCTCCATGGCGCGCAGCTCCTCCAGAATTCTTGCGGCGTCCTCTTCCTTGATGCTTTTGGTTAATGAATAATATCTTCCCATGCTGTCTGATCTCCCAATTTATGTTGACTGCCGGATCTGTCCGGCCTGTCTGATTTGCTTTGTTTTCTCTCTCAGGAACGGAACAGGGTCTTGAGGATGCCGCGTCCAAGCTGCGCACCCACATTTCCGCCGAGCCGTCTGCCGAATTTTCCGCCGATGACGTTTCCGATCGTATTCCCGATCTCCCGTCCCACGGTACCGGCTGCCGTGCTGGCCACGGAGCTGACGGCCTGTTTTTTCCTGCGCTCCTCCGCCTCGGCTTCCTTCAAAGCGGCAGCCTCCGCCCGGGCCTGTTCTCTTGCAGCAGCCGCCTCCGCCTTCAGGCGTTCCTTCTCGGCAGCTGCCTCTTCTCTCATACGCTCCTTCTCGGCAGCTGCTTCGAGCTTCTGACGCTCCTTCTCTTCGGCCTCCGCCCGCGCATTCTCCTGACGGGTCAGCTCCATGCGCTCCAGGAATTCATAGGCGGAATCCCGGTCCTGGAAATCCGTGTATTTGGCATACAGGTCACAATTGTTGATCGCTGCGGTGCGCACAAAGTCGTCGACGGCTCCCATCTGGCTCTGCGGCGGCAGGATCTTTACCTGCTTCACCACGGTCGGAATGCCGTTCTCGTCCAGCACAGATACGAGCGCTTCCCCGATTCCCAGGTTCTGGAGTGCTTCGATCGTGTTGAACTCCGGATTTGCGCGGAAGGAATCCGAGGCGGCCTTCAGGCCTCTCTGCTCCGCCGGCGTGTAGGCATGCAGAGCATGCTGCACTTTATTGCCCAGCTGTGAAAGCACCGCGTTCGGAATATCCGACGGATTCTGGGTGATGAAGTAGATGCCCACACCCTTCGAGCGGATCAGCTTCACGACCTGCTCGATCTTCTGCAGCAGTTCCTTTGAAGCGGTGTCGAAAAGCAGATGCGCTTCATCGAAGAAGAAGATCATCTTCGGCTGGGCCAGATCGCCCGCCTCGGGCATCATCTCGTACAGCTCCGAGAGCATCCACAGAAGGAAGGTGGAATACATCGCCGGATTGAGCACCAGCTTCTGGCAGTCCAGGACATTGATCACGCCGCGTCCCGATGCATCGGTCCTGAGCCAGTCCGTGATCGAAAGCGCCGGCTCACCGAAGAACAGCTCTCCGCCCTGCTCGTCAAGTGCGATCACAGCACGCTGAATCGCGCCAAGACTCTGCTTTGCAATATTGCCGTAACGCACCGAGTACTCCTTCGCATTCTCGCTGACATAGGAAAGCATGGAGCGCAGGTCCTTGGTATCGATCAGCAGAAGTCCCTCGTCATCCGCGATCTTGAACACTACGGTAAGCACATCCTGCTGTGTATCATTCAGCCCCAAGATTCTTGCCAGGAGCAGGGGGCCCATTTCGGAAATGGTTGTCCGCAGCGGCAGTCCCATCTGCCCGTATACATCCCAGAACACGGTCGGATAGGCATGCAGCGAGAAACCCTCCTCCCGCAGGCCGAACCGGTCCATGCGCTCCGCCATGTCGGCTGTCTCCAGCCCCGGCTGGCACATCCCTGCCAGATCGCCCTTGACATCGGCCAGAAATACAGGCACACCACAGTCACTGAAGGATTCCGCCAGCACCTTCAGCGTAACGGTTTTACCGGTGCCGGTCGCACCGGCGATCATGCCGTGACGATTCGCCATGGAAGGAAAGATACTGATCTTTTCCTCACCGGACTTTCCCAGATATACTTTAAAATCCTGATACATAGCCTCTCCTTTCTCTCTCCGCTCCCCGGCTGCGCCTTCTCGTGCGCCCGGGTTTTCCTTTTCCGAATGTGCCTTCTCAGGCATCCGGGAACTCTCCCTGGCTGTGCCTTCTCAGGCATCCGGGGGCTCTCCCTGGCTGTGCCTTCTCAGGCATCCGGGGGCTCTCCCTGACTGTACCTTCTCAGGCATCCGTTTTTTGCAGGTGCCTGTCAGCCCCGGACTGTGCGTACCGGCAGATATCGCTTAATACACACTGATCGCAGTACGGCGCTGTCCTGGCGGTACATACCGCTCTTCCATGCAGCACCAGACGATGGCAGAAATCATTTCCCTCTTCAGGAGGAATGATCTTCCAGAGCGCCTTCTCGACCTTTGCGGGGTCCTTCAGTCCCTCGTCCACAAGCCCGATCCGGCCGGACAGCCGGATACAGTGGGTGTCCGTGACGATGGCAGGCTTTCCGAACACATCTCCCATGATCAGATTGGCACTCTTACGTCCGACGCCCGGCAGCGACAGCAGCGCATCAAAATCATCCGGCACCTTTCCGCCAAAGCGTTCCTTCAGCATCCTCATGCACGCGCTGATGTCCCTGGCCTTGCTGTGCCCGAGCCCGCAGGGCTTTACGATCTGCTCGATTTCCTCCACACTGGCCTGCGCCAGAGCGTCCACGCCAGGAAAGCGTTCAAACAGCTCCTTCACCACAACATTCACCCGTGCGTCCGTGCACTGAGCCGCCAGCCGCACACTCACCAGCAGCTTCCAGGCCTGATCATACTCCAGGGTACAGTCCGCCCCCGGATAGGCATCCTTCAGCCGCCGGATCACTTCCAGTGCCAGTTCGTTTCGCTCCATCGTTTCCTCACCCGACTCCATCGTCCCTTCGCCCGGCTCCGGCACCAGTTCGCTTCGCTTCATTGCATTCCCTCCCCGGAAGGAGCCTGACCTCTTCCTAAGTTCCTTCTGAAAAAGTATACCAGAGGCTGTCTGAAAACTCAATAATTTTGCATGACATAGGCCGCGTAGTTCGCGCGCTGGGTAAGGTTCGCATGCTCCGGACGGGGACGTTCGAAGTTCGCGCAGAACACCGCCGTCGCTGTGGCAGCGTTTTTCAGCTTCTTAAACTGCTCCAGCGTCATTTGATAGGATGCCGGATAGCCCTGGGCAGGCAGGAAGTACCACACCTTCCCATACTTCACACCCTCCAGCTCCGCCATCAAAAAGTCCACCTGTACCTTCAGGTCCTGATTGGGCCAGGGTTTCCCGCAGGAGGCACAGTAATTTTCAAAATTCGTTCTCCGGGCCATGTCGGCCGTGTTGGTCCACTGACACATTCCGATTCCGCGGCCGGTGCTCCATTCCACCGCATTGAGCTTGATATCGGCATATCCTCCACCCGATTCATACATCAGATTTGCCACGATCGCTGCCGATGCTTCCTTTGTGAATCCGATCCTCTGGAAATAATCATAGAGTCTGCGGATATTGTTGCCCGGAATGAATGGATTTGCGTAAAGCGTCAGCACGCCTCCGTCCACGACGGTTTTGATCAGGATCCGCTCCCCTCCCGCATAGGAGGTCCCGCTTCCGTCCGGGGAGGTATTCCAGCTGGCAAAGGCATTCTCCTCCGGCTTTGGCAGCGTCACCCATTTGCCGTACCTTACCTTGATCTTCTTCACCGCCGTTTTCAGCACCCCGTTTTTCCGGAACCGGATCGTGAGCGTAAGCGGCTCGTATTTTGCGACCAGGCTGATGTTTCCGGTGGAACCCTTTTTGATCTTTTTGATTATCTTTTCGGTGCCATCCTCACCTCGCACATACCAGCCCTTGAAGGTATATCCCTCCTTCTGCAAAGACGGCAGCCTGATCGTCCCGGACTCCACGGTGTACTCCTCCGGAAGCGTTTTCCCCTCCGGCACACTGCCGCCATTTCGGTCCGCCTCAATCTTATAGGTGATCAGCTTCCAGTGAGCATAGAGAATCCGCTTTTCCACCGAAGCAACCTTCGTCGTCTTCCGGATCTTCGTCCCGCTCGTTTTTTTCGTAAACCAGCCCCGGAACTTATACCCTTCCCGCACAGGCCTCGGCAGCTTCCCGAACACCCCGTCCTCCTCCAGGGTCACCTTCTTCCTGCTCACGGTACCTCCCCGGGCCTTCAGCTTGAAGGTGACGGTACTCTCCGTCTCCTCCCCGGCAAAAGCCGGGCCGGCTAAGGAAAGCAGCGCAATACTCAACAACAGCAGCAGAAACAAACCGGTTCTCTTTCGCAACATTTCTCTTCTCCTTTTTTCTATATGTTTTTCCTCGCTGCCTCAAACAGGGGACGGTTCTGTGTTTGAATGGGACAGGGGACGGTTCTCTCTCCCATTTTTTTAACAGAGACGCACCTTTATCCATTCTCAAACAGAGAACCGTCCCCTGTTTGATCCATGAAAAAAGTGGGTTTTCGCAAATACTTTCGCTTGCGAAAACCCACGATCAGGTCCGACGTTCTTACGACCAGTACCGCACGAAGGCAATCGGCGTATTGTAATCGTAGTTACTGATCTTGATTCCGCCCTGCGGATACGGTGCGCTGTTGCTGGCATGCACTACCTGACCGTCTCCGATGTACAGGGCAACATGACTTGCGTATCCGGAGGATCCGTAGAAGACCAGGTCTCCGGGCAGCAGATTTGAGGCGCTTGTGATCCTTGTCCCCGAAGAAGCTTTCATCTGATCATCCGCCACTCTCGGAAGGGAGATGCCGAAATTCTGGAACACGGTATACACAAATCCGGAACAGTCCGCACCACTTGTAAGGCTTGTTCCTCCCCATACATAAGGATTGCCGACATACTTCACTGCGAACTTGGCGATCTCACTGCCCTTTGTGGAGCCCGAGATGCTCACCTTCGTTTCACTGGTGATCACACCGCTGGAATTGATCGAGTACTCCTTGCTTCCGACATAAAGCTTTACGCTTTTGGCCATCTCTCCGGAAGAATAGAAATAATATTTCTTCCCGCCGATGTTGGCCAGACCAGTGATCAGATAGCCCTTCGACCTGTGCCCGAAGTATCTTTTCCCGCCGGTGGAGATCCAGCCGTACACCAGCTTTCCCTTTGCTTTCTTGGAAAGGTAGTAGTATTTCTTGTCGACCTTGGTGATCCCGATCTGACGGGAACCGTCGGAACCGATGCGATACCGGTCATTTCCCGATTTTACCCAGCAGTTCGTCTGCAGAACTCCTTCTTTATTAAAGAAATAGATCTTTCCGCCCTTGGACAGCCATCCAGTCACCTTTTCACCGGTGGCCTTTTTGAAGAAATACTTTTTGCCGTCGATCGTCTGCCAGCCGATAACCATCGTTCCATTGGCATCATAATAACGGTTTCCATCCCATGCGGAACGCTTTACTACCGCGACATAACGCCCGTCGGATCCGATCTGTTTCCCGTCGATCGTCTGCGAAACTGCCATCGTGCAGTCGCTCAGGAAATAGTAGGTGCTGTTCAGCCACTCATTCTGGGCCAGTACACCGGAGGAGGATTTTGCATAATAGCGCTTTCCGTTTAACGTGATCCAGCCATACTGAAGCCTTCCGTTGGATGCAAAATAATATTTCTTCCCGCTCAGTGTCTCAAGTCCCGTGACCATTCGCCCATTCTTCTTTTTAAAATAGTAACGATAGGTCTTGCCGCTTTTTGTGATCTTCTGCCAGCCTTTATGACGATATCCCTGTGTACCGAAATAGTAGGTATACTTTCCAACCTTCTGCAGTCCGGTGCGCAGCTTCCCGTTGCTCTTGAAGTAATAGATGGTACCATTCAGCTTGATCTTGCTGGTGACCATGATGCCATCCGCCTTGAAATAATACCTGCTTCCGCCAATCGTCTGCCAGCCCGTCAGATATCCGGGCGAGCCGCTGGTCGTATACATTTTCCCTTTAGAAGTTGTCACCCACTCTGCCTGTACAGGAAAACTCATAAGAAGGATCAGCGCAAACAATCCTGCAGCGATGCAAACCTTTCTTTTCCAATGCAGCTTCATAGAAAACACCCCACATAAAGCTCGATGCGTTTGTTACAATTGTGTTACTTTTTATTAAGTCTACCCGAATCTCATCCTGTTGTCAAGAAAAACGCGGATGCCGCGCGAAAAAACGCAGGTGACGGCATGAAAAAACGCAGGCGGCGGAATGAAAGAAACACCCTGAGCATTGCAAAAAATGTCAATGTCTGCTACCTTATCAAATACAGTCTAATCAACCCGTTCACACTGCCAGGAAGGAACCACTATGAGATTACGCAACATTCCCGGATCCCGGGAGGCAATCGCCGCCAGTCCTTTTGTCATTCAGGAAAAAGATATGCGCAGCTATAAAGGAAGCTGGGCACAGGTTTTTGGAAATCAACAGCCATTGTATCTGGAAATCGGCATGGGGAAGGGTCGCTTCATCAGTCAGCTCGCCGTATCCCATCCCGAACAGAACTATCTGGGAATTGAAAAATACTCCAGTGTGCTGGTGCGGGCGATTCAGAAACGTGAAAAAATGGAGGATGTGCGAAATCTGCTTTTTTTGCGCATGGACGCCGAAGATCTGACCGAGGTGTTTGCACCGGAGGAGGTGGCCGGGATCTATCTCAATTTCTCCGATCCCTGGCCCAAGGACCGTCATGCCCACCGCCGGCTTCCAAGCCGTCAGTTCCTGGCCCGCTATGAGCAGGTCCTCTCTCCCGGCGCATGCGTGGAATTCAAGACCGACAACACTGCCCTCTTCTCCTTCGCCCTCGAAGAGGCCGCTGCCGCCGGCTGGGAGGTACTTGCCTGTACACGGGATCTGCATCATGATCCGGTGCTTTCCGAAGGAAACATTATGACAGAATATGAGCAGCGCTTTTCGGAGGCAGGCAATCCGATCTGCAAGATGATCATGCGGCCGGCGCACAGCGCCTGATATGCTCGGCCACGGCTCCATTCTGCTGCAGCACTGTTGGGACCATGGCGCTGTTCTGCTGCCGCGCTGTAATGCTGCGGCTCAATACGGCTGCATGTTTTTCTACCTTATACATATACAGTGATTTCTTCCCGGGCTTCATGGGCCCGGGTTTTTCTTATTCTTCTATATTTCTTTTCTGTCCCTCTCTCTAATTGTTTCCTCCTTCATTTCTACCCGGATCCTCCCTTATTTATTCTACTAATCTACCCGAATTCTTCTTTATCCTGCCTTTCTGTTTACGTCCTTGTTTCCTTCTTATTTATTTTTTCTTAAAATTACTTGACATAAATATTTCGTCGTGTTACTATTTCGACGTAATAAATGTAATATTTCCGTAACAAATAACAATCTCGCTTAACACTTTTGATTTATTTGTGTTTTGCGGTCCAGGAGGATTATCATAATGAAGAAGAGAAATGCAAAAATAACTGCACTGTGTGTGGCAGCAGGTATGGTTCTTTGTGAAGGCAGCCTGCCTGTTCTGGCAGCAGGAACCGACGTTGTTCTGGCAGGTATGGGCGATTTCTCAAGACCTGAACAGACCGAAGAAGCCACGGAAGCAGCTGAAGCCACGGAAGTGGAGACCGCAGAAGATGCGACTATCGAAGCCGCGCCTGCAGAAGATACGACCACTGAGGCGGAGCCCACGCAGGTCGCATCCACACAGGATACACAGGAAGATCACTTCGTTCCGGATCCGGACGCTATCGGCACAACTGCTTTTGCCCTGTGCGACGAATATCTGAACGTTCGCTCCGAGGCTGACAAGGAAAGCGCACCGGTCGGCAAGCTTTACAACTTCGGTTCCATGGAGATCATCGATGTTGACGAGAACGGCTGGTACAAGATCCGTTCCGGCAATGTCGAAGGCTATGTAGCCGGTCAGTATCTGGCAACCGGTTCCCTTGCCGAGGAGATCGCTGCAGATGCAGGATATACCACCGCCGAGGTTGGTGTCGAAGCGCTTCATCTTCGCGCATCTGCCGATCAGGAGGGTGAGATCATTTCCACCATCTCTCCGGACCATGAGGTAGAGGTCGTTGAAGACGGCGGTGACTGGGTCAAGGTCGTTGTCGACGGCACCTATGGATACGTCTCCTCCGATTATGTGTATACCTCCACCGAGTACGCAACGGCAGTCGCCGTGGACGAGCCCGGATATGAAGCCTCCTATGAGGAGCCGGTTTACGAGGACACTTACGAAGAGCCGGTTTACGAGGAACCTGCTTACGTGGAGCCTGCTTACGAAGAACCTTCCTATGAAGAGGCTGCTTATTCGGAACCGACTTATGAGGAAAGCTCTTACGAGGAAGCTTCTTATACAGAACCCGCTTACGAGGAGTCTTATACCGAGGAAGCGGCCTACACCGAGCCCACCTACGAAGAGAGCTACTACGAGGAAGCATCCTACACCGAGCCCACCTACGAAGAGAGCTACTACGAGGAAGCATCCTACACGGAACCCACTTACGAAGAGAGCTACTACGAGGAACAGGCACAGGCCGCTTCTACCTCCGCTTATGACGCACAGGTATACGCACAGGAACAGTATCAGGCATTCGTAGAAGCCCAGAACGCAGCAGATGAGATGGCTGTTTCCACCGCTGACGAGCAGGCCGTGATCGACTCCGCAGCAGCTGCCTCCGAAGCCTACCAGGCTTATGTAGAGGCCCAGAACGCAGCAGATGCAGCTGCACAGGCCGAGGCTGATGCCCTTGCACAGGCAGAAGCTGCCGCACAGACCTACACCGAAACCTATGGCGATGGTTCTTCCTACGAAGACACCTATACCGAAGATACTTACACCGAGGACTCTTATACTGAAGATACTTACACCGAAGATAGTTACACGGAGACCTACGAGGATACCTCTTACGATGACAGCTATTCCTATGAGGAGAGTTACGAAGATACTTCTTACGAGGATACCTCCAGCTATAGCTACTCCTCCACAGGCCAGGCCGTAGCCGACTTCGCAACACAGTATGTTGGCGGTCCCTATGTATGGGGCGGATCCAGCCTGACAGGCGGTGCCGACTGCTCCGGTTTTGTAATGGCTGTTTATCAGAACTTCGGCATCTCCCTTCCGCACAATGCAGCAGCTCAGTCCGGTTATGGTACCTCCGTATCCATGGACAACCTCCAGCCCGGCGACCTGCTCTTCTACAACGGTGACGGCGGAATCGGACATGTGTCCATCTACATCGGCGGCGGCCAGGTAGTACACGCCAGCAACCCGACAAACGGAATCATCATCTCCGACATCGGTTATCGTACACCGTGCTGTGCGACAAGACTTGTATAATGAACTTCAAACGCCCTTCCGGATCCGTCCGGAGGGGCGTTTTTTATGCCTGCAGGGTTTTTCTCCAGCGCCGCATTATTGTCTGATATCTTATTGTTTTGTGCCAAAATACATTCTCTGGTTTTTGTCCTTTTTCTACGGACAATGTCTCTCAAAAAGAAAGATGCACAAAGATTCGTCCCTGTCGGACCGGGCAGCCATGTCACCGGACCTTCCAAAAACGCCACACATGATCTCCTTTTCCACATTTTTCAACTCTGTGAAGGCGCTAAAATGAAGTTATGCACAGAGTTATCCACATTATCCACATTTTTTTCGGTGTTTTCCGCCCCATTTTCCCCCTCCTCAAAACGAACGTCCGTTTTGTGGATAGTGATAAAAATGGGGACATTTGCATTTCTGGTGTGTTAAGGCTTGACTTTCAAATCGTCGATTAATTATGTGCTATTGTATGTTTATTCTATATTTTTTGTTCATATTTCTACAATTTTTGAGGGCTAAATGCGCTTCAGATGAATTATAGGAAGCCATAATAGTATAGTTTACACCCTCCCGCTCGAGTGCTATCATAACCCTGACCCGAGGCGGCACATTCGCCGGTTCGGAGATCACTCTTATTTATAGAAAGGAAGCCCCCATGTCCGATACTTTTTTTGCAACGATGTGGCGTATGAAATATATTGAACGCTGGGCCCTGATGCGTTCTTCGCGAAGTGAGTCCTTAAGTGAGCATTCCCTGGATGTCGCCATGCTTGCGCATGCGCTTTGCATTCTGGGAAATGAACGGCTCGGGAAGTCGCTCAATGCGGAACGTGCCGCTTTGATCGCGCTGTATCACGATACGGCGGAAATCATTACGGGGGATCTGCCTACGCCGGTGAAGCATGGCAGCCCTGAGATGAAGGCCGCTTATGCGGAAACAGAAAAGCAGGCGCTCTCACGCCTGCTTCAGAAGCTCCCTGCGGACCTTCGTCCGGTCTATTCCCGTATTCTGGATCCTGATCCTGCGCAGGAGGATCCCTATCTTCTGCGCCTTGTCAAAGCGGCGGATAAGCTGTCCGCGCTGATCAAGTGCATCGAGGAGGAAACCTCCGGCAATCGCGAGTTCCACACTGCCATGTGCACTACCCAGCGCGCTGTCGATCAGCTCAGTGCACAGCTTCCGGAGGTTGCGATCTTCGTCCGGGAATTCCTGCCCCATTATGGCAGTACACTGGATGAACTGCTCATGTGAGCATTCTGGTTACCAAACGGATAGTTGCCAGACTTATGTTTACCAGATATCGGTAATGCGCAGTCCTTTTTTCCTAAGCTTTGCCGAAACAAACAGCTCCGCCAGATAAGCCAGGATCGCGAGCACCGGGACGCCCAGGAACATTCCGATCACGCCGAAGAATTTTCCGCCGACCGTAATGGCGAAAATGATCCACAGCGGCTTCATGCCGGTGGAGTTGCCCATCAGCTTCGGTCCCAGGTACAAGCCGTCGAACTGCTGCAGGCACAGGATCATGATAAAGAAGATCAGTGCCTTCCACGGGCTGACCACCAGCTCGATCACCAGGCCCGGAACCGCACCGATGAAGGGTCCGAAATACGGGATCATGTTGGTGACGCCCACGACCATACTGATCAGAAATACGTACGGCAGCCGCAGGATCGTCATCAGGATCGCACAAAGAATACCGATGATCAGAGAGTCCACCATCTTGCTGACCACATATCTGCCAAAGATCGCGTTACAGTCTGCAAGGACGGTACGTACCTGCGGTACCATTTCTCTGGGAATGACCGCATATACAACGATCTTGCAGAGCCTGCGCAGAGACTGTTTTCCGTAGAGCATGTATACCGACACTACAATGGCGATCACAAAGTTGAAGAACCACTGTACGACCGAAACAGACGCCGTATAAAGAACCGGGATCATGTCCCCGGAAATTTCCGAGAGCATGCTCACCACATCTCCCTGGGTGCTGTCCAGCATGGATGTGACGGATGAAAAGTCGAACTGCGGGAAATGCTCCTGCAGATACGCCAGGAAAACCTTCAGCTGCTCATAGCCCTCAGGCACCATCCGTACCAGATCCGCAATATTGCGCACCACCGCCGGCAGCACGTAGATCAGTGCGGCAACCATAAGTCCGACTCCGATCAGATACACCAGCAGAAGCGAGATTACCATGGCCGGCTTGTCCGGCAGCCTCTTAAAAACTCTGCGCAGCAGTGAATGCACTGCTTTTACAAACGGCATCAGAACATAGGCAATGAGAATTGCAATCAGAAACGGACCTATTGCCCGTACCAGGCTGCCGATAAAGGCCTTCGTCTGCCCAAAGGAAATGATTGCCTTGATTGCAATCGTGCATGCTACCACCAGGAGAAACGAATAAATGCAGATCGTAAAGTAGCGGTCATTGCGGATGAACTTCTGCGGTCGGGAATCCGGCGTATCCGCTTCATTCATCGATCCGCGCAGCTCCTCATAGATCGTGCGGTTTTGCTGTTCCTTTTTCGTCGACATTGATAATCACCTCCGACAAGTATCAGTATACTCCTCTTCCCGGAAAATGCATAGCGCGAATAAATCGTCGAAAAACTATTCTGTTTTTAAGCAAATGATAGACTTTAAAAAAATCCAAAAAAAGGCTTGCATTCCCCCCCTATATAGACTATAATGCACTTGTTCGCCAGAACAAGCACCCTTAGCTCAGTTGGTAGAGCACCTGACTCTTAATCAGGGTGTCCAGGGTTCGAGCCCCTGAGGGTGCACGAAAGCATCGG
>CAMOSN010000014.1 GCA_946624935.1 uncultured Lachnospiraceae bacterium | reverse complement strand
GCTTCAAACTGCATGGTGACCAGCTCGGGCTCATCCGGAGCCTTCTCCGGGGTGACGCCCAGAACAAGGACGTTGTCGTAATCCGGTGCGTTGGCGGGATCCTCCAGCTCGAGACCCTCGTGGCTGATGTGCCAGAGGTTGCGGTCGCGGCTGTAGCTGTGGCTGGCGTCGAAGGGAAGGTGGATGCCGTGTGCCTGGCAATAGGCGATCTCATCCTCGCGGGACTGCATTTTCCACAGATCGGTCATACGCCAGGGGGCCACGATCTTCAGGTCGGGAGCCAGTGCCTTGATGCCCAGCTCGAAGCGGATCTGGTCGTTGCCCTTACCGGTGGCTCCGTGGCAGATGGTGGTTGCACCTTCTTTGCGGGCGATCTCTACCAGCTTTTTGGCGATGGCCGGGCGGGCCATGGAGGTGCCGAGCAGGTATTTGTGCTCGTAAACGGCACCGGCTTTTACGCAGGGCATGATGAAATCGTCGCAGAATTCATCGATGATATCTTCAATATATAATTTGGAAGCGCCTGAAAGCTTTGCTCTCTCCTCAAGACCGTCCAGTTCATTTCCCTGTCCGCAGTTGATGCAGCAGCAGATGACTTCGTAATCGAAGGTCTCCTTCAGCCAGGGGATCAGTGCTGTAGTGTCCAGTCCGCCGGAATAAGCAAGAATGACTTTTTCTTTCATGGTAGAATGCTCCTTAAAAATGATTTATAAATATGAACGAATTTGAATGTGACCGGAAACGGTACGCAGAAACGCTGCGGTTTTCCGGATGCATGATGTACTATAACGCATCTGACATAAATATGCAAGAGCAAATTCGAAAAAAGTTTAAAAATTATTTGTAGAGATGAGATAATATGCATACACACGCATATTTATGCATAAAATGTGCTTTACATATTCAAAAGAATGTTTTATTATGGGAGAACAGCAGCCCGGAGTAAAACGTTGGCGGATTCGGAATTGTCAGCGGATATGCATTCCGGCAGATGTAGCTTGTCAGAGTATATGGTTTGCAAGAAGCAAACGGTTGTAAGAGAAGAGCGTTCTATATAAGCTTCAGAAAGATGGAGAAACAGAATATGATAAAAGCAGGGATCATCGGGTCCACCGGGTATGCCGGGGCCGAGCTGGTACGGATTTTGCTGGGGCATCCGCAGGCGGAGATCGTCTGGTACGGATCGCGCAGTTATATTGATCAGGAGTATGCGTCTGTTTACGGAAATATGTTCCGGCTGGTGGATTCGGTGTGCAGGGATGATGATCTGAACGCACTGGCCGATGAGGCGGATGTGATTTTTACGGCAACGCCGCAGGGTTTCTGCGCCTCTGTGATGAGTGACGAACTCCTGAACAAGGTGAAGGTGATCGATCTGAGTGCGGATTTCCGGCTCAGGGATGTGGATGTATATGAAAAGTGGTACGGGATCACGCATAAAAGTCCTTCCTATATAAAAGAAGCAGTATACGGGCTTTGCGAGCTTTACCGGGATCAGATCGCCGGAGCAAGGCTGGTGGCCAATCCGGGATGCTATACCACTTGTTCGATTCTGACCCTGGTGCCGCTGGTGAAGAACGCTCTTGTCGATCCGGCAACCATCATCATCGATGCGAAGTCCGGAACGTCGGGAGCAGGGCGCGGGGCGAAGGTCCCCAATCTGTTCTGTGAGGTGAATGAAAGCATCAAAGCCTATGGTGTGGCCACACACCGGCACACACCGGAAATCGAACAGGAGCTTTCGGCGGCCGCTGGCGAGCAGGTGCTTTTGAATTTCACACCGCATCTGGTGCCGATGAACCGCGGGATCCTTGCAACCTGTTATGCAAAGCTGAAGGATGGCGTGAGCGAAGAAGATGTACGCGCAGCCTATGAAAGCTGCTATGCCGGAGAGCCCTTCATTCGTCTGCGGGGCAGCGATCTGCCCGAGACCCGGTGGGTGAAGGGAAGCAACTATGTAGATATCGGCTTCAGAATCGATCAGCGCACCGGCAGGATCATCGCCGTCGGTGCGATCGACAATCTGGTAAAGGGTGCCGCAGGACAGGCAGTCCAGAACATGAACCTTCTGTTTGGCCTGGATGAAAAAACCGGACTGGAACTGGTACCGATGTTCCCATAAAGTGCCCGGGTAATGAGACCAGGGAATGTGCCCGGGTAAAGTGCCCGGTTTAATAAGACAGAATAATGGGTCAGGAAAATGGGACAGAGAACCGTCCCCTGTCCCAAAATTTCGAGGAGATGATCATATGGAATACATTAGTGGCGGCGTTACGGCGCCGGAAGGCTTTCAGGCAATCGGCATCGCGGCCGGGATCAAGAAGCAGGACCGGAAGGATATGGCAATGCTTTTTTCAAAGGTTCCCGCGAATGCGGCGGGCACCTTTACGACGAATGTGGTAAAGGCGGCACCGGTTGTGTGGGACCGCCGGATCGTGCAGGAGAATAAGCAGGCGCAGGCGGTGGTCGTGAACAGCGGGATCGCGAATGCATGCACCGGAAAAGAAGGAATGGATTACTGTGCACAGACCGCGCAGGCGGCAGGTGCTGCACTGGGGATCGAGCCGGAGCTTGTGCTCTGTGCTTCTACGGGGGTGATCGGTGCCCAGCTTCCGATCGACAGGATCTGCAGCGGGGTGCGCACAATGACGCCGCTTCTGTCGGACAGTGAGGAGGCGGGAACCCTCGCAGCCGAAGCGATCATGACGACGGATACCCGGAAAAAAGAGACTGCGGTGCGCTTTACGCTCGGCGGCAAAACGGTGACGATCGGCGGAATGAGCAAGGGCTCGGGGATGATCCATCCCAATATGTGTACGATGCTTGCATTCCTGACCACAGACTGTGCAATCAGCCAGGAGATGCTGCAGAAGGCCCTCAGCGAGGATATCAAAAGCACCTACAACATGATCTCCGTGGACGGGGATACCTCAACGAATGATACCTGCATTCTGATGGCCAACGGACTGGCCGGGAATGAAATGATCACGGCACCGGGAGAGGACTTCGACACCTTCTGCGCAGCATTGAACATGGTGAATACCTGGCTGGCGAAGCACATGGCGGCGGACGGTGAGGGCGCTTCCTGCCTGTTCGAGGTGATCGTGGAGCAGGCGGAAAGCCATGCGCAGGCTGTAACGCTGGCGAAATCCGTGGTGACCTCCAATCTGGTGAAGACTGCGATCGCCGGGCATGATGCCAACTGGGGAAGGATCCTCTGTGCGATGGGCTATTCCGGCGCGGAATTTGATCCGGAAAAGGTGGACCTGTTTTTTGAGAGTGCGAATGGAACGCTGCAGATCATCTCAGAAGGCGTGGCTGCCGACTATGATGAGGGGGAGGCAACGCACATCCTTTCGGCGGAGGCGGTCACGGCACGTATTTGTATGCATGCGGGAGAGGAGACCGCCACGGCCTGGGGCTGCGATCTGACCCACGAGTATATCTCGATCAACGCGGATTACCGCTCATAATGCATGCTGCTTCATGGATGTGATTCGAAACGGAAAGGAAATACAGGAAGATTATGGATTCTATGGAGACGCTCCTGGCGAAGGCAAATGTACTGATTGAGGCGCTGCCCTACATCCGGCAGTTCCATGGCAAGACGGTTGTAGTGAAATACGGCGGAAGCGCCATGGTGGAGCATGAACTGAAAAAGAGTGTGATCCGCGATGTGGCACTGCTTAAGCTCGTGGGCTTTCGGCCCATCATTGTGCACGGCGGTGGCAAGGAGATCACCAAGTGGATCGGCCGGGTCGGCCTGGAAACCCGTTTCGTGGGCGGCCTGCGGGTGACCGACGCCGACACGATCCAGGTGGCGGAAATGGTGCTCAACCGTGTGAACAAGGGCCTGGTGTCCATGATGGAGAAGACCGGTCTGAAGGCGGTGGGCATCAGCGGTAAGGACGGAACCGTCCTGCGTGTGGACAAAAAGACCGCCGCGAACGGAGAAGACATTGGCTTTGTCGGAACCGTACGGGAGGTGAACACACAGCTTCTGGATACACTGCTCGACAATGATTTTATTCCGGTGATCTGTCCGATCGGATCGGATGATGAATACCATTCCTTCAATATCAACGCGGATGATGCTGCCTGCGCGGTGGCGACCAGGATGAAGGCCTCCAAGCTGGTTTTCCTGAGCGATATCGAAGGGGTGTACCGGAATCCCAGTGATCCGTCAACCCTGGTGAGTGAGATGAGCGCCACTCAGGCAAAGCAGTTTATTGCAGAGGGCTTTGCCGGCGGCGGCATGCTGCCGAAGCTGCAAAGCTGTATCGACGCCATTGAGAACGGTGTGGAAAAGGTGCACATCCTGGACGGCCGCATCGAACATGCGCTGCTGCTGGAATTCTTCACCGACAAGGGCGTGGGGACGCAGATCGTCGCGGATAAACCGAATGCGTAAAATAACGTATGTGCACAAAAGTGGAAATGGCGGCTGTGTACAGAAACGGACACAAAAACAGATACAAAACAGATGTACAGGGATTGATCGAACCAGAGGAATAAAAAATGCAGGATAGTAACGTCAACGAGATGAACCGGAGCACCCCTTATATTACGAAAACGGAAGAAAATGTGCTGCACACCTACAATCGTTTTCCGGTTGTGTTTGAGAGCGGCGAAGGGGTCCGCCTGAAGGATGTAAACGGAAAAGAATATCTGGATTTCGGAGCGGGGATCGCAGTATTTGCACTCGGCTACGGCTGCGGGGCATACAACGAAGCTTTGAAAGCGCAGGTGGATGCTCTGATTCACACCTCCAATCTGTTCTATAATATTCCGCTTTCCGAGGCGGCCGAAAAGCTGATCACTGCCGCCGGGATGGGAGAGGGCAGCAGGGCTTTCTTCACGAACAGCGGTACCGAGGCCATCGAGGGAGCACTGAAGGCGGCCCGTAAATACGCATGGAATAAGGAAAAGCGCGACGATCATGAATTCATCGCCATGCGCCAGTCCTTCCACGGGAGAAGCATTGGCGCGCTGTCGGTGACGGGCAATGATCATTATCAGGAGGCCTTCCGCCCGCTGATGGGCGGCGTGCGTTTTGCCGATTTCAATGATTTTGATAGTGTACTCGCTCAGGTCAATGAGCGAACCTGCGCGATCATTCTCGAGACGGTTCAGGGCGAGGGCGGAATCTATCCTGCACAGCCGGACTTCCTGCAGAAGATCCGTGCACTTTGTGACGAAAAGGATATTCTGCTGATCCTGGACGAGATTCAGTGCGGCATGGGAAGATGCGGCGCCATGTATGCATGGCAGAAATACGGAGTGGCTCCGGATATCATGACCACCGCAAAGGCTCTCGGCTGCGGAATTCCGGTCGGCGCCTTCGTATTAAACGGGAAAACAGCCGCCTCCTCACTGGTGCCGGGAGATCACGGAACCACCTACGGAGGAAATCCCCTTGCCTGCGCAGCTGTGTCCAAAGTGTTTGACTTGTTTGAGGAGTGCGCTCTCGTGGAACATGTCAATGCCATCACGCCGTATCTGGAAAAGAAGCTGGATGAGCTGGTGGGCGCTTTCGACTGTCTGTCTGAGCGCAGAGGGATGGGCCTGATGCAGGGAATCGTTGTGAAGGACATCCCGGTCGGAAAGATCGTTGCGGCAGCACTGGAGGAGGGCCTTGTGATCCTCTCCGCCGGAAGCGATGTACTGCGCTTTGTACCGCCGCTCGTGATCAGGGAAGGTGATATTGACGAGATGGCACAGAAGCTGAGCAGGGTGCTGAAGCGTCTTTCTTAATCACAAAAGCGTTCTTTCGTAAGAATTTATTGTGTATAAAATATATTGAAAGTATTTTACGGATTTGTTACAATGAGGCCATACATGACGGGGAACTGTTCTGCCTGCGGTGCAGACAGGAGTTATGTATGGCTTTTTTTAATTGGATTTTTAAGAATCGCATTCGGAATTTGCCCGCACCGGCGCTGATTTTAGCGCTTGTGGTGATTATGGGAACCTTGCTGACAGGATGCAGGAAAAGTGAAGTTCTCTACCTGGAGCAGATTTCCACGGAGCAGGAAGAGCATGATCGGTCTTGTGTGGAAACGCAGGCACATCCCATGCTGTCAGGTGCCGGAGAAACGGAAGTCGGAGTATCAGGTGCCGTAGAAACGGGTGCCGGAGAGGCAGGGGCTGGAGCGCCAGCCGTCAGAGAAGCAGGCACTCACGCAGAAGATGCGCAGCCGGAAAACCAGCGGACGGATGGAGCGTCCACAGCATCCGTGACGGAGTCGGAACAGCAGATTGCCGTATTCGTGTGCGGCGCAGTGAAACGGCCGGGTGTGTATACGCTTCCGGCCTCGGCGCGCGGCAATGATGCGGTGCAGGCCGCGGGAGGCTTCCGCGAGGATGCGGATACCCAGTGGTGTAATCTGGCGTCCCGTCTTTCGGATGGACAGAAGCTGCGGATCTACACCCTGGAGCAGACCGCCCAGATGCAGTCGGAGGGGATGGCCGAGGAGGGTCTGTCTTCTGGCGGCACCGCCGCCGCAGGAGATGAAGCCGCAGCGGCAGGAGGCTCCGGAGCGGGGACATCCGAAGGGATCGATGCGCAGGGGCGGATCAATCTGAACACCGCTTCCAAAGAACAGCTCATGACATTGCCGGGGATCGGCGAGGCCAGAGCAGCGGCGATCCTTTCCTGGCGCTCCGAGCACGGCGCGTTTACGGATCCGGAACAGATCAAACAGATCAGCGGGTTTAAGGATGCGATCTACAACAATATCAAAGACCTGGTGAGTACAGGATAAGAACGAGGAGAATGTCAGATGGCAAAACGAGTACTGGTAGTGGATGATGAAAAGCTGATCGTAAAAGGAATACGCTTCAGCCTGGAGCAGGATGATATGGAAGTGGACTGCGCCTATGACGGGGAGGAAGCTCTGACTCTGGCGAGGGAAAACAGCTACGACATTATTCTGCTGGATCTGATGCTTCCGAAGGTGGACGGCCTTTCCGTGTGCCAGCAGATCCGGGAGTTCTCGGATGTGCCGATCGTCATGCTTACGGCCAAGGGAGAGGATCTGGACAAGATTCTGGGGCTGGAATACGGCGCCGATGATTATATCACCAAGCCGTTTAACATTCTGGAGGTAAAGGCCAGGCTGAAGGCCATCATGCGCCGCACGGCACCCAAGCCGTCCCAGGATAAGAAGGGGAAGGTAGTGCGCTCCGGAGAGCTGGTTCTGGAGCAGGAGGGCCGCCGCGTGACCATCTCCGGAAGAGAGATCAACCTTACCGCCAAGGAGTACGACCTGCTGGAGCTGCTGGTATTCAATCCCAACAAGGTATACAGCCGCGAAAGTCTGCTGAATCTGGTGTGGGGGTACGAGACACCCGGCCCGGGCGATGTGCGGACAGTGGATGTACATATCCGCCGGCTGCGTGAAAAAATCGAGGAAAATCCCAGCGAGCCAAAGTATGTGCATACAAAATGGGGCGTCGGGTACTATTTTCAGGGGTGATTGATCCCGGAGAAAACAGTGATGAAGCAGCCTGCCGTGTAAGAACTGAAGAAACTCTTATGCGGCAGGTTTTTTTGTGGGAGGTTGATCATTATATCGGATTTCAGAAGCAGGATCGGGCGGTACGGGCGCAGTATGCGATTCCGTCTGTTCCTGATCTTATTATTTATCAGTATTGCTCCGACAGCGGTCCTGAAATACGGGATCCTGCGCAATTACGAAACGCAGTCGGTGGATCAGCGGGTCTCTCTGATTCGCAGCAGAGCGCAGATGATCACACCGCTTCTGGAGGAGACGGAGTATTTGAAGGGAAAGCAGTCGGAGGACATCGATACGCAGCTGCTCCAGCTGGCTGACCTGTGGAACGGACGTGTAGTCGTGATCAACCGGAATTTCCGGATTCTGCGGGACACCTTCAGCCTGGACGAGGGAAAGGTGATCATCGCGGAGGAGGTGCTGCGCAGCTTTGGCGGGGAACCTACCAGTAATTACAATCGCGGAGCCCGTTTCCTGGAAGTGACGGTGCCCGTGCATCCTACCGGGGAGGAGACTGCGGTGGACGGCCTTCTGATCATCAGTGTTCCGACGGATGAGATCGTGGAAGGAAAGGGCAAGCTCAGCCAGGCCGTGCTGGTGCTGCAGGGGATTCTGATCCTGTTTTCCGCACTGGCGGCCTTCTATGCCTCCCGAATTCTGGTGCGTCCGTTCAGCAAGGTGACGGCTTCCTTCGAAGAGAAGGGCGGCTTCCTGGAGGAAGATATTTCCATGCCGGATTATACGGAAACGGAAACGCTGGCGGCAGCCTACAACCGGATGCGTCAGAGGCTCAATGCACAGGAGGAATCCCGTCAGGAATTCGTTTCGAACGTGTCCCACGAGCTGAAAACACCACTGGCCTCCATGAAGGTACTGGCCGATTCGCTGCTGGCGCAGGAGGAGGTCCCGAACGAGCTGTACCGTGATTTCATGAATGATATCACGGAGGAGGTCGACCGGGAGACCAAGATCATCAATGACCTGCTCTCTCTTGTGAAGATGGACCGCACCGCAGCCGATCTTCATATACAGGAAACCAATATCAATGATCTGATCGAGCTGATTCTCAAGCGGCTTCGCCCGATCGCTGCAAAACAGAACATTGATCTGGAGCAGGAAAGCTCCCGCACGGTGATCGCACAGATCGATCAGACCAAGATGACGCTGGCGATCACGAATCTTGTCGAGAATGCCATCAAGTACAACAAGCCGGACGGCTGGGTGAGAGTGTCCCTGAACATGGATAACAGCTTCTTCTTCCTGAAGGTGGAGGATTCCGGAATGGGCATTCCGGAGGACGCGCAGCAGTTCATCTTCGAGCGCTTCTACCGGGTGGACAAATCCCACTCCAGGGAGATCGGCGGTACCGGCCTGGGCCTGGCGATCACGAAGCAGGCCATTCTCATGCACCACGGAGCGATCCGCGTATACAGCAGAGAGGGAGAAGGGACGACGTTCACCGTCAGAGTACCGCTGCGGTATATCCCGGAGGAATAAGCGTTTTCTGAAAGGCTGCAGTAATTGCACAGGTCCTTTCGCAGAAGCTTATTAAGCATAGAAGTGCTTTCGGAAGGTATGTGCGTACATAAAAGGAGAAACGATTGAGTATCAGAAAGCAAAGAAAAGAGGCGGGACATTATGGCCGGAGGCGGATCTCAGCCGCGGCAGGATGGCTTTGGCTCCTGCTGATGGCGGTGCTTCTTACAGGCTGCGAAAATGCGCTTTCCCGTCTGCCGTTTCTTCCTTCGAAGGAAGAGACGGAGGATGGCCGGACCCGCTATCAGATCTATTATACCAATGCGGAGCATACGCATCTGACAAGCAGTGCCTACGAGCCGCAGGAGCAGACCTTTGAGGGAATGCTCGGGGAAATGCTGGAGAAATTCGAGCACCCGGAAACGATGGAAACAGAGGCAGCCAGTGTTATTCCGGACGGCGTGCGAATCAATGGGTATACGATCGGCGTGGATAGCCTGCTGATCGATTTTTCCGGGTCCTACATCAGTATGAGCAACGTGGAGGAGATCCTGCTGCGCGCCGGCATTGTGAAGACCCTTGTGCAGCTTCCCGGCATCTACAGCATCTCGCTGACGGTGGACGGACAGCCGCTTGCAGAGCCTGCCTCCGGGCAGGTGATCGGACCGATGCGTGACGAGACCTTTGTGGATTCCCCGGACGACAGCATCAACTCCTATCAGTTTGTCAGCCTGAATCTTCTGTTCCCGGCCTACAACGGCCAGAAGCTCGTGGAGGAGAAGCGCGAGGCGTTTTACTCCAGCAACCTGATCATGGAGCGGGTGATCGTGGATCATCTGATCAAAGGACCGCAGACCCCCGGCCTGCAGCAGCTCACCGCTCCGACCGTGCAGGTGAACAGCGTACGCGTCACCGACGGAATCTGCGTGATCGACCTGGACCAGAGCTTCAACCAGGCCTGGAACGAAGCCATATCACCTCAGCTGTGCCTGTATGCCTTTGTGAACACCATCACAAGCGCCTGTGATGTGCAGGGTGTGGCGTTCCGTATCAACGGATCCGCGGATGTACGGTTCCGGGATGAGATCTCCCTGGACCAGATTTTCACCGCGGATACCCAGTATCTGGAGCAGCCCGAGGCGGCAGCAGCGGACGGCGAAGCGGCGGACGCCGACACGAATGATAAGGCGAATGATTCTGCTGAAGATTCGGCAGAGCAGGCTCCGGCAGGGGATGCATGAAAAATGGGACAGGGGACGGCTTAAGTGTTCCAAATAAGATGGGACTGGAAGAAGCCACATAAATGGGTATTCCCGCAAAACGGTATATAAAAACAGAAAAGGGCGCGTCCTACACGAGCAGGACGCGTCCTTCATTTTTCAATGTATACGCTCCCTGAGAGAGCAGATATTCCTCAATTGCGGGCCGGTCGCTTTTCGCAAGCGTACGGATCGGCAGCTCTTCTTCGGCGATGCCGAGAAAGGCCTGCAGATTTTTGCGCACGTAGGAGGTGATGCCGACGGTGTAAAGCCGCTCCGGCTCCGGCACATTTCCATAGATCTCCACCCTCCGGACGCAGCGCGCTGTCCGGTCAAAGGCAATTTTCATCGTCCCGGAAAACAGTATGAAGATGTTAACGCCCTCCCAGGATTCCTTCCGCAGCATGTAGGTGATCATCTCGACCAGGCGGGAGCCGGTCATCGTGATGGCGAACACTTCATTATCGTAAGGCAGGGCCATCAGGATATCCCTGCGAAGCACCTGCGGACCCAGCTCTCTGACGCGGATGCTGTTGGAACTGAGCAGGAACACATCCGTGTGAAAGGCCTCCTGATAAAGATCCGTAAAGAGATCCAGCAGCGGTGTCTCCCGGTGATATCCGTTGTGGACATATGCGCACGGAAGGAACGCAAGAAGCTTTTCGTACTTCCGGTCCATCTCCCGGCGATAGCGTTCCTGATAGAACTCGAGCAGCTCATCCGGTTCACTGTTGGTCTCATCAATGGGAATCAGCTGCCAGTCAAGCTTTTCAATTCTGCCCGTATCAGGGTTAAAATCAATATCAAACCGGCCGATCTGTCCGGAGCCGGAGCCTGCCTGAACGATCGGGATCCCGCCGATAACCTCAGGCTCTTTCATAAAGGTGTGGGAATGCCCGCCGATGATCAGATCGATCCTCCACTCCGGGGGGATCCTTTCCGCCAGAATCCGATCCTCCACAATTCCGATATGTGTCAGCAGTACGGTGATATCCGCCTTCGGTTCCAGCTCCAGTGCCTTCATCACTCTTGCCAGGGATTTGAATACATCGCGTACACTCACCTCACGGCTGATCAGATCCTCCTGCGCAATCTTACCGGTGATACTCTCGGTCAGCAGGCCGATAAACCGTACCCTCACCCCGCCCTGCACAATGTCCGTCCAGGGAGCAAACAACGGCAGGTTGAGCTCCCGCACGGCGAGATTGGCACAGATCACCGGAAAATCCGCACATTTTTCCAGAAACAGAAGATGAGAGAGACCATAATCGATCTCGTGATTGCCGATCGCAAACACATTCGGCGCAGCAGCATTCGCCAGGCGGATCGTCGCAAGCCCACGGTACTCACTGTCCAGGATCGACCCCATAAACAGATCCCCGGCCATCGCGTAGATCACATTGGCTTCCTCACGCCTTGTCCGCTGAACAAAACCGGACAGCAGGGAGATCCCGCCCTTTTTGATGCCATCCTGCAAGATCGGCGTAAAAGCTCCGTGAATGTCATTGGAATGTAATAACACCAGATGGGTATTTTCGGACATCCTTTCGCGCTCCTTTGTTCTTTGATCGCGTTCAAAACGGTTACGAAATCATTATATCAGAGAAACACAGAAAGAGCCACGGAGATAGAAGAAGATGACAAGAGCCATGGGGACAGGTTCCGTGGCTCCGGTTTGTGTGTCCCGCGGCTCTTTTTTGTGGTAATCACATTCGTGCAGCTTTGCAGGTACTGCAGGCAGGCTGGTTACCTGCGATTTTCGTTTCCCCAGTCACAGAGCTGATCAAGGACTTTGACAAGAGAATGGCCCCGCTGCGTCAAAGAATATTCAACTTTTGGGGGAATCTGAGGATAGACAGTACGGACGATCAGATCATCCGCCTCCAGTTCTTTCAGGTTCTGGCTCAGCGTTTTGTCGGCGACCTTTTTCAAATACCTTTGCATTTCATTAAAGCGTACCGGCTCATATTCCATGAGACAATACAGGATCACCGGCTTATATTTCCCTGAGATCAGGGATAAGGTGTAGCTGTATCCGGTGGCGCTGAAATCAGCTTTCTCGATGCTCTGTTTCCTCATAGCTTACCTCCAGGTAAGTACCTGATGTGGAAGTAGGTACTTGCAATTAATCCTGATACTTGTATAATATGCCTTAGCAGTACTGAAAAGTCAAGTATTAAGCTGGAACAGGAAAGGCAGGCAAAAAGAATGAAGAAGAATTTAGGTGTTGTACAGGCGGTCTATCCAATGCCGGTGCTTATGGTGGCGGCATATGATGAAAACGGAAAAGTAAATGTGATGAATGCCGCATGGGGCATGATCTGCAACGAGGACAGGATTGCTCTCTTCATCGATGAAGACCACAAGACGACACAGAATCTGCTGAAGACAAAGGCTTTTACGGTCAGCCTGGCGGATAAAGATCATATGGACGTGGCCGATTTCTTTGGAATCGCAACCGGCAATAAGATGGATGATAAATTTGAGAGAACCGGCTACACCGCAGTAAAAAGTGAATTTGTGAATGCTCCGATCATTGATGAGTTCCCTGTCGTAATGGAGTGCGAGCTGGCGGAAGTGGCTGAAAATGAAAGCTTTTACTGCATCGTTGGAAAAATCGTAAATACAGCGGCAGAAGAGAAGGTTTTGTCAGAGAACGGAAAAGTGGATCCGGCAAAGCTGCAGGCACTGATCTTTGATCAGTTCCAGCATGGGTACTATGTTTCCGGCGAGCAGGTTGGAAAGGCCTGGAATGCCGGTGCAGGGCTTATGAAGAAGTAAGCATTATTTGTATATACTAATATTATGATTACAGCGTCAAAAGTCTGGCCACACGTCGTGCTTGCACGTAAGTGGGGACATGACTTTATGACGCGCCCCACATGAGCAAGTAGTGGGGCAGGGGCCCCACGAATTGCGAATGTGGAGCAGGATTGTGGGAGCGCGCAGCGCGGAACAATCCGTAATCGACTTTTGGCGTCCTAATCATATTATAATAGTAACGGGAAGCAAGGAAAAGATGTGAAGGCTGCCGGATTTTGGGAGAAACCGTGCAGTACTTCTCAAATGGAGAGAGTCAGCGGGTGGTGCCGCTGTATGATGAAGCAAAAAGCGTGTAAGCAGAAAAAGCATATACGGACAAAGCAGAGACCAAAACAGGATAGTTACAGGCTGCGGCTGATCATAACGGCCGTGGCGGAAGACATTGCGCGGACGTGCAGGCAGAGAATGCTGTGCGTCTGCGCTGTTTTTTTGTTCCTTATGATGTGCGTCCTGCCGGCCATTGGGCACAGCTTTCTTCCAGCTTCTCCGGACAAAGCGGTTTCTGCTCTGCGCGGGGAGCTGCTTGCGGGTGGGGAGAGAATCGCCCGGGTGCGGGGGCGTGTGGTGCGCAGCGAGTGGACCGGGGATGGGCGGACGGTGCTGGTGGATCATCTGGAGATCTTACTGGAGGAAGATGGCGAAGCTGACTTCGGCGGGGCTGACCGGGTGCTGCAGGAGAACCGGAAGGTGCGACTGACCCTGAAGCTGGCGGACGGGCAGGAGCAGGCAGGGGCAGCACGAGGAATGGAAGAACAGGCAGTCGCCTTGCAGGGCGAGGCGGCAGAAACGTTTGAACAGAGAGAACGGTGGATCCGGCGGGGGCAGTGTGTGACGCTGCAGGGTGTCCTATACTGTACCCCGGCACCGTCCAATCCCGGCCAGTTCGACAGCCGCAGTCATGACCTGGCAGGCAATGTCATGTACCGGATGAAGAAGGCCTCTGTGCAGGAAGTGAGCGGTAAGCCTTCTCCGCTTGCTATTGCCGATCAGGTGCGGGAGCATGCAGCGCGCATTCTGCATGCGGCGGCCGGGGAGGATGCGGGAACGATCCGTGCGATGCTGCTCGGCGACCGCAGCGGCCTGGATGCGGAGGTACGTTCTGCGTTTTCGGATGGCGGGATTTCGCATATTCTGGCGGTATCGGGACTCCATATCAGCATCTTTGGAATGGGTCTGTTTCAGGTCCTGCGCCGGAGGCGCGCATCCTATCCGGTGTGTGCTGTGCTATCGGGCAGTGTGGTCATTCTGTACTGCTTTATGACGGGGATGAGTGTGTCCGCCTGCCGGGCGATGGTGATGTATCTTGTGTGGGCAGGAAGTCAGATCCTGGGAAGGAGCAATGACCCGCTTACCGCGGCCGCAGCGGCAGCAGTCACGGTGCTGCTTGCACATCCTGTGAATGTGCGGGAAGCAGGGTTTTATCTTTCCTTCGGTTGTATTCTTTCGATTGCGCTGGTGTGCCCGGGGGTGAAGCGCCTTGGGGAGGAAAGTGCCAGGTTGATCAGAAACGCAGCTGCTTCATACAGTCTTCCCGGGCCCTGTATGATCCGCAGCCGTCAGAAAGCGCATAGATTCGGTACGGGGTATGCTATGTTCAGGGAGCTTATGAGGGTGACTTTTGATGCACTGAGCATGTCCGCTGGGATCCTCCTGGGGACGCTGCCGGTGACCTGCGCTTTCTTTTATCAGTTCAGTCCCTGGTCAGTGCTGACCAATCTGATCGTGATCCCACTGATGCCGCTGGTGATGCTCTCGGGCCTTTGTGCAGCGATTGCGGCTGTTGTGTCGGTAAAAGCAGGAATCTTTTTGTTCGCCCCCTGTCATTACCTGCTGAAGCTTTTTATGATGCTGGCAGGCTTTACAAACCGGCTGCCGGGAGCGGTGATCATCACCGGCAGGCCGGCGTGGTGGAAAATCGTGCTGTTTTATCTTGTGCTGGCAGCGGCGGTTGTCGGCAGGCAGGAGAGCAAACATGATTCTAACTGGTTCTGGCACAATCGGACCCGGGGAATCGTCGCAGCCTGGCGCCTTCCGGCGCTGGCGGCGGTAACTGCTCTTCTGATCCTTCACGCACCACCGCAGTTTCAGGTCGATTTTCTGGATGTGGGCCAGGGGGACAGCATCCTGCTGCAGGCCGGAGGGCACAGCTTTCTTGTGGACTGCGGGAGCAGCAGCGTGGAGGATGTGTGGAACTACCGGGTCGAGAGTACACTGAAATATTATGGGATCCACACGCTTTCGGGGATTTTTCTGACGCACGGTGACGAGGATCATGTCAACGGAGTCCGGAAGATGCTGGAGGAGGGATGTGTCAGTCTGACCGGGCAGTTTTTAAGCGGGGGAATCGAAACAGAGCATCTGTGGATGGCCGGAGCTGCCGCCGAATATGATGAAACACTGCGCGAACTGGCCGGTACTGCGGAAAACAAGGGAATTCCCGCATCATTCCTTGCGCAGGGAGATGAGCTGCAGTGCGCCGGGATGCGGCTGCAGTGTATGTGGCCCGGCGGCTTTTCAAAAACAGAATGGGAGGAACTGGGGGGAAATGCGGCTTCGATGGTGCTGCTTGTGACATATGCTGATTCAAGGATCCTCTTGACCGGAGATCTGGAGCGGGAGGGGGAAACACGGTTTCTGGAAGCGTGGGAGAAAGCTGTCAGAGGGAGAACGATTACCCTGCTTAAGGTCGGTCATCACGGCTCCCGTTATGCAACAGGTGCGAAGCTGCTTGGAGTGTTGCAGCCGAAGCTGGCGGTGATCTCCTGCGGCAGGAACAATCTGTACGGACATCCCTCCCAGGAAGTGCTGGAGCGCCTGCATGGCGCAGGATGTCGGGTGTGGCGGACCGACCTGGACGGCGCACTCACCCTCCAGGCAGGGAGGGACCACGGCCGGTGACAGAAGCCAGCAGCCGGCAGCAGTTGACAGGAGCCGGCAGTTGCTGAAACGAGCCCGCAGCCGCTGACAGGGACTGATTTCAGGGTCAGGATTTTGAGGTAGTTTTTCCTGGAAGGGTAGGTAATTGACAGGATGTATGTTATAATAAATCAACTGGAACGGATCCGTTTCCAGGCGTGCATTTCAAACTGCCTATCGCTGCCCGAAGGAGGACACCGATCATGACAATTACCTATGCAATGACCGCATCGCTGCTGTTTATCGGCCTGACACTGATGTTGTTTGATGTGAACTACAAGCTGAGGAAGAGCGAACACAGGAAAATATCGCTGATCCTGATCGGGACAAGCATGTTTTATGTGGCAATGGACTGCCTGTGGATCGTTGTCTACACGGGAGAGGAGTTCCACCGGGGGCTGTTCATTCTGCTTAACTTCCTGTTTTATATGGTGTATATCACCCTTCCGTATATCTGGTTCCTGTTTTCGAAGCATTTTGCCGGCAGCCGGATGACGGAAAAGAAGTGGAATATCCTTTTTGCGCTTCCCTGGCTGTTCAATGTGGCACTGGTGCTGATCACAATGCTGGGAGGAGGTCTGCTCTGGGAGATCGGGGATGCCGCCAGCCGTTACACGCGCGGACCGCTGTTCGGGGTGTTTTCCAATCTCAATCTGGTGTATTATTTCATTCCGGTCATCGGGATCCTCGGGCTGCTGATGAATAGAAGGGGAGCGGACCGTCGCACGCTGCTGATCACGCTGGGATTTTCGATCATTCCGGCGCTCGGCGTATTCATTTACACCTACTGGATCTCGGTGGATGCGATCTATCCCTTCCAGCCCTGCTGTTTTTTCATCGGCGTGATGTTTGCCTACATCCTTCTGCTCTCGCAGGTGCACAAGAAGCATGAGGAGGAGAATCTCCGCCTGATGGAGGAAGCACGCTCGGCGGGTAAGATGGCGGAGCTGATGGGTTCGGTCGGTGCGCTTCTGACCAACATGCCGGCCATGACCTTCTCCAAGGATGTGGCGTCCGGAAGGTACCTCGCCTGCAATCAGTACTTCGCGGAGTATGCGCACAAGGGGACGCCGGAGGGCGTGGTCGGGCTGACAGATCACGACATTTTCGATCCGGTGACGGCGGATCACTTTGTGGAGGACGACCGGAAGGCGGTGGCCATGGAGGAACCCTATGTGTTCTTCGAGGATGTGCCGGACGCCGCCGGTGTGATGCGCAATCTGCAGACGACCAAGCTGACCTTCAAGGATAATATCGGGAGGCTGTGCCTGCTGGGCATGTGCGTGGATGTCACGGAGATGACGCGGATCAAGCAGGCGGAGGCGGAGGGCAGGACGAGGCAGCAGGAGCTGGAGGAAAAGCTGAAGCTGCAGGAGCAGATCCTTGCCCAGCGGGAGCAGCAGAAGGAGCTGAACAGCATGATCACGGCGATGGCTTCGGACTACCGCAGTGTGTATCATGTGGATATTGATGCGGATGACGCTGTGTGTTACCGTTCCGATCCGGACGACCCGGACCAGATGCCGGAGGGAGTGCATTTCCCCTATTACGAGCGGTTTACGGAATACTGTGAGCGGTATGTGATGAAGGAGTTCCAGGAGGGCTTTCTGCATTTCATCGATCCGGAGAATGTCCGTGCGGTTCTGTCAACGGAAAATATCATTGCCTACCGGTATCTGGCCAGACGTGGAGGAAACGAATATTATGAGATGCTGCGCATGGCCGGTGTGCGGCATCCGGGCGATCGCGATGATCACATGGTGCATGCGGTGGGCGTAGGCTTTACGGTGATCGATCAGGAAATGCGGGAAACGCTCGCACGCAATCATGAACTGGCGCAGGCTTTGTCGGCAGCGGAGGAGGCGAACAAGGCCAAGACGGCATTCCTTTCCAATATGAGTCATGAGATCCGTACGCCGATGAATGCAATTATCGGGCTGAACAGCATCGCCATGAATGAGCCTACTGCGAGCGAAAAGGTGAAGGAGTATCTGGCAAAGATCGATACCTCGGCACATCATCTGCTGGGGATCATCAACGATATTCTGGATATGTCCCGCATCGAGTCGGGACGGATGGCGATCCGCAGCGAAGAATTTTCCTTCGCGGCGGCCCTGGAGCAGGTCAATACCATTATCAGCGGACAGTGCCAGGAGAAGGGGCTGGCCTATGAATGCCGGGTGCAGGGCGCAATCGGGGATTATTACATCGGCGACGACATGAAGCTTCGCCAGGTCATGCTCAATATTCTCGGAAATGCGGTGAAGTTTACGCCGGAGGGCGGAAGCGTATTCTTCCTTGTGGAGGAGACGGCGCACTTTAACGGCAGGACGACGCTGCGTTTTACCGTTCGCGATACCGGCATCGGCATGAGCAGGGAATATCTGCCGAAGCTGTTTGATCCATTCTCCCAGGAGGATTCCTCCTCCACCAGCAAGTATGGCAGCACAGGCCTCGGCATGCCGATCACAAAAAGTATTGTGGAGCTGATGAACGGGCACATCGAGGTGGAAAGCGAAAAAGGTAAGGGAACGACCTTCATCGTGACCGTGACGCTGCTCGATTCCGAGCGGAAAGTATCCGTGATGGAGGAAGGGCTGCCCATGCCCCATGAGATGTGTGTGCTGGTGATCGATGACGATCCGGTTGCCTGCGAGCACGCACAGATTGTGCTCGGGCAGGTGGGGGTTGCCTGCGAGCAGGCACTGTCTGGCGCGGAAGGCCTGGGGATGGTGAAGCTGCGGCATGCCCGCAGGGAACCGTACAACCTCATCCTGGTCGACTGGAAGATGCCGGAGATGGATGGCCTTGAGACCACCCGGCAGATCCGCGCGGCGGCGGGGGATGAGACGCCGGTCATCATCCTGACCTCCTACAGCTGGGAGGAAATTGAAGAGGAAGCGAAGGCAGCGGGTGTGGACACTTTTGTCGCCAAGCCGCTCTTTGCCGGAAATGTAATGGATGAATTCCGGGAGGCGTTTAAAAAGAAAAACGCCCGACTGGAGAAAGAGACCGCTGATCTGAACGGGCTGCGCGTACTGGTGGCGGAGGATGTTGCGGTGAATGCCGAGATCCTGAGGATGATCCTTTCCATGCGCGGGATGGAGGCGGAGGTTGCCGAAAACGGACAGATCGCGGTGGAGTGTTTTACGCGGCATGATCCCGGGTACTATGCAGCTATTCTGATGGACATGCGCATGCCGGTGATGGACGGGCTGGATGCCACCCGGACGATCCGCCAGATGGAACGGCCGGATGCGAAGACCATTCCCATTATTGCGCTGACGGCCAATGCCTTTGACGAAGATGTTCAGCGCAGCATGCAGGCGGGACTCAATGCGCATCTGAGCAAACCGGTGGAGCCGGAGGCCCTTTTCAAAACCCTGGAGAGTCTCGTATAATCGGCCTGTCTGTGTTATAATTTGGTTATCCCGTAATTTGCAGTACTATACTATTTTTCAGGAGGTACTTGAAATGGAACGTTTGTTTAAACTGAAGCAGCATGGTACGGATGTACGTACCGAGGTGACGGCCGGGATCACGATTTTTATGACGATGGCTTATATCCTGGCGGTCAACCCGGGAATTTTAAGTGCAGCAGGGATGGATTCCGGAGCGGTGTTCACGGCAACGGCACTTGCCTCAGCGATTGGGTGTATCTGCATGGCGCTGTTTGCAAACCTTCCGTTTGCACTGTCCGCAGGGATGGGGCTGAATGCGTTTTTTGCCTACACAGTGGTCATGGGGATGGGCTATTCCTGGGAGATCGCGCTGACGGCTGTGTTTGCGGAGGGTATCATTTTCATTATTCTCTCCCTGACAAATGTGCGTGAAGCGATTTTCAACGCGATTCCGGTCACATTGAAAATCGGCGTTTCCGTAGGAATTGGTCTGTTTATCTGTTTCATCGGCCTTCAGAATGCCCGGATCTCAGTGGCCAGTGCTACGCTGGTTTCGATGTTTTCCTTCAGTGATTCCATTAAGGCCGGAACCTTCAATACGGAGGGTATCACGGTTCTGCTGGCACTGATCGGGCTGCTGATCACGTCATTCCTGGTGATCCGGAATGTGAAGGGAAATCTGCTGCTCGGTATTGTGATCACATGGGTGCTGGGCATCCTCTGTCAGCTGGCAGGGCTGTACGTCCCGAATCCGGAGGCGGGCTTCTACAGTCTGATCCCCTCCGGGATCGTGGCTGCACCGACCTCCCTGGCTCCGACCTTCCTGAAGCTGGATTTTTCCGCGATCGGGACCGTAAACTTCTTTGTAGTGATGTTCTCCTTCCTGTTTGTGGATATTTTTGACACGCTGGGAACGCTGATCGGCTGCGCCTCCAAGGCGGAAATGCTCGATGAGAAGGGCCGGCTGCCCGGGATTCGGGGCGCACTGCTTGCAGATGCAGTGGCAACGACGGTCGGTGCGTGCCTGGGCACCTCCACGGTCACGACCTTTGTGGAATCGACCTCCGGAATTGCGGAAGGCGGACGCACGGGACTGACTGCGATCACGACCGGCGCATTCTTCGTTCTGGCGCTGTTCTTCTCACCGATTTTCCTGGCAATTCCGTCCTTTGCGACTGCACCGGCCCTGATCGTTGTCGGATTTTTGATGATGCAGCAGGTGGTGAAGCTTGACTGGTCAGATGTTCTGGAAGCGATTCCCGCATTTATCGCCATCATGGCGATGCCCTTTACCTATTCCATTTCGGAAGGGATTTCGCTGGGCATCATCTCCTACGTAGTGCTGCATGTGCTGGCCGGAAAGACGAAGGACATCTCACCGCTGATGTATGTGCTTTCGGTGGTCTTTGTGCTGAAGTATATTATGCTTTAAAGTGTGCTGTAAGGTGCGTGGAGGCTGTCGGGAAGCCCCGCACAGAAAATGTGTGGCGTTTATCCGTCCGGCTGAAGGAACCGCAGGGCAGCGTGGAAGGTGTCCGATGGCAGCATGAGAAGAGAGCAGGAAAAAAGCCGGCTGCGGATGAAATGAGACAGCTGGCAGCGAAAGGCGGTGGCAGCATGACGATCCGGGAGGAAACGCAGGAGCTGGAATATGAATTCTTGAGTCCCTATGCGGCGCACAGTGCGCAGAGCCGCGGGCGGGACCGCGCGGAGGAGCCGTGTGATCTGCGTACCGACTATCAGAGAGACCGTGACAGGATCATACACTGCAAGGCGTTCCGCCGCCTGAAGCATAAGACCCAGGTGTTCTTAAGTCCCAGGGGCGACCATTACCGTACCCGCCTGACCCACACGCTGGAGGTGTCTCAGATCTCCCGCACGGTGGCGCGGGCCTTGCGGCTCAATGAGGATCTGACGGATGCGATCGCGCTGGGCCATGACCTGGGACACACACCCTACGGGCATGCGGGGGAGCGGGCGCTGGATGAGATCTGCCCGCTGGGCTTTTCCCACAATCAGCAGAGCGTGCGGATCGTGGAGCTTCTGGAAAAGGGCGGAGAGGGGCTCAACCTCACCTGGGAGACGCGGGACGGGATCCTCAATCACCCGACGAGCTGCCGGCCCCACACGCTGGAGGGGATGATCGTCCGCTATTGCGACAAGATCGCTTATATCAATCACGATATCGATGACGCGGAACGGGCAGGAATTCTGAAGGAAGAGGATATCCCGCCTGCATTCCGGGAGAAGATCGGCGATACGCCGCGGGTGCGTCTGGATGCGCTGGTGCACGATCTGATCAGCCAGAGCCGGGGAAAGGATACGATCACCATGTCCCCGCACATGGAGGAGGCCATGCAGGGGCTGCGCGCCTTCATGTTCGAGCACGTGTACCGGAATTCGGCTGCAAAGGGCGAGGAATATAAAGCGGTGTCCATGCTGCAGAGCCTGTATCGGTACTATATTGATCATGTGGACCAGATGTCGGGCGAGTACGTGTCTCTGATCCGGGATCGGGGCGAACAGCGGGAGCGGGTCGTGTGCGATTACATCGCGGGGATGACGGACCAGTATGCCTGCTGGGTGTTCAATGAGCTGTTTGTACCCGGCTCATGGAAGCAGCTGTGAGTGCTGTGCCGGCTTTTCGATGACAGCGGGACGTATGAAACAAAGAGGAGAGGAAGAAAGGGCAGATGTATTATCCGGATGAAGTGATCGAGGAGGTCCGTTCGCGCAATGATATCGTGGACGTGGTCTCTGCCTATGTGAAGCTGAAGCGCTCCGGCGGTAATCTGTTCGGCCTGTGCCCGTTTCACAGTGAAAAATCGCCTTCCTTTTCGGTGAGCCCTTCCAAGCAGATCTATTACTGCTTCGGCTGCGGAGCGGGCGGAAACGTGATTTCGTTTATCATGCAGTATGAAAACTGCAGTTTCCAGGAGGCGCTGAAAACGCTGGCGGACCGCGCAGGCGTAGCACTGCCGGAGCAGGAAACGGACCAGGCAGCCCGTCAGGAGCAGAGCCTGCGCAGCCGGATCCTGGAGGTCAATAAGATGGCCGCCGCCTTTTATTATTACCAGCTGCGTTCCAAGGCAGGTGCGCAGGGGCTGGAGTACCTGAAGGGCAGGGCTCTTTCGGATGAGACGATCCACGGGTTCGGACTGGGGTACGCGGGAAAGTACAGCGACCAGCTGTATCAGTATCTGCGCGGCAAGGGCGTGGACGATCAGCTGCTGCGGGAATCGGGCCTGATGGTGTTCGATGAACGCAGGGGGATGCTGGATAAATTCTGGAACCGGGTAATGTTTCCGATCATGGATGTGAACAGCAGGGTGATCGGCTTCGGCGGCAGAGTGATGGGAGACGGCAAGCCCAAGTATCTCAATTCCCCTGAGACCCGGGTGTTTGACAAGAGCCGCAATCTTTACGGCCTGAATTTTGCCAGGCGCTCCAGAGCGCGGGTGATGATCGTGTGCGAGGGGTACATGGATGTGATTTCCATGCATCAGGCCGGATTTATCAATTCTGTGGCTTCCCTCGGTACGGCCCTTACCAGTCAGCATGCCTCGCTTTTAAAGCGCTACACCGATGAGGTGGTGCTCAGCTATGACAGCGACGGGGCCGGGATCCGGGCGGCACTGCGGGCTATCCCGCTGCTGAAGGAGGCGGGACTGCGCGCGAAGGTGCTGAACCTGTCTCCCTGGAAGGATCCGGATGAGTTTATCAAGGCCAATGGAAATGAGGCCTTTCAGGAGCGGATCGATGCGGCGGAGGGAAGCTTCTTCTTTGAGCTGAGGATGGCACAGAGCCGGTACAACATGGCGGATCCCGAATCCAAAACCGCCTTTTTCCGTGAGATCGCAGGCCGGATCGCAGGATTTGAACAGGAAGTGGAGCGGGAAAACTATATCGAGGCTGTGGCACAGCAGTATCATGTGAGCTTCGACGGTCTGCGCCGTATGGTGGGAACGGAACTGATGAAGGGGATCTACACCGGGCAGGGGAACGCCGCGGGGGGCGGTTATGCGCTTTCGGACAGATCCGATGAGGATGGGTATGTTTCAACGCCTGTCCGGAAAAAGGATCTGACGGCGGACGAGGGGCCCAGGCGGTCCCAGAGCATGCTGCTGACCTGGCTTACGGAGTATCCGCAGATCTTTCCCGTCGTAAAAGAGTATGTGGCAGTGCAGGATTACAGCGAAGGCTTCTGCCGGGAGGCAGCGGCGCTTCTGTATGATCAGCTTGAGCAGGGACCGCCGGTCCCGGCCAGGATTATCAGCCATTTCACGGATCCGGAGGACCAGAAAAAGGCGGCGGCACTGTTCAATACCTCTGAGCCGGGGCTTGGCGGAGAGGAGCTGAAAAAGGCGATCCGTGAAACGATCCGCAAAGTGACCGCAGCCAGGCAGAAGGAAACGGGACTGGAGGGCGGTATGGATATGGCTGCCCTGAAGCAGATGATCGATCGGAAAAAGAAACTAGAGAATCTTGGAAAACTGGAGATACCACTTTGAACTGTATTCTTTCACAGCGGCTGCGCACTCTTGCGGGAATGGTCCCTGCCGGAAGTGTTCCCGCCGATATCGGGACCGACCACGGGTATATCCCAATTTACCTGGTGCAGGAGGGAATTGCGCCAAAGGCGCTTGCCATGGATGTACGTCCCGGTCCGCTGGAGCGGGCAAGGGAGCATATTGAAGGCAGTGCGCTTGCCGGAAAAATCACGGTCAGGCTTTCCGACGGCCTTACGAATCTGGAGCCGGGAGAGGCGGACACACTGATCATCGCAGGAATGGGCGGAGCACTGATCGAACGGATTCTGACCCGGGGAAAGCAGGAGGGCTCTCTTGCGGGGATCCGGACCCTTCTTCTGGGACCGCAGTCCGAGCCGGCGCGGGTGCGCAGCTGGATCCTTGCAAACGGATATGTCTTCGATGCGGAAGAGATGGTGGAGGAGGACGGAAAATATTATCCGCTGATCCGCGCCGTGGCGGGGGAGCGGCCTGATTTTGCCGGCGCACAGGATCTGCCGCAGCCGTTCGGATGCGGGCAGGATGTCAGGGCTTTTTTGCTGTCTTCGGCGGAAACGTCTGAACAGGGAATGCAGGACGGGACCGGGGCGGCGATGTGGGAAGAAGTACTGCTCGAGTATGGGCCGGTGCTCCTTGTCGGAAGACATCCGGTGCTGCATGCGTTTTTGCAGCGGGAGGAGCGCCTGTGTGAGCGGATCCGGAAGCAGATCGACGAGAAGGGCAGTGCCGGGACAAACGAAAAGCGGCTCGAGGAGCTCTCCCTCCGGCTTGAGCGGATCCGCCTGGCATATCGGTTTTATCAGGAGAGGAGGATGCAGATGGTCACACTGAAAATCAACGATGTGGAATACCGTTATCCGGAGGATGCGAACTACGGAAAGGTCGCGGAGGACTTTCAGCCTGATATGACAGAGGATATCCTTCTGATCCGGGAGAATAACCGCCTGCGTGAATTTCACCACAGGGTAAAGGATGGAAGCACGATCCGTTTTGTGACAGGCAGGGAGAATGACGGACACAAAGCCTATCTGCGGTCGCTGCTGCTGATGCTCAACTGTGCGCTCTCACATCTGAAGGGACAGGGCAGGGACGGGGAAAAGGATCCCCGGTATGATGTGAAGGTCTTTTTCTCTCTGGCGGATGGCCTGTATTGTTCTCTGGCGGATCCGACACTGATCACGCAGGAGCTGCTTGCGCAGCTTACGGAAGAAATGCGCCAGCTTGCGCAGCGGAATCTGCCGATCACAAAAAGAACCGTGGATACCGCATGGGCCCGGGAGATGTTTCACCGGCGCGGAATGTATGATAAAGAGCAGCTGTTTCGCTATCGCCTGAGCTCGACGACGAATCTGTACTGCCTGGACGGATACGAGGATTACTATTACGGCTACATGCTCTCGTCCACTGCTCTGATGAAGGCATTTTCACTCGTGCAGTATGCAGACGGGTTCGTTCTGCGCTGCTCGAAGGCCGGCAGTGACGAGGAGGCCGCATTCCACCCGGATGAAAAGCTGTTTCATGTGCAGCGCAGCTCCTTCCAGTGGGGGGAGAGCATCGGTCTGAAGGATGTGGGCGATCTCAATGACTGGGTCGTCAGAAAGGGAGCCTCCGGGCTGATCCTCACACAGGAGGCCTACCACGAGGCACAGATCGCCCGAATCGCACAGAAGATCGCGGAGCATCCTGAAAAGCGGATCGTCATGATCGCCGGGCCTTCCTCCTCAGGGAAGACCACCTTCTCGCACCGCCTTTCCACCCAGCTTTCCGTACATGGCCTGCGTCCACACCCGATTGCGGTGGATGATTATTTTGTTGACCGGGAAAAAACGCCGCTCGATGAAAACGGAAACTACAATTTCGAGGTGCTTGAGGCAATTGATGTCGAACAGTTCAATCAGGATATGCAGGGACTGCTCGCCGGGAAAAAGATCGAAATGCCCACCTTCAATTTCCGCACCGGGAAGCGGGAATACAAGGGGAAGAGCCTGCAGCTGGAGCAGGGAGATATTCTGGTGATCGAGGGGATTCACGGACTGAATGAACGACTTACCTACACCCTGTCTCCGGACAGCATCTTCCGGGTGTACATCAGTGCACTTACCCAGCTCTCCGTGGACGGCACCAATAACATCCCCAGCACCGACGGCCGGCTCATCCGCCGGATCGTACGGGATGCCCGAACCCGCGGGACCAGCGCTGAGAACACCATTGCCATGTGGCCCTCCGTGCGCAGAGGCGAGGAGGAGCATATCTTCCCGCACCAGGAAAAAGCGGATGTCATGTTCAACTCCGCTTTGATCTACGAGCTGGCGGTGCTCAAGATTTATGCAGAGCCGCTCCTGTTCGGAATCCGCGGCGACAGCCCCTATTATTCCGAAGCCATGCGCCTGCTGAAATTCCTGACCTACTTCGTACCCATCGCTCCGGAAGCGATCCCGAACAACTCACTGCTGCGTGAATTCATCGGCGGGAGCTGCTTCGACGTGTAATGGGCCAGGGAAGCCGAGGGGGCGAGCCATGGGGACAGGTCCCGTGGCTTTTGGGCCACGGGACCTGTCCCCATGGCTTGCCCCCCGGCTTTTTCGGATTACAAAAAATGTGCTGGACAAACAGGGAACGCTGCAGTATGATGTGCAATGCGGTCGGCAGCCATGCTGCCGCAGTGTTCTGAGTAGGATAAATGGCCGCGGACGCAGCCTCCCTTCGGGAAGGAAATGCACGAGGAAAGTCCGGGCTTCACAGGGCAGGATGCCGGATAACATCCGGTGGAGGCGACTCCAAGGAAAGTGCAACAGAAATGTACCGCCGGCAGGAATGCCGGTAAGGGTGGAAGGGCAGTGTAAGAGACTACCGCCTGGGTGGTAACACACAGGGCACATGTAAACCCCATTCGAAGCAAGACCAAAGCGGAGCATATGGCGGCCCGTCAGCTCCAGGTAGGTCGCTTGAGCCTGCCGGCAACGGCAGGCCTGGATAGATGGCCATTCACGACATAACCCGGCTTATCGTCCTGCTCAGAAACAAAAAGAGGGAGCCCGACGGCTCCCTCTTTTCCTGTGCGGTGTTCACACGATTCAGCTGCATTCAGCTATATATTCGACTACACTCAGCTGCATTCAACTGCATTCAGCTATATTAGATTACACTCAGCTGCATTCAGCTACTCCCGGCTATGTTCAGCTGCATTCAGCCATATCCTGTGCTACACATCAAGCTGCGGCGGCTCGTCAAGATGCTCGGAGACATATTTTCCGTTTTTCTTCCGCTGCCGCACGCATTCGGTCAGGAGATATTCGATCTGTCCGTTGACCGAGCGGAAATCGTCCTCTGCCCATGCGGCGATGGCATCGTATAGCTTAGCATTCAGCCGGAGCGGGATCTGTTTTTTTTCAGCCATGGATAAACCTCTGTTTCGACAGTCGACATTTCTGTTCCGGTCAGCGGATCAGCCGATCAGTACAGACTGCCGGAATTGACAATGGGCTGCGCATCGTGGTTTCCGCACAGGACGACCAGAAGATTGGAGACCATGGCGGCTTTCCGTTCTTCGTCCAGTACGACGGTCTGATTCTCGTTCAGGCGCTCCAGCGCCATCTCTACCATTCCCACAGCACCATCCACAATCATCTTTCGTGCATCGATCACGGCACTGGCCTGCTGGCGCTGCAGCATCACAGCAGCGATCTCAGGTGAGTAGGCCAGGTAGGTGATGCGGGCGTCGAGAATTTCAAGACCCGCATCGAAAACCTTCTTCTGCAGTTCCTCACGGATCCGGTTCACGACCACCTCGGAGGAACCGCGCAGGGAGCCGTCATCCGCAACGCCGTCACCGGTGGTGTCAATATTCGGGGCCACGTCGTAGGGATATACTTTGACAATACTGCGCACGGCGCTGTCGCACTGCAGGGAAAGATACTCCTTGAAGTTATCTACACAGAACACCGCCTTCGCAGTGTCGGTGACTCTCCACATCACGGCGATGCCGATATCCACGGGATTGCCCAGCACATCGTTGACCTTCTGACGGCCGTTGGAGAGGGTCATGACTTTCAGAGAGATTTTTTTGCTCACAAGCTCTGTGGTACCGCTTGAGGTCTTGAGCTGCAGCTGGGCACGGATCCCCGAATTGCCGCCGTCAACGTCGGAGCTCTGTCCGAGCTTTGTGCGGGCTGCCGGATTTACACTGGTGCTGAAGGGATTGACAAAGAAGAAGCCGGGGCCGATCAGTGTACCGGTATAATTACCGAACAGCGTGAGGACCAGCGCTTCCTGCGGCTTCAGAATCCGAAGGCCCAGAAGCGGGATCCATAGAATACCGAGAAGCAGGATGCACACAAAGGTGAGCAGTCCGCCCTCCCCTCCGTTTCGAAGAATGCTCCAGATCATCAGAAGACTGACAAGGATGTATCCCAGGATCACCCCCAGCAGGACGGCCATTCCACTGCCGGCATGGCCGATTCTCTTTTCCTGAATAATGGATGTATTGTTTTTCATGTTATGTTTCGCCTCCTGTTCACGGAAAGGTGCGGCAGAGCCTTTTTTCTGCCACGCACATCAATGTGATATCAAATTAATATCACACCAATATCGTAATGTCAATACCTTCTGTGAAAAAACAGGTAAAATCTCCGGGTACGTTTCCTTTTTTGATGCAGCCGCAGCGTGCTCTTTTTATCTGAAGTGATCGGAGGCATGCGCGCCTGCAGAAAGAAATGAAATGTTAAGAATACCTTCGTTGTTTCGGGCAATTGCAGTGTGCTATAGTAAGGTTTATAGAAAATCATCCGTTGAGATATGCTTTGAGGTGCATGATGAAAAAAGTGCCAGGTTCTATTGCGGCAGTTACGATATGTATCATGATGCTTTTGGGTCAGGCAGTGCCTGCCGGAGCCACTCTTTACGATGCGGCAGTCGATTCTCCCGAGGGGAAGCTTCTGTTTCCGGGGGACAGCATCCGTACGGACGGGGCTGTGCTTGTCGGACCGGACCGGACCTATGCGGATTTGAGTGAAGGGATCTGGACCAATACGGATCCGGGGAGGGCATACCGTGTTTCGGGGTATCACAATGAGGAGACCGGGGAAAACGGTTTTCTGGTGGATCCCGAAGGATATGTCGTAAATGTAAAGGGTGGTGTGAGCTTCTCCGATGATGGCCTGGAGGATACCCATCTCACGCTTCCTTCCGCCGATGCATATGGTGACTACAATGCCTACGATGGCGGGGCGGATCCTGAACGGGAGGGCGAGGATGCACTGCCGGTGGATGTCGCAAGCTATCCCGAGGGCACCTGGGTATGTGTGCGTGCCACTTTGGTCGATGAGGGAAAGACCTTTGGCCATTGGGAGTTCGAACCGCAGATCTATCTTGAGGATATTGCCTCCTCAGAGGTATCGTTCGTGATGCCGGGATATGCGCTGTCTGTGAAGGCTGTTTACGCAGAGAGTGCGCCGGAGGAGAATGACGTTACGGACGAGGCCACTCCTGAGGCGGAAGGATGGCAGGATGAGGCCACCGCAGAGGCGGAAGGATGGCAGGATGAGGCCACCGCGGACGCGGAAGCCGGACAGGATGACGCTCTGATGGCAGATGAGGAATTCTATCTGGCTGAGGAGGAAATGGAAGAGGGGCAGCTGTCGGAGGAGATGCCGGAAACCGAGGTCGAGGAATTCTGGGAGGAGATGCCGGAAACCGAGGTCGAGGAATTCTGGGAGGAGATGCCGGAAACCGAGGTCGAGGAATCCTGGGAAGAAATGTTCGAAACAGAAGCCGAGGAATATTGGGAAGAGTATACGATTCCGGAAAATCAGGAGGAATATCAGGAGGATTACACTGGCGAAGAAGGTTTGATGGATGCAGGACAGCCGCAGGCGGTGGATGAAGCTGCAGCGCAGGAGATGCCTGCTGCAGAGAACCTGAGCACCGCGGAGGAGGTACCCCTGGCAGAGAATATGAATACCGCGGAGGAGGCCCCCCTGGCAGAGGATATGAACGCCGCAGAGGAGATGCTTCCGGAAGAGAGTCTGAACGTCGCGGAGGAGGCACCCCTGGCAGAGGATATGAATACCGCGGAGGAGGTGCCTGCGGCAGAAGCGGAACAGGCAGCCGGAGCAGAGCAGGAAGCTTTACCGGAGCAGA
>CAMOSN010000013.1 GCA_946624935.1 uncultured Lachnospiraceae bacterium | reverse complement strand
TGTACGGTAATTTTTTGCTTCATCGTTTTCTCCTGTTCCTTGTTTTCTCCTGTTCTTTGTTTTCTCCTGTTCCTCGATCTCTACAGGCTGCTGACAGAATGACAGGCAACTGTATGACAGGCGGCTGCTTTCACGGTTTTGCCGACTGTCCGACAGCGCTTACAGTATAAAGGAGTTTTTATGAGGTTTCAAGCTCAGAAAAACTCCTTCGATGAAGAATATTTAAGCGATGAAGAATATTTACGCGATGAAGAATATTTACATATGGAAAGCTGCCGCTTCAACAGGCGGCAGCTTCCAGAGAAAACAATCTGGCGGCATTCTTTCCGAGGATCATGTCTCTCTGTTCCTCGGACAGCGGCAGGGAACGGATGTGGCTTAAGGCATCCTTCTGGTCGGCCCAGGGGCTGTCCGACCCGAACAGAATGTGTTCCGCGCCAAAGGCATTACAAAGCCTCATAAACAGCGCATCCGGCAGCATTGGTGCATCCGGCAGCATCGCCGCATCCGGCCGTATCGCCGCATCCTCCGTGCCGGAGGCTGTCGGATCATCCGGGTTCTTCCGATGCAGCACAGCCAGAGGAGTGCTGCAGAAGGCGGTATCCAGATATACGCCCGTTCCGGGAAGCACATCAGCGACCTCCTCCCAGCATCCCCATCCTCCCATGTGTGCAAGGACAAGCGGAAAGGGACCGATCTGCGTGACCGCCTGCAGACACATTTGCGGACTGACTCGTACAACGCCCGGATAGCCTACATCCAGGCCGGCATGTGTCACAACGATCAGGCCAAGAGCTGCCGCTTCGGAAAGGATGCGCAGGTATCGGATATCATCGAAACAGGTATCCTGGAAAAACGGATGCAGCTTGATCCCCGTAAGCCCGATCCTTTTAATGCGGCGCAGCTCCGTTTTATAATCCGGAAAATCCGGATGCATACATCCAAGGGAAAAGATCCCGTTTTCGTGAAGCTGTTCATTGATCTGTGCAGAGGAATCATTGATTCGAACCACCTGGGACGGATCGGTTGCCACCGGCAGAACGATGGACCAATCAACACCTGCTCCTTGGGAGGACTGCAGAAGCTGCTCCATTGTTCCGTCGGTAAATGCACGGATATTCGCATCATGGCTGAGCTTTCCGATCGCCCGGGCCGCTATTTTTTCCGGAAAGGTATGGGTATGTGCATCGATGATCATTTTGCTCTGCTCTCCTCACCCAGCGCAGATCTCTGGGGTACAAGCACCTTCTCATCGTAGCAGGCAAAGGCTCCTTCTACGATCGCACGGTCCGGTTTCGGCGTGAAAAGCGACACCACCGGCACAATGATCAGACCGGCGATCATACAGAATGCGCCTGCATTGATCGGAGACTGCAGCAGCGTCGGAAAGCTGGAGCGCACAAACATATTTGCCAGCATCACCACTGTGGAGAAAATGAAGCTGCACCAGCAGGCCGCTTTCGAAGCGCCCTTCCAGTAAAGTCCATACAGGAACGGTGCCAGGAAGGCTCCTGCCAGAGCGCCCCAGGATACACCCATCAGCTGGGCGATGAAGGTGACATTAGACCGGTACTGGATGATGGCGATGATGACGGAGATCGCGACAAATACCACGATCAGGCAGCGCATGACGAATACCTGCTTCTTTTCGTCCATATCTTTCACAATGTGCCCCTTCAGAAGATCCAGGGTAAGAGTCGAGCTGGAGGTAAGCACCAGTGAAGAAAGGGTCGACATGGAGGCCGAAAGCACCAGGATGACCACCACTGCGATCAGAATATCCGGAAGGCCCGAAAGCATGGTCGGGATCACGGAATCGTATCCGTTTGCAGCGATGTCGATCTTGTCGGAGAACAGTCTGCCGAAGCCGCCCAGGAAATAGCAGCCGCCTGCCACGACGAAAGCAAAAAAGGTGGAAACAATGGTTCCGGTGGTGATGGATTTCTCACTTCGGATCGCATAGAATTTCTGAACCATCTGCGGAAGTCCCCAGGTACCCAGGGAAGTCAGCAGAACGACCCCCAGAAGATTGACCGGATCCGGACCGAAGAAGGAAGCAAATACACCCGGGGTCGTCGAAACGGTTTCATCCGCGACGCGTCCCATCCCGTCCAGCGCTGCCAGAAAGCCGCCCTGGCTGTTCAGGACTGCAACGACCACCGCGCAGATGCCGAACAGCATGATGATACCCTGAATGAAATCGTTGATCGCTGTCGCCATGTAGCCGCCCGCGATCACGTAAATACCGGTCAGCACGGCCATCACAATGACGCATACGGAGTAGTCGATATTGAACGCCATCCCGAACAGTCTGGACAGACCATTGTACAGAGAAGCCGTGTAAGGGATCAGGAAAATGAAAGTTACAATAGAGGCCGCGATCTTCAGCGAGCTGCTCCCGAACCGCGCCTCAAAGAACTGCGGCATGGTGGCAGAATCCAGATGCTGGGTCATAATTCTTGTGCGGCGGCCGAGGATCGACCATGCCATCAGGGAACCGATCAGTGCATTTCCGATACCTGCCCAGGTGGCAGCGACACCGTATTTCCAGCCGAACTGTCCGGCATATCCGACAAATACGACTGCGGAAAAATACGAGGTTCCATATGCAAAAGCCGTGACCCAGGGACCGACCGAGCGCCCGCCAAGCACAAAGCCGTTCACGTCCGTGGAGTTTTTCCGGCAATAAAAGCCGATTCCTACCATCATGGCGAAAAACACTACCAGCATCACAATTTTAATTCCCATTTTTTCTCCCTCCAGGAAGGACAGCATCTGCCGCAGAATCTGTTCTGTTCTTTGATGCTTGCCTGCGTTAAAGTACCAACTCAGCAAAGTATAGACGATTTCTCAGGAAAAAGCAACCTGAAATTTGCTTTTTCCAATTTAACGTGTTAAACTATTTTCATCAAAGGCTTAAGGGAGGGAATTGTGAACAGAAAAATCCGAACAGAAGCAGTCGACCAGTTATTTGATGCCATTCTCAGCCTGAATACAAAAGAAGAATGCTATTCTTTTTTTGAAGATATCTGTACCGTCAATGAGCTGTTTTCTCTGGCACAGCGGTTTGATGTGAGTATCCGGCTGATGGAGAAAAAGACCTATCAGGAGATCTCCGCTGCCACCGGTGCATCCACGGTTACGATCAGCCGTGTGAACCGCCTTTTATTTGACGGCAATGAAGGACTGGAGATGGCAGCCACTCGCATAGGGAAAGGAAATAAAGAAAGTGATTAATCAGACAATGATGCAGCTGGGCAAAAAACGTTCCGTGATCCGGGACATTTTCGAATATGCCAACAGCAGGCGGGCGCAGATCGGCGCGGAGAATGTATTTGATTTCAGCCTCGGCAACCCGAATGTTCCCGCTCCTGAGATCGTAAACCGCACCATCCGGGAGCTTCTTGACACCCAGGACGATGCCTCTCTGCACGGATATACCTCCGCTCAGGGTGCAGCTCCGGTTCGAAAAGCCATTGCCGACAATCTGAACGAGCGCTTCGGAACCGCTTTTCATGCCGACAACCTTTACATGACCTGCGGTGCTGCCGCATCCCTGCGTATCACTCTTACAGCGCTGTCCGCGGAAGGCGACGAGGTGATCGTCTTCACTCCGTACTTCCCGGAATACGGCGTGTTCGCATCGACAGCGGGCATGAAGCTTGTGGAAGTATCCTCCGATGCCGCCACCTTCCAGATCGACTTTGAAAAGCTCGGTGCGGCGCTTACGCCCTCCACAAAGGCCGTGATCGTCAACTCGCCCAATAATCCTTCCGGCGTTGTCTACACAGAGGAAACCATTCGCAGGCTGTCCGATCTGCTTGCGCAGCGGGAAAAGGAATACGGTCATCCGATTTACCTGATTTCCGATGAGCCCTACCGGGAGCTGGTATATGATGGCATCGAGGTTCCTTATCTCACAAAATACTATCAGAATACCATTGTCTGCTATTCCTACAGCAAATCGCTCTCCCTGCCGGGCGAACGCATCGGCTACATTCTGGTACCCGATGAAGTATGCGATTCGAAGGATCTGTACGCCGCTGTATGCGGAGCCGGCCGCGCCCTCGGATATGTGTGCGCCCCCAGCATGATGCAGCAGGTCGTGGCAAAGGCCACCGGCCAGGTCGCGGACCTGAATATCTACCGGGAAAACCGTGACCTGATCTACAACGCCCTGACGCAGTACGGCTTTACCTGCATCCATCCGGACGGCGCCTTCTATCTGTTTGTAAAGTCTCCCGTGGAGGATGCCGTCGCCTTCTATGAAAAAGCAAAGGAATTCGACCTGATGCTTGTACCGGCCGACAGCTTCGGTACGCCAGGCTTTGTGCGGATCGCCTACTGTGTTTCCACCGAAATGATCAGGCGCTCGCTTCCCGCCTTCCAAACGCTTGCGCAGGCCTATGGCCTCTCATAAAATGGGACAGGGGACGGTTCTCTGTCCCATTGTCTTATATTGTCATCCGTGACGATCCATAGAATATGGGACAGGGAATCATCATCCCTGTCCCATTCTATTTTCCTATATTGTTCTCTGTGATAATTCATTTTGTCTGGGACAGAGAACCGTCCCCTGTCCCATTTTCGAAACGATGGATGATTGCTTCGGCTACTTTCATGCCGTCCACGGCAGCCGAGGTGATGCCGCCGGCGTAGCCGGCGCCTTCGCCGCAGGGATACAGTCCCGGGAAGGCTTCGGCTTCGAAAGTCTCCCCTCTGCGGATCCGAACCGGTGAAGATGTTCTGCTTTCGACTCCGCACAGCAGTGTGTCCGGATGATCGAAGCCGCTGATCTTTTTCCCGAAGGCGTGCATGCCTTCGCAGATTGCTTCCGTGAGCGTTTCAGGAAGGATGCTGTGAACATTCGCGATTTTCCATGCTCCCTTTATGGAGGGGGCCACTTCGCCGGGGCCGGTGCTTTCCGTTTCCTCCTGTCTGTTTTCATAATCCTCAAACCGCTGTACCGGAATCATGCCGCTGCCGGCTTCATAAGCTTTTTTTTCGAGCATCCTCTGGAAGACGATTCCCGCAAGAGGGTTCTTGGTATCACGCTGCGGATCAGGCTGCGAATCCTTCTTCGGATCGGGCAGCGCCTTACCCACGTTCCACGCGGCGTAATCCTCCGGTGACACGGTCACGACGATGGCGCTGTTGGCGTTTTCTCCGGCCCGGTCGTGATAGCTCATGCCGTTCACTGCCAGCATCCCCTCCTCCGAAGATGCATTTACCACGTATCCGCCGGGGCACATGCAGAAGGAATACACCCCTCTCCCGCTTTCCGCCCGATGGGTGAGCTTATAGGGGGCTGCACCGAAATCATACGCACAATCCTTCCCGTACATGGCATCATTGATCCATTTCTGAGGATGCATCACACGCAGTCCGACGGCAAAGGACTTCGCCTCCATCGGCAGTCCCTCCTTCTGCAGCATCGCGTAGGTATCCCGGGCGCTGTGTCCGATCGCCAGTACGACCGTACTGGCATACAGTACGCTGTCTTTGCCGTTTTGATGGATGTTCAGCTGCCAGCATTGTGCCTGCGTATGGCTGACCTGCGTACGGCTTACCTGTGTACGGAAGGCTTCGGTACCGGTTTCAGCAGTTTCTATGGTTTCAGCGGTTTCTTTAACAGGCAGGATACGGTCGACCCTGCAGTGGAAGCGGTATGTTCCGCCCAGTCGTTCGATCTCGCTGCGGATGCTGCGCAGCACCTGCGAAAGCACATCGGTTCCGACGTGGGGCTTGTAGCTGTAACACACGGAGGGGTCTGCGCCAAAGGACGCAAAGGTCTCCAGAACAAAGCGTACACGCCCGTCCGGATCCTTGATCGCACTGTTCAGCTTTCCGTCCGAGAAAGCGCCTGCGCCGCCCTCGCCGAACTGGACATTGGATTCCGGATCCAGCAGGCCGGTCTCCCAGAAGCGTGCGACGTCCTCCGAGCGTTCCTCCACACTTCCTCCCCGCTCCAGAATCAGCGGCCGCAGTCCCGCGTGGGCAAGAAGATAAGCGCAGAACAGTCCTGCAGGACCTGCACCGATGATCACCGGGCGCGGTCCTTCATTCTTTCCCTCTCCTGAAAAACGGGGCATCCGGTAAACCGTTCTTTCACTGCGCACCACACGGCTGTTTTTCCTGCATCGTTTCAAAACAGCAGTCTCATTTGGCAGTGACAGCTCAACGGTATACACCAGAAACAGATCCGGACGTTTATGCGCATCCACGGACTGACGCAGGATCCGGTACTGCAGAGGCTGCGAATCCTTCAGGCCCAGCTCCCTGCGTATTTTTCTCTCCAGGTCCTCCCGGGTGTGATCCGGACGGAGCTTGATCTGCTGGATCTGGATCATAGCTTTACAAGTCCCTTCTCATACAATCTTTGCAGTGACATCAGGATTCCGGCCTTCGCATGCTGCCAGGTCAGTCCGCCCTGAAAATACACGGCATAGGGCGGCTTCATCGGACCGTCGGCGCTCAGCTCGATCGACGCACCCTGCACAAAGGCTCCGGCTGCCATAATGACATCACTGTCGTATCCCGGCATTGCCCATGGCTCCGGTGTCACGTAGCTGTCCACCGGTGCGGCGGCCTGGATCCCTTCGCAGAAGGCGATCACTCCCTCGGGGAACCCGAATTCCACAGCCTGTATAATGTCCGTACGCGGTGCCCTGCCATCAGGGATCACTTTGAAACCGAGACGCTCATAGAGATTCGCCGCAAACACGGCACCCTTCAGCGCTCCCGCCGTGACCGTCGGCGCAAGGAACAGGCCCTGATAAAGGCTGCGCATCACGTCAAGAGAAGCGCCGACCTCCCGGCCAAGGCCGGGAGAAGTCAAACGCACCGCGCAATTCTCGATGCATTCCTTTGTGCCGGCAATATATCCTCCGATCGGCGCCAGTCCGCCGCCGGGGTTCTTGATCAGCGACCCGACGGTCATATCCGCACCGTAGTCCGAGGGCTCTTTCTCGCAGACAAATTCCCCATAGCAGTTGTCCACCATCACCAGGACCTCCGGCGCAATGGATTTGACAAACGCGATCGCCTCTCCGATCTCCTCCACCGGCAGGCTCGGACGGGTCAGATATCCCTTGGAACGCTGGATCGCAGCGATTCGGGTCTTCGGCCCGATCGCGGCACGGATCGCATCATAGTCAAAATGTCCCTCCGGCGTCAGGTCCACCTGCGCGTAGGTTACCCCATACTCGGCAAGCGATCCTCTTGACGGCCGGATCCCGATCACTTCCTCCAGCGTATCATAGGGCTTCCCGCTGATGGAAACCAGCTCGTCGCCGGGCCTGAGATTGGCGGAAAGGGCCAGCGAGAGCGCATGGGTTCCGCAGGTGATCTGCGGACGCACCAGCGCTGCCTGCGTGTGAAATACATCCGCATATACGTCCTCCAGACCGTCTCTTCCCGCATCATTATATCCGTAGCCCGTGGATCCGTTAAAGTGCTCTGCACTGATCCGGTTTTTCTGCATTGCCATCAGCACCTTCAGCTGATTGACTTCTGCCATGCGGTCAATCTGATCAAAGCGATCCTTTTGTTCCTTCTCAATTTCTGCCCCAAAGGCAAATACCTCTCTGGATATTCCCATGGCGCCGTACATCGACTGCAGCATTCCTAGTTTCTCCTGTATCTTCTGTTTTTCTGTGTAAGAATTTCTGTTCCCGGGAAAACCCTGTTTCTCCCGGCTGTAGATGCATCTCCCGAACCATAATTTGGCAGACGACGATCGGTTTTCCTTCCGGTGTTTCCTTTATTTTCCCGCCGGTGAAAAAATGCCCTTTAAGGCCAGCACGCCGGTCATGTGCTCCACCAGCGCCTGCGGCGTGTCAAACGAAGCTTTTTCAAGCCAGATCACATCCCGTTCCCGGCGAAACCACGTAAGCTGACGCTTGGCAAAATGGCGGGTTTCCTGTTTGACTCTGGAAATCGCCTCCTCCAGCGTGCATGCGCCGTCAAGATAGTCCAGAATCTGCCGGTATCCGATTCCCTGCATGGAAACCATTTCTTTCGTAAAACCGCGTTCACGCAGGGCGGTGACCTCACTGACCAGTCCGTCTGCGATCATTTCATCAACGCGCGCATCGATCCGTTCATAAATCTTTTCCCGCTCATCGGTCAGCACAAAATAGGCGGACCGGTAAAAGCTTTCTTTCTGACGCTGTTCCTGATTATGCCTGGAGATCGGCCTGCCGTTTTTCTGATAATATTCCAGTGCACGGATCACCCGCTTCACGTTCCCGGCCGGAATCGCCCCGGCCGATTCCGGATCCACCTCCGCCAGCTTTTCATGAAGCGCTTCTTTGCCGATGCGGCGGGCCTCCTCCTCCAGCTGCGCGCGCAGTGCATAGTCGGTCTCCTCCGCGGAAAAATCAATATCGTACAGAACTGCCTGGATGTAGAATCCGGTTCCGCCGACAAGAATCGGGATCTTTCCTCTGGACAGAATCTCCCCGATCGCTTCCTTCGCAAGAGCCTGGAACCGGACAACGTCAAAGGGCTGAGCCGGATCCAGCACATCGATCAGATGATGGGGTACCCCCTGCATCTCCGCGCAGGAGATCTTCGCGGTCCCGATATCCATCCCGCGATATACCTGCATGGAATCCGCTGAGATGATTTCTCCGCCGATCCGCTTTGCGAGCAGAATGGAGGCGGCCGTTTTTCCGACCGCTGTCGGACCGGTCAGCACCACCAGAGGCGGTCTGCCGTCATGAATACCCTCTGTTTGATTTTCCACTGATGATCTCTCCTGTTATCCTGTCTTACCCACTACTCAGGGATGTGACGAATCTGTCCGTACGCACGAACGAACGGCCACGCTCATACGATCCTCTTGAACTTCTTCTCCAGATCATACTTCGACATGGAAATGATCGTAGGCCTTCCGTGGGGACAGTTGTACGGGTTCTCGAGCTCGAGCAGTTCTCCGATCAGAGCATCCGCCTCGGCCGCAGTCAGATGATCACCGCCCTTTACCGACATTTTGCAGGCCTTCGTTGCAAGCCGGTCATTGAACAGTTCCTGCGAAACACTTCCGGTGAGATCCGAAAGCGAATCCAGAATCTGTGTGAACAGCTCCCGGTCCTCCACACCGAGCAGTCCGTCCGGCGCAGCACTGATCTGATATTCATGCCCCCCGAAATGAGCGATCTCAAATCCGATCCGCTCAAAGCATTCCCGGTACGTTGCCAGGAGATTTTCCTCCTGCAGGGAAAGGGTGCAGATGATCGGGGGCGAAAGCTGCTGTGCAGTAAAGGTGTGCTCCTCAAACCGCTTCTTCAGACGTTCATAATTCACCTTCTCATGGGCGGCATGCTGGTCGATGATATACATCTGATCACGGAACTGTACGATCCAGTACGTATCAAAAATCTGGCCGATGATACGATGCTCCTTCCGGTTCTGCCTGGAAAGCAGCCGGTCATCCGACACATCAGACAGTTCCATCTGTTTTGGAGTGCCTTCGATCGAAATCGCCTGCTGCATTTCTTCCGCCCGGTCCGGCTGCGGCATTGTCCCGGCGTGGTCAGCATCCTGCGGCATTCCCTCAGTATACTCAGCCTGCGGATGCTTCCCGGAGTACTCAGGCTGCTGTGACCCCTCAATATGTGCAGGCTGATTCTCCTCCTGAAAGAGCCCACTCTGCCCAGGTTGTTCGTTACGGCGGGAACCCCCACCCGTATGCTCTGCACCCGGGGCAGCCCCTGCTGCATAGGAAACAGGCTCCTCACGCAGCTGCATCGTTTTGTCTGCACTGCCTGCATTACCCGCATTGTCCTCGCTGCCTGTCCAGGGCCTTCCGGCCCCCGCCCGCAAAGCCGGAGCATTTACGCTGCTGACATGCTCTCTTCTGGGATAACGCGGCTGGTAGGGACTGTCACTGTTTGCCAGCAGTGTTTTTCTAAGCTGCTCAAAGGGCTCCGGCGCCGGACTTTTCGCCATTGCAACGCTCTGCATATGTCGATCCTCCCGCGCGAGCGCCTGCTCCTCCCTTGCACCCGCCGGCACAGCCTCCACGATCAGCTCCTTCGATTCAAAAGCGCGCGCTACGGCCTCCCGCACCCGGTCAAACACTGCGGGTGCGTCGGAAAAACGGACCTCCATCTTTGCAGGATGAACATTGATGTCCACCTGATCGCCGGGCAGGTCGATAAAAAGAACCGTAAACGGGTAGCGGTGCTGCATCAGATGATTGCCGTATCCCTCCTCGATTGCCCGGGACAGAATACTGCTGCGAATATAGCGGCCATTGACAAAGGTCGTCTCGAAATTCCGGTTGCCGCGGGAAAGCACCGGCTTCCCGATCAATCCCCGGATGCGGACCGGCTCCACGTCCGACTCCACCTCCAGCAGATTTTTTGCCGCTTCTCTGCCATATACCGAATAGATAATATCCTTCAGGCTGTGATTGCCGGAGGTATGCAGCTTTGTCTGTCCGTTGCTGATGAGCTTGAAGGAGATGTCCGGATGTGAGAGGGAAAGCCGTTCCATCAGGGTACTCACATACCCGGCTTCCGTCTGTGCGGACTTGAGAAACTTTTTCCGCGCAGGAACATTGTAAAACAGATTTCGCACAAGGATCGTCGTTCCCTCGGGTGCTCCGATCTCCTCAAAACCCTTCTCCACGCCTCCCTCGATCCGGTAACGTACCCCGGTCAGCGATCCGGCGGTCTTGGTGATCATCTCTGTCATGGATACAGCACAAATGCTTGAAAGCGCCTCACCCCGGAATCCCAGTGTGGCGATCGCCTCCAGGTCCTCCAGCTGAAGCAGCTTGCTGGTGGCATGCCGCAGAAAGGCTGTCCGGATCTGATCGGCCGGGATTCCCTCCCCGTTATCGGTGATCCGGATCATTGAGGTCCCTCCGTCCCGGATCTCAACCGTCACAGCACCGGCCCCTGCATCGATCGCATTCTCAACCAGCTCCTTCACCACCGAGGAGGGCCGCTCCACGACCTCTCCTGCCGCGATCTTATCGATGGTCTCCGGTGAGAGCAGATGTATCTCGCGCATCCTTTCTTCCTCCCGCATGTATTCCTGCCGGTCAGGAGCCTTCTCCTGCCTGAACGTTTCTTCTTTTTCCAGTCATGGATCAGGGCCTCAGGATCCCGACCAGCGGTTTTTCAGCCTGCTCTGCAGACGGTTCAGGGTGTTCAGAGCATCCAGCGGCGTCATGTTGGAAATGTCCAATGTTTTGAGCTCCTCCAGCACATCCTCATCCTTCACTGCATCAAACAGCGAGATCTGATTCGGATCCTCCTGTGATGCATGCGTCCGTTTTCCTTTGCCTGCTTCCTTCCCGGTGCTTACGGAGATCTGAGCGATCCGTTCCGTAATATCCGCATCCGAGAGCTGCGAGAGCAGCTCCTTTGCCCGCTCGATCACACTTTCGGGCACGCCGGCCAGCTTGGCGACCTGGATCCCGTAGCTTCGGTCCGCACCGCCCTTGATGATCTTGCGCAGGAAGACAATGTCATCCCCCTGCTCCTTGACGGCGATGCAGTAATTGCTCACGCTGTCGATCTTCCCCTCCAGCTCGGTCAGCTCGTGATAATGGGTGGCGAACAGGGTCTTGGCACCGATCAGCTTCGGGTTGCAGATATGCTCGATCACCGCCCAGGCAATCGAAAGACCGTCAAAGGTACTTGTCCCGCGTCCGATCTCATCCAGGATGAGCAGGCTGTTTCTGGTGGCATTTCTCAGGATGTTTGCAACCTCCGTCATCTCCACCATAAAGGTGCTCTGCCCGCTGGCCAGATCATCCGAAGCACCTACCCTGGTAAAAATGCGGTCCACCAGCCCGATCTTCGCCGAATCGGCCGGCACAAAGCTGCCGATCTGCGCCATCAGAACGATCAGGGCACTCTGCCGCATGTAAGTCGATTTTCCGGCCATGTTCGGGCCGGTGATGATCGCCACCCGGTTTTTGCGGTGATCCAGCACCGTGTCGTTGGGAATAAACAGATCATTTTTGATCATCTTCTCCACGACCGGATGCCGGCCTCCCCGGATCTCGATCGTCCCTTTGTTGTGAATAGCAGGACGCACATAGTGGTTGTGATCGGCCACATAGGCAAGTGACGCAAAAACGTCCAGCCCGGCCAGCGCCTTCGCGGTATTCTGAATGCGGACAATATTCTCGCCGATGGTATCCCGTACCTCACAGAACAGATGGTATTCCAGGGAATACAGCTTATCCTCCGCACCGAGAATGGTATCCTCCAGCTCCTTGAGCTCAGGTGTAATGAAGCGTTCCGCATTTGTGAGCGTCTGCTTCCGGGTGTAATAGTCCGGGACCTGATTCAGAAAAGAATTGGTCACCTCCAGATAGTAACCGAACACCTTATTGTATTTCACCCGGAGATTCTTAATCCCTGTCTTTTCGCGCTCGGTGGCCTCGAGCTTTGCCAGCCAGCTTTTTCCGTCGGTCTTCGCATGCCGCAGCGCATCCACCTCGGCACTGTAGCCGTCACGGATAAAGCCGCCCTCCCGCACGCTGATGGGCGGATCCTCCATGATCGCGCGGCTGATCAGATCCGTGATATCCCTGAGCTCGTCCAGCTCCTCCCGCAGCTTACATAGCAGTTCACTGCTGCAGTCCCGCAGAATCGCCTTGATCGGCGGAACCATTTCAAGAGAGGCGCCAAAGGCGATCAGATCCCTGGGATTGGCCGACCGGTAGCTGATCCGGCTGATCAGGCGCTCCAGATCATACACCGGATTGAGGTACTCCCGCAGCTCCTCGCGAAGACTGATGTGCGCGTTGAATTCTTCAACTGCATCCAGCCGTTTTTCGATCTCCTCCGAATCGATCAGAGGCTGTTCCAGAAAAGAGCGCAGCATCCGGGCCCCCATGGCTGTTTTCGTGCGGTCCAGCACCCACAGAAGACTACCGCGCTTCTGCTTTTCCCGCAGCGTTTCACAAAGCTCCAGATTTCGTCTTGTGGAGGTGTCGAGGATCATGAATTTTCCGGAACGGTAAGGAGTCACGGTAGTCATATTCGACAGATCCGTCTTCTGCGTCTGCAGCAGATACTGCAGAAGTGCTCCCGCCGCAACACTTCCCCCGCTGTAATCATCCAGCCCGAGACCTGCAAGGGAAGACACATGAAAATGCTCCTTCAGCGCCCCTTCACAGGAAGCATCGTCAAAATACCAGTCCTCAAGCGTAAAGATACTGACCGAAAGCCGCTCGCGCAGATCCTCGAGGTCAACGCCGCTCACGGCAAATGCGTGGTTGCAGATGATCTCCGCAGGGGCATAACGGCTGATCTCATCCAGGAGCGAGCGGTCGCTCTCCGTTTCCGTCACAAAAAAGGCCCCGGTCGTAATGTCCGCGACCGCGATCCCAAACCGGTCCGAGGTGTAGATCACTGACATCAGGTAATTGTTCCTGGAAGCATCCAGCGCCTGGGTGTCCAGATTGGTCCCCGGGGTGACAATGCGGATCACTTCCCGCTTTACCAGCCCCTTCGCCGTCTTCGGATCCTCCACCTGCTCACAGATCGCGACCTTGTAGCCCTTCGCGACCAGCCGGTTCAGATAATTATCCACAGCATGAAAAGGAACGCCGCACATAGGTGCCCGTTCCTCCATACCACAGTCTTTTCCAGTGAGCGTGATCTCCAGCTCCCGTGATGCGGTAACCGCATCATCAAAAAACATCTCATAAAAGTCCCCGAGGCGATAAAAGAGAATACAGTCCCTGTACTGCTCCTTGGTCTCGAGATACTTTTTCATCATCGGTGTAAACTCACCCAATTGTCTGCTCTCCCATGAAATAAAAGCCCTTGCACTCGGTCAGTGTGACCGGGACGATGGTTCCGATCAGCTGTGCATCCCCGGGAAAATGAACGATCAGATTGTTGGACATACGTCCTGTCACCAGACCCGGATCCTGTGTGTTGACATGCTCCACCAGAACCGGCATCGTCCGCCCCGTAAAGCGGCTGATCTGCTCCTTACCGGTTTCCTGCACCAAAGCCAGCAGCCGGTCAAAGCGGTCCTTTACAACTTCCTCACTCACCTGATCGGGGTAGGAGGCCGCCGGTGTTCCCGTCCGCTTCGAATAGACGAAGGTAAAGGCACTGTCATAGCGAGCGCGACGCACCACGTCCAGGGTTTCCTGAAAATCTTCCTCCGTTTCCCCGGGGAAGCCCACGATAATATCGGTGGTCAGCGAAAGCTCCGGAATGCGCGCGCGCAGCTTTTCACAAAGTGCAAGATAGCTTTCTTTCGTATAGTGGCGGTTCATCCGATGCAGCAGAGCACTGCTCCCGGACTGAAGCGGAAGATGCAGATGCGGACAGATCTTTTCGGAATCCGCCATCACCTCGATCAGCTCATCGGAAAGATCCTTCGGATGAGAGGTCATAAAACGAATCCTCTGAATTCCCTCGACCTTTTCCACCTCGCGCAGCAGGGATGCAAAGCTGACCGGATGCTCCAGTGTCCTGCCATAGGAATTCACGTTCTGTCCAAGCAGCATGACCTCAACAACGCCGTCGGCGGCAAGCGCCTCCACCTCACGCAGAATGTCCTTCGGCTCCCGGCTGCGTTCCCGTCCCCGCACATAGGGAACAATGCAGTAGGTACAGAAGTTGTTGCACCCGTACATGATATTGACGCCGGATTTAAATGCGTAGGTGCGCTGCGCAGGCAGCTCCTCCACCACCTGATCGGTACTCTCCCACAGCTCCACCAGCATCGAGCGGCTCTCATGCATTCTGCAGAGCAGCTCGGCAAACTGCCAGATATTATGAGTCCCGAAGATCAGATCCACAAACGGATAGCTTTTGCGGATCTTCTCAACGACCTCCTTCTCCTGCATCATACATCCGCACAGGACGATGCGCATCAGTGGGTTCTTCTTCTTCAGGCCATTCAGGTACCCCAGACGGCCATAGACCTTCAGGTTCGCATTCTCCCGGACGGTACAGGTATTGTAGATCACAAGATCCGCATCCTCCTGCTCCGTCAGCTCATATCCCGCCTGTGCAAGAATGCCGCGCAGCTTCTCGGAATCGCGCTCATTCATCTGGCATCCGAAGGTGCGGATATTTGCAGTCGGCGTTCTCCCGGTACGGATGCGGAAATCCTCCACATACAGCCGGCATTTCTCAATAAAAAACTGCTGCCGCTGCGGTTCCGTCTCGGGAGCAGCGCTGTTTTCCGTTGTAATGGTATAATCCAGCATCATCAGTCTCCGCTGTGCGCGCTTTTCGCACCATGCTTTTCACCGAGATTCTCCACACTGCCGTCCGGACCGATCACATCGATCTGATCCAGCTGGCTGCGCAGATTGGCGCGGACTGCCTGTATGTATTTCTGGCGCAGGACTTTCTGCTCCTGCATTTCGGCTTCGGAAAGTCCCTCAGCCTTTGACTTACGTGCAAGTTCGTTGATCCTTGCAAGATCCTTTTCGGTTATCACGCTTTGTTTTTATCCTTTCTTGATTTCCGTTCGCCGGCCGTTTACCGGATCAGGCCGAGCCTGCGGAAGAACCGCAGCGCCACACTCCCCTTCGGCAGGGATGCAATTTCAGCGGCCGTGATTCCGCGGAACGCAACCAGTCCGACGGCATAGACGAACGCTCCTGCCAGAATGCCCGCAATCGTCGAGATCGTCACGCCGAACAGCAGATGGAACAGGCTGTAGACTGCATAGGCGGCAAATGCCATGATCGCAGAAACGACCACGGGGATAAAGAAGGTACGATAGACCTCCTGCCGGTAGCCGATCGCCCGTCCGATGGCAAACGCATTCAGAATGCAGACGATCAGTGCAAAAAGCGTATTTGCATAGATGACCGCATAAATATTCAGATTGAATTCCCGCAGCATCACCACCAGAGCGATCAGATGGATCACCAGTGCAATGGCGTTATTGATCACAGGCTGGCGCAGCCTGCCAAGCCCCTGCAGAACTGAGGTCGTAAGCGTGGAAAGCGCATACAGAATGATCATCGGTGCACCGGCCTGCATGATCCCGATCGAAAGCGGCATCCCGGTCTGCGGATGGAACAGCATCGTGATGACCGGACCGCCAAGGGCTGCCAGACCGAACGCACAGGGAATCGAGAAAATCATCGTATACCGCACAGCCATGGCGATCTTCTCCCGCGCATCCCTGCGGTTGCCCGAACCGATCGCGATCGTCATGGACGGAACGATGGCCGGACCCAGTGAAGAGGCAAGAGACAGCACCACATTCATCAGGACGCGGTATTTTCCGGTGTAGATTCCCCAGATGATGGAATACTGCTCCTCCACATAGCCCTGTCCCTTCAGGACCGCGTTGAAAATGCCCTGATCAATGACATTGCTGATATTGTAGATCAGTGTGCTCAGAATGATCGGCAGGATCGTTGCAATCAAAAGGCGATAGATCTGCCTGGAGGATTCACGATGATTGGTGGTATCCCTGCGCATTTTCCGGTCAAAGGAGCCGCGGCTGCGCAGATACATGATCATCATGAAGATCATGGCCACCGTAACACTGGCGACCGTGCCGAAGGTTCCTCCGGCCGCGCCCCAGGCCGGGCCAAGCAGCGGATTATTCTCTTTAGCTGCAAGCGTCATCCCGTACCGGAACAGGATCCCGGCACAGATCACGGATACGACCGCATTCACGATCTGCTCGATCACCTGCGATACCGCGGTGGGCTCCATGGACCCGAAACCCTGAAAATACCCGCGGAAGGTTCCCGTGATGGAAAATATCAGAATCGCCGGAGCAATGACACGCAGACCAAACCTGGCCAGCTCAAAATTCATCACATATTTGGTGAACAGGCCCGCGAAGGCATAGGTCAGAAGCGACATGACCGCACCCGCGATCACCGCAAAGCGCATCGCGCACATGAACACCTTGTTGGCGTTTTTGTACTCTCCCTTCCCGATCCGTTCCGCCATCAGGCGGGAAACCGCCAGCGGGATTGAAAAGGAGGAGATCATCAGCACAATGGAATAGATTTCATTGGCGGTTGAATAATAGCTGTTCCCGCTGTCCCCGAGAATATTGGTCAGCGGTACACGGTACACCATCCCGATCACCTTTGCGATGATGGATGCTGCTGCCAGAATGGTTCCCTGTACAAGGAAATTCTTGGAACTGCTTCGTTTACTGCTCACGCTCTCCCCCTCCGAAGTTGGCTGTTTATGATCAAGACATCGTCATCAATCGGAAATATCACTCGGAATGCTGTAATCATCCGAGACGACCACCTTTTCGGCCGCAGAATTCCGAATCAGGCAGATCCAGGTATTGCCGCGGTTCAGCTTGATCGGGTTGCCGTTCATATCATAGTATTTCGTTTCGGTGAAATCACCGGTATAAAGCGGAACCGTCACATTCGGTGTGTTGATGTCCACGATAAAGGTAGAATTGTCCTTTGAAACGGCCTTTTCCCAGGTGATGTCGATCGCCTTGCCGTTGGTGATGAATTTTCCGCGGCCGCCTGTTGTGACATCGGTCCACAGATATCCGTTGTCATCGAAGGGCTGACTGTCACAGTACTGCAGAATGATATTCTTGCAGGAAAGCTGCTCTCCGTTGTCGGCATCGATGTGCGGCTCTCCGTACTGGAACCGGTAATAGCGGTGATCTTCCACATTGTACTCAAACCGCGCATGGTTGAACCCGTAGCCCGGGAGCACGATATAGGCCGTCTCCCCGTCCGGGGTATAATCTTCGTCCGCGAAATTGCCGCTCCGGTCGTAGTCTCCCGGCAGGTTCATGTCATAGCCTTTTGCCGCGATCGCGTCCTGCACCCTGGCCCAGTTGAAAAATACATCATGCGGTGCCACCCGGTCATCCGCGCGGTAATACATGATCTCCTCCTGATCGCCCAGCTCACCGGAGCTTAAGCGCAGAGTGGAATCCAGGTAAAGCAGCGGAAGTGCATACGGGCACTGTCCGTAATGACAGTATACTGCATTATATTCTCTGGCAAAGTAATAGTAATAATTGCGGGCGCTTCGCACGGAGCCGATGCGGCCTGCGTCCTCATAATCCTCCATGATCCCCATGATACGGGTGATCAGGCCTTCCACCTCTGCCTCCACGGTCACACCGGCTTTGGAGATACCGTACTGCGGAATGGCATCGATAATATTGTTGAACATGACCGCAATCGGACGTTTGCGTCCGATCGACACCGGGACACTCTCACCGGTAAGGGAGCTGATGCAGGTATCCTCCGCCAGAGCCGTTCCGGCCAGAAGCGTCATCCCCATCAGAGCTGCTACAGCTATTTTTCCAATTTTATTCATACGCCTTTTGTGCTTTTCCACTGGAAAGCACTTCCTCCTTTCCTTCCGGATTCTATCATGATCAGTTTCATCAGTGATCGGTTCGACCAATGAACGGTTCCATCAATGATCCGTTTCTTCTGGAAACCGGGTCATCCAGCTTATCGTGTAATGCCAAGCTCCTGCAGGATAAGCTCCTGACGGGAAAACATTTCCTTTTCCTGTGCTGCATCCAGATGATCAAATCCGCAAAGATGCAGCATACTGTGTGCGATCAGGAAAGCATACTCACGGGTAATGCTGTGCGCATATGCGTTTGCCTGGGCAATGCAGTGATCCACACTGACGACAATATCCCCTAAAAGCAGTTCCCCGCTCCCGGGGTCAAAGCAGTCCGCATCCATGCTCCCCTCCTCATCCAGGAAGGAAAAATCACCGGGTGTCTCAAAGGAAAGCATCGGGAAGGACAGCACATCCGTCGCACGGTCGATTCCCCGGAACTGCCGGTTCATTTCGTGGATCGCATCGTCATCCGTCAGCAGCAGATTCACCTGTGCCTCGAAGGGACAGCCGATTTTTTCAAGAGCCTCCACGATCACCCTGTGCGCTGTCTTTTCAGGATCCATCTCCCCGAAGACGGACGCAAGTGTTTCGACCGGGATCTCTGTTTCATAATTTAATGTCATGTGCTTCCTCATCCTGGCGGCATCCGGGCCGCGCGTTAACCTGTTATCGGTTCCCTGTTACCTGTTGGCTGCAACCTGTTACCGGTGGTAGATGCTTCCGCCGCCCTTTGGGGCCTGCCGCTTTGCCTTCAGCTCCCTCTGCTTTTCCTCATACCGGTCATAGGCAACCACGATCTTCTGCACCAGCGGATGGCGGACAACATCCTTTCCGGTAAGCTCGCAGAATGCAATATCATCAATCCCTTTCAGAACCTTCAGGGCCATCTCCAGCCCGGAAACCTGTTCTGCGGGAAGATCCTTCTGGGTCATATCCCCCGTGACGATCACCTTGGATCCGAACCCGATCCGGGTCAGAAACATTTTCATCTGGGCGGGAGTCGTGTTCTGTGCCTCGTCCAGGATGATAAAGGCATTGTCCAGGGTCCTTCCTCTCATATAGGCGAGAGGTGCTACTTCGATGAGGCCCTTTTCCATATTTTTCTGATAGCTCTCCGGCCCCATGATCTGATAGAGAGCATCATCCAGCGGCCGCAGATAAGGATCGACCTTGCTCTGCAGATCCCCGGGCAGAAAGCCCAGCCGCTCACCTGCTTCGATTGCCGGCCTGGTCATAATGATCCTTCCGGCTTCTTCATTTTTAAATGCAGTCACTGCCATCGCCATCGCCAGATAGGTCTTGCCGGTTCCGGCCGGACCGATCCCGAAGGTGATCATCTTTTTGCGGATGGCGTCCACATAAGCCTTCTGGCCAAGAGTCTTAGGCTTTACCGGTTTCCCGTTGATGGTATGACAGATGAGATCGCTGTCGATCTCGATCAGTGCACTCTCCTTTTCCTCCATGGCAAGAGCAATCGAATAATCCACATTCTGCTGTGTGATCTGTGTTCCTCTGCGGGAGAGCTCCACAAGATTCTCCAGAATATGCAGCACCCGGTCGGCATTGTATTCGCTGCCGAGAATCCGCGTTGTCCCGTCACGTCCGACGACAGTGACCTGAAATGTGCGTTCGATCTTCCGAATATATTCGTCGAACTGCCCGAAAACATTCTGCTCGTGCTCGGCAGGAATGCTGATGATCCGTTCCACCATACCCATAAACCCCTGTACCTTCTATTTATGATACGGTTCATTCTTCATGATCCGGAAGCTCCGATAAATCTGCTCCAGCGCGATGACCCGCATTAACTGGTGCGGAAATGTAAAATCGGAAAAAGAAAGCAGCAGATCTGCCCGGCCGAGCACCTCGGCTGACAAGCCCAGGGAACCGCCGATCACGAAGGTGATATCGGAGATTCCATGATCCATCTGCTGCTTGAGATAGTCCGAGAGGCCCTCAGAATCAAACCGTTTTCCGGCGATCGCCAGTGCAATGCACAGGCTTTCGTCCGGGATCTGTTTCAAAAGCCTCTCGCCTTCTTTCGAGAGGATCAGCTCCCGCTCCCGTTTGCTGGGGCAGTCGGGCGTGCGCTCATCGGGCACCTCTTTGATGATGATGCTGCAGTATCTTCCGAGGCGCTTTTCATATTCACTGACGGCATCCCGCCAGTAATGCTCCTTCAGTTTGCCGACGGCAGCGATCCGAATGTTCATCCTCAAAGCCCCTTTGCTGATCCCCGAATGTTTTTATCAGTGTTTGCTGCGGATATACTCGTCGATACCCTTTGCGGCAACCTTTCCTGCGCCCATGGCCAGGATAACTGTTGCTGCACCGGTTACGGCATCGCCGCCGGCATAAACCGCTTCCTTGGAGGTCGCGCCGGTCTCTTCTTCCGCAACGATGCATTTGCGGCGGTTTACATCCAGCCCGTAGGTCGTGGAGGAGATCAGCGGATTCGGGGAGGTACCCAGGGCCATGATCACGGTATCACACTCGACCTCGTACTCGGAGCCCGGAATTTCAACAGGACGTCTTCTTCCGGAGGCATCCGGCTCGCCAAGTTCCATCTTGATCAGGCGGATTCCAGTGACATTGTCATTCTCGTCCACCAGGATTTCGGTCGGATTGGTGAGCAGATCGAAGATGATGCCCTCTTCCTTCGCATGATGCACTTCTTCGGCTCTGGCAGGAAGCTCGGCTTCACTTCTACGGTAAACAATATGTACTTCGGCACCAAGACGAAGGGCTGTTCTTGCAGCATCCATTGCCACGTTGCCGCCGCCCACGACGCATACCTTCTTTCCGCAGGAAATCGGTGTATCATAATCCTCACGGAAGGCCTTCATCAGGTTGTTGCGGGTAAGGAACTCATTTGCGGAGAACACGCCCTTGGCCTGCTCGCCCGGAATGCCCATGAACATCGGAAGGCCTGCGCCGGAACCGATGAATACCGCATCGAAGCCCTCATCCTTGAGCAGTTCGTCGATGGTAACGGACTTGCCGATGATAACGTTGGTCTCGATCTTTACGCCGAGGGAACGTACATTTTCCACTTCCTTGGCAACGACCTTGTCCTTCGGAAGACGGAATTCCGGAATACCGTACACCAGCACGCCGCCTGCCTTATGAAGTGCTTCAAAGATCGTGACGTCATATCCCATCTTCGCAAGGTCGCCTGCGCAGGTCAGTCCGGAAGGACCGGAACCGATCACGGCTACCTTGTGACCGTTCTTTTCGCTGGCCGGAATCGGCTTGATGCCGTTCTCGCAGGCCCAGTCCGCAACAAAGCGCTCCAGCTTGCCGATGGAAACCGCTTCGCCCTTGATGCCACGGATGCATTTTCCTTCGCACTGTGTCTCCTGCGGGCACACACGGCCGCAGATGGCCGGAAGTGCGCTGGACTTGGAGATCACCTGATATGCCTGCTCGAAATCCCCTTCCTTGACATGAGCGATAAATCCCGGAATGTCAATATTGACCGGGCAGCCCTGGATGCACTTTGCATTTTTGCAGTGCAGGCAGCGCTCCGCCTCTTCCATTGCCTCTTCACGATTATAACCGAGACAGACCTCTTCGAAGTTCGTTGCACGAACCTGGGGATCCTGCTCTCTTACAGGTACTTTCTTTAATACGTCGCCCATTATTTGTCACCTCCGCACTGTCCGCATCCGCCGTGGTGGGTTTCCCCTTCCTGATATGCCAGCATGGCTCTTCCTTCTTCGGTCTTGTAAAGCGTAGCTCTCTTCATTGCAGCATCAAAATCTACCAGATGACCGTCGAATTCCGGTCCGTCCACACAGGCAAATTTCACTTCGTCGCCTACGATCAGACGGCATGCTCCGCACATTCCGGTACCGTCCACCATGATCGGGTTCATGCTGACAACGGTATGAATCCCGAGCTTCTTTGTGGTAAGGCAGCAGAATTTCATCATGATCATCGGACCGATCGCCACACAGTGATCATATACATGGCCTTCCGCGATCAGATCCTCTATGCACTTGGTGACCATACCGCTGCGGCCGTAGGAACCATCGTCCGTAGTCACATAGGTGTTTGCCACCTGCTTCATTTCTTCCTCGAGAATAACAAGATCCTTAGTCTTTGCTCCGATGATCACGTCGCACTCGATGCCATGCTCATGAAGCCATTTTGCCTGCGGGTAAACAGGAGCAGTTCCTACACCACCGGCCACAAAAAGGATCTTTTTCTTTTTTACCTCCTCAAGAGGTTCGGTACACAGATCAGAAGGCTGTCCGAGCGGACCCACGAAATCCATGAATGCGTCGCCTGCTTTCAGGGAAACATATTTCGAAGTACTTGCCCCTACCGGCTGAAATACGATCGTGATGGTTCCCTTTTCACGGTCATAATCACAGATCGTCAGCGGAATACGCTCCGCTTTCTCATTCAGCTTGACAATGACAAACTGACCGGGGAGCGCGCGCTTGGCGACGCGGGGTGCTTCTACGACCATTTCGTAGATATTGCCCGCAAGGTTTCTTGCTTCCAGTATCCTGTACATGAATGATACACCTCCAACTAATGAATGAAATATGACAGGCGGCAGCCCTGCAAATCAGTCTGCCATAGGACAGTATAAATCATCCTGAAAAAAAGTACAATGCTTTTACAAAAATCCGATTTTCCGGGCTGTTTTCTGCCTTTACCCATTCTGCTCCAGATAATTCTCAAACTGCTCCATGGACATCTCCACGCGCCGCGGCTTTGTCCCCTCCTCAGGCCCTACTACGCCGGCCTCCGAGAGCTGATCCATGATCCTGGCCGCACGGTTGAAGCCGATCTTGAACCACCTTTGCAGCATGCCGATCGATGCCTTGTCTTTTTCGATGATAAAGCGTCCCGCCTGGGCAAACAGCTCATCCTGATCGGAGCCGCCTCCGCCGGAGCCGGCAGTCGCAATGGACTTTTCCATTGCCTCCATCTGTGCTGCCAGGTCCTTCGCCATTTCCTCGCCGCCGTTATTCTCCTTCAGGAAGGCAACGACCGAAGCGACCTCATCGTCATCGACAAAGGCGCCCTGTACACGGATCGGCTGCTTATAGGCCTGCGGGAAGAAGAGCATATCGCCGTTGCCGAGCAGCTTTTCCGCACCGACCTGGTCGAGAATCGTCCGCGAATCCGTTCCGGAGGAAACCGAGAAAGCGATTCGCGAGGGCATATTCGCCTTGATCAGACCGGTGATGACATCCACGGAAGGCCGCTGCGTTGCGATCACCAGATGAATTCCGGCTGCTCTTGCAAGCTGGGTCAGACGGCAGATCGCATCCTCGACATCGTTCCCCGCCACCATCATCAGATCGGCCAGCTCGTCGACGATAATCACGATCATCGGAAGCTTTGCAGGGCGGTCCTGTTCGGGAATATCGTCCCCCAGTGCATCAATATGCTGATTGTAGCCACGGATCTCGCGCGCGCCCACTGTGGAAAACAGCTTATAGCGGCGGTCCATCTCGGCCACGGCCCAGTTCAGTGCCCCTGCAGCCTTCTTCGGATCCGTAACCACCGGAATCAGCAGATGCGGAATCCCATTGTACACGCTCAGCTCAACCACCTTTGGATCCACCATGATCAGCTTCACCTCGTCGGGATTGGCCTTGTACAGAATGCTCAGGATCAGGGTGTTGATAAACACGGATTTTCCGGAGCCGGTCGCACCTGCCACAAGCAGATGCGGCATTTTGTGGATGTCGGAGACAATGATCTTTCCGGCAATGTCCCGGCCGACACCGAACGGAATCCTGGCCTTGCTCTGACGGAAGGTATCCGATTCAAGGACCTCCCGGAGCAGGACACTGTTCTTCTCCTTATTCGGAATCTCGATTCCGATCGCGGATTTTCCGGGGATCGGCGCCTCGATACGCAGCGATTCCGCTGCAAGTCCCAGCTGAATGTCGTTCTGCAGGGAAAGGATCTTATTGACCTTTACTCCCTGGGCAGGCATCATCTCAAACCTGGTGACGGCTGGTCCGCAGGATACATCGGTAACCGTGACGTTTACGCCAAAGCTTTGCAGAACCTCCTCCAGCTTCACAGCTGTTTTCATCAGTTCATCCCGTGTATTGCTGTTTTTTCCCTTTCCGGGCTTACGCAGCAGTTCGATATCCGGGTAGGTGTAGACCCGGACCGGCTTTTCCTCCGTCTGCTGGATCTGATCCTCCACATCCCGGATACCTTCCTGGATTTCCTCAGCAGAGGGCCTGGATCTTCCGGAGGCGGGAGCAGCCTGCATGGCATCTGTGCTGCCGCTTTCCCCTGCCTGGCCCTTTTTCGCATTTCCGGCTTTTTTCGCCTTTGCTTCCCCTGGCGCTTCCTTTAATGAGCCTTTTGAAGATTCCTTTGACGCCTTTACATCCAAAGATGCAGAAGGTGCCGGATCCTCGTCGAATTCTTCCTCCGGCTCCGGATCCATTACCATTCCCGAGATCCGCGTACTTCTCACTTCCGCAGCGGGTCGTTCTTCCTCCTGTGCCGGGGCAGTTTCCTTCTTCAGGTTCTGGCGCAGCTGCTGCATGGCCCGAGGTTCCTGTTTGAACGCTAATGCGCTTTCCTCCTCCGGTTCATGCGTCAGTCCAAGATCCAGGTCCAGAAGATTCGATCCGCGGATCTTCCAGGAGCCAGCCTGCGCATTTTCCTTCATCTCATTCGACCGCTGCGCGGGAGATGGACGAGCAGCTTTGGAATCCTTTTCCTCCAGCCGGTTCCTTTCGCGAAGCTTCTCCTCACGCTGTGCAGCCAGCTCCTGCTGCAGAGCAGCTTTCTCCTCACGCAAAGCGGCTTTCTCTTCACGTGCAGCGGCCCTCTCCTCGCGCCATACGCGGGAACGTTCCCGGCGCTGCTGCCGGGCGCTGCGCGTTCTGCGCGCAACCGCACCGGTCCCCCTGCGAAGATCCCGGAAGATCGAATGCTGGGTAATGAGTATCACCAGAATCACGGCGAGAAACGCAAGAATGATGGCGCTTCCGATGGTTCCCAGATAGGGACACAGAGCGGTCAGGATCAGTCCGCCGATCAGTCCGCCTCCTGTATGATACATCCGGCCGGCCTCATAGTATTCCATGAGCTCATAACCGCTGCTGTAGCCTACAAGCACCATCTGCATCGCTCCGCACAGTACAAGATACAGAAGCAATGCCGCGATCGTTTTGATTCGGGCGATCCTGCTGCGTGGATTGGCGATCAGGAATGCCGCAAGAAAGAATACCAGGAACGGCAGCAGATATGCCAGAATTCCGAATGTACCGAAGATCCGGTCGGACAGAGCTCTTCCAAGCGCTCCTCCGACACCGAAAAAGCTGATGAACGAGAGCACCGCGAACGCAAGAATGATCCAGAGAATGATTTCCAGATACAGCGCATAGTCGATAAATTCCCGCTCGGGAACCGCCTTCCGGCCGCCGGAAACGTTCTTTTTTACAGCCAAATTGCCGGTGCGCCTTCCGGCAGCACCGGCAGATTTCTTCCCTGCGCTTTTTTTTGCAGAAGCAGAACGTGTGCCTGACCCTGAGCGCGGCTTCCCGGCCGCAGTCGTTTTTTTCTTTTCAGCCATGTTCTCTCTTTTCAAACAAACTCAATCCCTTTCAAACAGGGAAGGTCATCCCCGCAGTAGAAATTTCCCTGCAATTGCCAGAATCCCTGCTGCAAAGCAGTAAAACGCGAAGTAACGGGTTTTCCTTTTACGCACTGTGGCAAGCATGATCCGGATACACACGAACCCGACTACAGCTGCCGTGATCATCCCGGCTGCATAGGTACCTGCCGCTGCGGCCGTAATGGTTTCGGAACCGACATCCCCGATCTCCAGAATCGCTGCGCCTAAGATCGCAGGGACGGACAGGATAAAGGAAAACCGCACTGCAAACATACGGTCAAATCCGCACAGCAGCGAAGCGGCGATCGTCGTCCCGGAACGGGACAGTCCGGGAAGTGTGGCAAAACCCTGTGCGATACCTACGATCGCAGCCTCCTGATACCGGATATCCTGCGGAATTTTTACCGTATTCTCCACCCGGTCACTGACCAGCAGTAAAATGCCGGTGATGATCAGGCAGATACCCGGAACAAGCAGCGAGCTGCTGGCATCGGAAATCAGCTTTTTCCCGAGGACGCCGATGATACCGGTCGGGATCGTGGCCACGATCAGTAAAAGTGCATATTTCCGGTAATTGTTCTTGACAATCCGCCGGAGAGGAACCGGCTGTGAAAGCGTTTTGTTGCGCTGACGGATCCTGACGTTTGCCGCGGCGTCGCCGATCATCCCAAACACGGCGAGAATCAGCATCCATATATCGGTACGGAAATACCAGATCACCACCAGCACTGTCGCCACATGCAGCAGAATATTGAACAGAATACTGTTCCCGGTATCAATGTGGAACAGATTCTGCGCAATGGCAAGATGTCCCGAACTGCTCACCGGCAAAAACTCGGTGAGTCCCTGTATCAGTCCCAGAAAAATCGACTGTAAAATACTCATGTCGTATACTCCCGGAAATACCGATCCTGAAGATCATATACCATCTGCATGTACAGCAGACGGCAGTCCTCTTTTCGTCCTTCCTCGATCATATGAATACAGGGAGAAATGTAATCCTCCCAGATTCCGGCATAGATCGCTTCGCGCTCTGGCCGCTCGTTGATATGGCGGACGATCGTCGGCGCCACATCATAATACTGAGTGATCATTTCCTCTCCGTTTTCAAGGCCTGCCAGATAACCGTCCCTGTACTGCCGAAGAAGTGTCAGCTCATAACAGTCATCCGGTTTTCCCTGTGTGGTACAGACTGCTGTGGTAATATAACAGAACTTCCTGTGAAATCCTTTTTCGATATATTCCATCTCCGCGGCCTGCACATTCGACTTCGGGAAGGCTTCTTTCCAGCTTTTCTGAATGGCTTCCGTAAGAGGCCGGGACGAATCCCCTTTATAGTGCAGAATCGCCGGATACACAAAGACTGCCAGCTGCATGTTGAAATTCATCAGTGCATTGTCCTTCGCATGCTTCCGCCCTAAGGCTTCCAGCTGCCTGATGGCACTGTCGGTCAGAGCCTGTGCCATATTTGCCAGCATCGCATCCGGCTCTTTCACTGTGTGATAGAGCTCTTCGATCGCATCGAATGCCGGGACAAACTGCTGATACATCCGCGTAAAGCTGGCGGTATAGTTCTTGCGATTAAAGGTATCCAGTGCCGAGACATCCTTATCCAGGAGCCTTTGCATGGATTCGATCGCTGTCTGATAACTGTTCATAGGTACTCCCGCCTGAATCTGATAAAAATGGGACCTGTTTTATTCGTCAAGATTGGTATAAACAGCCTGCACATCATCATCGTCATCGAGCAGGTCCAGGGTGCGGTTCAGCTGCTTGAGAGAATTCTCATCGGCAAGCGCCACATAGTTCTGAGGAATCATAGTGATATCCGCAGAAGCCATGGGAATCCCCTGCTTCTCCAGCGACTCGCGGACGGCGGAAAAATCATCCGGCGCCGTGATCACCTCGTAGCTGTCCTCTTCCTCATTGAAATCCTCAGCACCGGCGTCGAGCGCGATCATCATCAGATCGTCACTGTCCATATCGCACTCTTCCTTATCGATCACGATCTGTCCCTTCTGATCAAACATATAGGACACACAGCCCTGGGTGCCGATGCTGCCGCTGCCCTTCGTGAATGCACTGCGGACATTTGCGGAGGTACGGTTCCGGTTGTCTGTGAGCGCTTCTACGATAATCGCGATACCGCCCGGGCCGTAACCTTCATAGGTCACATGCTCATAGTTCACGGAGCCGATATCGCCGGCCGCCTTCTTGATTCCGCGGTCGATCGTATCGTTGGGCATATTGTTGGCTTTTGCCTTCGCGATCACGTCGCGCAGCTTACTGTTATTATTGGGATCCGGGCCGCCTTCCTTAACTGCAATGGCGATCTCACGACCGATGATCGTAAAAATCTTGCCCTTGGCTGCATCGTTCTTTTCCTTTTTATGCTTGATGTTCGCAAACTTAGAATGTCCTGACATAAATATCTCCTTTTCCTCAAAAATCCATTTGTTTAATATAGCATTTGAAACTTTATCCGTCAAGAATATACTCTCGGAACCCGTTTTCCGATATCGCATACGAATTCATAGGGGAACCTGCCGGACAGCGCTCCGAGCTCATCCACACTGATCAGCTCTTCCCCGCAGCGGCCCATCAGCACGACCCTTTCCCCGCGCTTCACGTCCATCCCGGTAACATCCACCATAAACTGGTCCATACATACACGCCCCAGGATCGGGCAGCGCCTGCCCCTGATGAGCACACAGCCGCGCCCGCTCAGGCTTCTGGGATATCCGTCTCCGTAGCCAACCGGGATGGTTGCCACCTCCATGTCCCTGTCCGCTGTAAAGGTACCGCCATAGCTGACGCTGGTCCCTTCCGGGATTTTCTTCACAAAGGAAACATGACTGATCAGCTCCATCGCCGGGAAAAGCCGGTTAGCCTCCCGGTCCATCTCGTCCGAGGGGTAGATCCCGTAGATCGTGATGCCGGCCCGCACCATATCCAGCTGTACCTCGGGTATTTCGAGGATGCCCGCACTGTTGGAGCAGTGCCGGATCGCCGGATGGATCCCCTTTTGCGCAAGTGCTTCGATAAAATCCGTAAACCGCTTAGCTGCATTCAGCGCATTCTGCTTATCCTTTTCATCCGCTCTTGCAAAATGTGTAAAGATGCCTTCCAGGGCAAGTCCTCTGCATGCAGCGATTTCTTCTGCCTGCGCAAGTCCGCTTTCATCATCGCTTAACCCGATCCGGCTCATGCCCGTATCCACCGCAATGTGGACCGGAAGAACTTTACCCTGGCGAAGAGCCTCCGCCGAAAGGAGCTCCGCCGTCTCCAGGTCAAACACGGCCGGCCGGATATCCAGGCGGACCAGCATCTCGTAATCTTCTTCAAACACATAGCCCAGGATCAGGATCGGCTTTTCGATCCCTGCCTCCCGAAGCTCCTGCGCTTCCCGGGCGGTAGCAACTGCAAACCCCCACAGCCATGGATAATCCTGAACCATTCCTGCAATCGGTACTGCGCCGTGTCCATAGCCGTCCGTTTTTATGACCGCACACAGCTTCACGCCGTCACGGAGCTTCCGGTGCATCATCTCAAAATTTGCCCGGACAGCGCCAAGATCGATCCGCGCCATTACACGCATAGGTTCCTGTTTCATTTTCTCTTCGCTCATTTCCTTACTTCTTCCGAAATGTTAACAGCACTTACCGATACAGTTCCCGCAGCACCTGAGGGATCGCGCGAATGATGTCCGAGGAGAGCATCCCGCTTTCGCCGAGCGTTTTTGCAGCCTTCGTCCCTGCGCATCCGTGCAGCCACACACCGGCGACAGCTGCCTCAAAAGGCGGCATCCCCTGCGCCAGGAGACTTCCGACCATCCCGGCAAGCACATCGCCACTTCCGCCGGTGGCCATTCCAGAGCATCCGGTATGACACAGGCTGATGCTCTTTCCGTCCGTGATCACCGTCACGGCATCCTTCAGCACACAGATCAGTTGGTTCTCCCGGGCATACGAAGCTGCATATCCGACCGGATCCGCGCAGATCTCCTTCACACTGCAGCCGGTAAGCCTTGCCATTTCTCCCGGATGCGGCGTAATGATCAGCGCACATGCATGTTCCGGGACCCCGTTCGCGGCGATCACGTTCAATGCATCCGCATCCGCGACCAGCGGCTTCGTACAGGTGCCAAAAACCATCTGCAATATTTCCTGTGCATCGGCATCGGTTCCCAGTCCCGGCCCGAGCACTGCACTGCTGCACCTGCCAAGAGCCCCGATCAGCGACTCCCTCTTCTCCCATGGGGTAAAGATCGCCTCCGGCAGCCTCGTTTGAATCGGGATGCGGTTTGCTGCGGCACTGCACACCGTCACAATCCCGGTACCTGTGCGGTAGGCTGCTTCGCCTGCAAGCACAGCCGCCCCGGCCATCCCTTCCCTTCCACTGATCAGGAGGGTCTTTCCGAAGGTCCCCTTGTTGGAGTGAGCAGGCCGCTCCGGCAGCATCGCTGCAATATCACCAGCCTCCGGACAGAAGGCAGCGTCCCGGTCCTTAATGGGAATTCCGATCGGAGCCGTAACGACTTTTCCGCAGTAATCCGTCCCGGGATACAGCAGGTGTCCGTATTTCAGTGCCGCAAAGCTGACGGTAACATCTGCCTTTACAGCGATCCCTTTTACCGCACCGGTATCGGAGCTGATCCCGGAAGGAATGTCCGCACTGATCACCGCCGCCGGCGCTTCATTGATCCGCCGGATGATCCCGGCATAAGCTCCCTCCACATCTCTGGACAGTCCAATGCCGAAGATCGCATCGATGATCAGGTCCGCGCCGGAAAAATCCCCGGCCTCGCCGCCGGAGATCACCCTGCCACCGGTCCGGAGAAAAATCTCCCTCTGGGCTGCACATTCCTGGGTCATATGCTCCGGATTCCCGACAAATACAGCCTCCGCAGGGTAACCCATTTCCCGTAAAATACGGGCAGTGGCAAACCCGTCTCCGCCGTTATTGCCGCTGCCGCACACTGCCAGTATGAAATGCGACGCATCCGCGTATTCCCCGGATGCTTCAAGAAGTTTTTTCGCTTCCACCGCCACAGCCCACGCAGCCCGCTCCATCAATACCATGGAGGGGATCCCGATTTCCCGGATCGCAGCATGGTCCGCCATGCGCATCTGCTGCGCATTCAGAACATATTTCATGGCGTGCCTTCCTCATCCCCGGGCTTTATTCCCGGCCTGCATACATCTTGTTTTCAGCTTGCGTACACCTTATTCCCGGCTCGCATACGCC
>CAMOSN010000012.1 GCA_946624935.1 uncultured Lachnospiraceae bacterium | reverse complement strand
CCACTGACAGTCTCCACAAATGCTCTGTCGTTTTCCGGCCCGAAGGATCCGCTCCTCTACCAGATATTCAAATTCCTGCCACTGTATCGATGTTCCTTCCTCCAGACCGCACAGCTTCAGCACCGCACGATCGTACCGCTCCGTTTTCTCTGCGCTGCGGCATACCCCTGCCCGTATTCCCGGACAGCTGTGCGGGCCTATCTCCGCTCCCTGCGCCTCACGACTGCGCGCAGGCTTCTCCTCCTGCATCAGCTCCGGACAGGCACTGCAGATCACATCCGACGAGGCAATGACTCTGACTGGCTGTCCGGGGTGCTCCTCCAGAGCCTCTTTGACCCGGGCCATATGCTGTGTAAACGTGCTACTGTACCCTTTTCCCTGAAAGAAGGCAAGGCACATCCCATGATGTGCCCGTAATCGCATCTCTTTCATCTCTGTTTTTGTTTCCATTTCCACAACTCCTTTCTGCGGATCGGAGATCTGTTTCTCCTTTTTGCGGATCGGAGATCTGTTTCTCCTTCCTGCAGATCCTTCGCTTTTGGGACGGTTCGATGAAAAAAAGGGCGAACAAAGAACCCTCCCCTACTGTGTAAAAATGGGACAGAGAACCGTCCCCTGTCCCATTTTTACACATATTTGCGCAGCCGTCTGCTCAGCAGCCATGCCAGTGCGATTTTTATAAGATCCGGAATAATAAACGGCAGTACGCACCATCCCAGCACCGTCATCAGGCTCACCGGCCCGTTATTTCTGGTAAACACCAGCATAAACCACACTGTACCCAGTGCATAACACACCAGAAGTCCCGCCAGCATTGCAAGAATGCTCGTCACCGTCCCCTTGGGCAGCACGGTTTCCATCATCCACATCACCAGTGCGCCGAACAGAAATCCTACGATATATCCTCCTGTGGAACCTGTAATGATCCCCATTCCTCCGGTAAAGCCTGCAAACACCGGAAGTCCCACCGCTCCCAGCAGCAGATATACCAAAACTGCAAGCGTCCCGCGTTTTCCGCCGAGCATCTCCACTGCCATGAATACCCCAAAGGTTTGCAGTGTGAACGGAACGGCCGTAGGAATGCTGATCCAGGAGCATACCGCGATCAGTGCGGCGAATATCCCGGTCAGGACCAGGTCCCTGGTATGAAACGAAGTGGAAGGTGTTGCTGCAGATTGGTTCATGATTATTGTCCTCCTGTGTCATCGTTGATCAGTCGGTCATCAACTTACCATGGATGCTCCAAATTGTCAACCGACTTTTTTAAAAGGTGAACAATCATAATGCAGCCATGGCCTCTACTCTCTTGCGCCATGCGGTGGACACTTTTCCCTCCTTGGATTATAATGAAGCAAATCCATATCCATGGATCATCATGGGACATTCCATATCCATGGTCATCATGGAGCATTCCATATTAAACGCAAAAGGAGCAGACACACATGTCAAAAGAAAATGCATGGAACACGTATACACCGCAGCAGCTGGAGGAGCTGGGCGCCCTCACGGAGGCTTACAAATCTTTCCTGGATGCGGGCAAAACGGAACGCGAATGCGTGAAGGAAGCCGTGCGGCTGGCGGAAGCGGCAGGATTTGAGGATCTGGATGCGGCGATCGCCCGGGGAAAATCCCTGAAGGCCGGCGATAAGGTTTACCGCGTATGTATGAAAAAGGCAATCGCCCTGTTTATCCTGGGCACCCAGCCTCTGGAAAAGGGAATGCGGATTCTCGGTGCCCACATCGACTCCCCGCGGCTGGACCTCAAGCAGAATACCCTTTACGAGGATACGGAGATGGCGTATCTGGACACCCACTACTACGGCGGTGTCAAAAAGTATCAGTGGGTGACGGTTCCCCTTGCGCTGCACGGTGTCGTGGCAAAGAAGGACGGCAGCGTGGTTGAGATTTCCATCGGTGAAAAGGAGGACGATCCGATTTTCTGTATAACGGATCTTCTGATCCACCTTTCCGCCGAGCAGCTGGAAAAGAAAGCCCGCCTCGTGATTGAAGGAGAAAACCTGGATGTGCTGTTCGGCAGCCGTCCGGCGCCAAAGCAGGCAGCCGATTCCGATGACTGCGCAGCGAAGGACAAAAAGGATGAAAAGGAAGCTGTGAAGGCAAACATCCTCCATCTTCTGAAGGAGCAGTATGGCATCGAAGAAGAAGACTTCCTCTCCGCCGAGCTGGAGGTGGTTCCCGCTTCGAAAGCCCGTGACTGCGGTCTGGACCGCAGCATGATCGCCTCCTATGGTCAGGATGACCGTGTGTGCGCCTACACCTCTGCACGGGCGATCCTGGATCAGCAGGACGTTCCGACCGTCACCATGTGCTGCCTGCTGGTCGACAAGGAGGAAATCGGCAGCGTCGGCGCAACCGGCATGCAGTCGCGCTTCTTCGAGAACACCGTGGCTGAGCTGATGAACAGCACAGGTTCCTACAGCGAGCTCACACTGCGCCGCTGCCTGTGCAATGCAAAGATGCTCTCCTCCGACGTGAGTGCTGCCTATGACCCGCTGTATGCGAGTGCCTATGAGCGCCGCAATGCCGCCTACTTCGGCCACGGCCTCACCTTTAATAAATACACCGGTGCCCGCGGTAAGAGCGGCTCAAACGATGCCAACGCGGAGTACATCGGCTGGATCCGCTCTGTCATGGACGATGCAGGCGTTGCCTGGCAGACCTGCGAGCTGGGCAAGGTGGACGTCGGAGGCGGCGGAACCATTGCTTACATCTCCGCACTGTATGGCATGGATGTCATCGACAGCGGTGTCGCCGTGCTGAACATGCACGCTCCCATGGAGCTGTCCAGCAAGGCAGATGTGTACGAAGCCTACCGGGGATACAGAGCATTTCTGGAAGCCTGAGGCACTCGTACGTACCTCGTTGACACGTCAGATGTGTGTATCCTGCCACGCCCGGGATGTAAGCGGTGGCTGGATATCCCTGTAGCTATGCCGCAGTATGGAGGAACACAAGGTTATGACATTCGAAGATTATCTCATCCGAAATGAGGATGCCATCCGTTCCCGACTTGAGGCCTCGGATGATGCATCCCGGATTCGGGCCGTGCTCGACGACCTCCTGGGGCGCATGCTCATTGAGGTAAATGAGTCGGAAAGCGACCCGTTTCTGCAGGAGAGTGCTGCTGCTGTAACGGCAGCGGCCCGCTCCTGCCTGGACCTGATGGACGTTTATGGTGAGATCCGTTACTACCGCGGCGGAAGTGGCAGCACCGGCGCAGGCACTGACCCAGGCCTTCCGGGGAACTCCTTACGCAGGGACCATAAGACGGGCCGGATCCTTTTCTGGGTATTCTTCATCGCCGGCATTGTTCTGCTCTGTGCCGCGGTATTTTCCGGCAGCTTCTTCAAACCTGCAGCAATGACTCTTCCCGCCGCATTTGTGCTTGCCGCCGCAGGCGGGGTGCTGCTCTTCTTCGCAGGCCGGCAGCAGATGCGCTCCGACGCCCTGTCCTCCGTCCGGGCAGCCGCGCCGGTTGCTGTGCCGACTTATGACAAGGATCGGATCTGGCGCAGCTTCCGCCGGATCTGCCTGACCATGGACCGGTCACTTTCCGAACTGCGTGCCTCCCGGGAAGCTCTCACTTCTGGCGGCACGGAGGCAGAAAACAGTGAAGGAACCGGCGGTGCCATCTCCGACCAGGAAGATCTCCTGATGCTTCTGGCAGGGCAGCTTGAGGCCCTTTACAGTAAAGACGGCGAGTACGCCCTCGATGAGCTCTCCCAGGTACGGCATTACCTGCACCGCCATCAGGTGGAGCTCTCCGAGGACTGGCAGACGCACCGAGAATGGTTCGAATTCGTTCCCACGCAGCCCGATATGCTGCTGCGCCCTGCAATGCTGCAGGCCGACAGCGGCAGGCTGCTTCGAAAAGGACTGGCGGGCGTTTCCTCGCTCATGTAAGTCCGCCCGTGAAAGGAACTCTCCCATGGAACAGTTTTACGGATTTGACCTGGGCGATGCAGAAAGTGCGATCGCTCTGCTGAAAAAGCCGGAGAAAGAGGATGCACCTCTCACCTCCTCCGCCATTACGATCCTGCCTGTTCAGGACGCCAGAAGCTTTATTTCTGCCTATGCAAGGCTCTCCTCCGGCGCACTGGTGATCGGTGAGCAGGCATGCTACGCTCCTGACGCCGCTGTGCGCAGGGTGCGCTTTAAGAGCCGGTTTCTCACCGACCCGGCTGCCGCGAAGGATGTAAAAAGCTTCGCCGCCGGTGTGCTTGGCGTCCTGCGGGAAAACGGCGACCTGATCGCCGGAGATGAAAGCTGCTTTTACATCGGCTGCCCGGCAGGATGGGATAAAAACACCCGTGAGCTCTACCGTGAGATTTTCGAGCAGCTGGGATATCCTCCCGCAAAGATCGTCTCGGAGTCCCGCGCTGCCCTCGTGTGCGCCTGTCAGTCCAGGCATCTGCAGGTCGGCTACGACATCCTCTCCAGGCCCGTGCTGGTCGTGGACATCGGCTCCTCGACCACCGATTTTGCCTACATTACCGAGGGGAAGGAGGTCTCCCTGCACACAGCCGGAGAGGTGTTCCTGGGCGGCGGCATCATGGATGAGCTCCTCCTGGAGCATTCGGTAAGCAATTCCCCGAATGCAGTGCGCATCCGCGAGGTATTTGACCGGTCGCCCGCCTGGAAAAGCTACTGTGAATTTGCCGCAAGGCGGCTCAAGGAGCAGTATTTTTCCGACGAAGAATACTGGAGCAGCCCCGGCAACGAATGCAGCAAAACCATCATGATCCGCTGGGACGGAGCGCCGCTGCGCCTGAAGCTCACCGTCAATGCGACCGTCGCCGCCCTTCTGCTTGGTGGGCCTTCAGAGGTTCTGGAAGGGCGGTCCTTCCACGATGTATTCCAGGACAGCCTGCGGGAAGTGCGCCGCAGCATCGAAGGTCCCATGCCCGACCTGCTCTTCCTCACCGGAGGCGTCTCCCGCCTGAGTGTCATCCGTGACTGGTGCCGGGAGGTCTTTCCGGATGCTGTCGTCATCGCCGGCGCCGAGCCCGAATTTTCCGTGGCCCGCGGCCTGGCCTGGTGCGGCAAAATCGATGAGGACATCCGCGCCTTCAAAGCAGACGTGACCCGTCTCATCTCCTCCCCGGTCATCGAGCAGATCGTCGAGAAACATATGGAAGAGCTCTATCGCATCGCTGCAGATACGCTGGTAGAGCCGATTCTCGAAAATGCGGCGCTCCCGGTGTTCGACCGCTGGCGAAGCGGCGAGATCCGCCGCCTGAGCGACGTCAATTCCGAGCTCCAGGAGGAGATCACCTCCTATCTGCACACCGACGAAGCCCGCGCTCTGCTGGTGCAGCCGGTTACCCAGTGGCTCCGGCCCGTAGCTGCAGAACTGGAGGAGTACACCATGCCCATCTGCCAGCGGCACGGCGTTCCCTATGGAGCCCTCAACCTGGAATCCTACCTGTCTCTCTCCGACATCGACATTCAGGTGGATGCCCGGGATGTCTTTGCCGTGAATGAGATCACCTGGCTCATCGATACCATCATCTCCGTGCTGGTAGGACTCCTGTGCGGCGGCGGCGGTGTTGCCCTCATCTCCGGAGGACTTCCCGGTATTATCGCCGGAGCGTTTCTCTCACTGCTCATACTGCTGCTCGGAAAGGACCGCATGCAAAAAGCAGTGCTGCACCTTGATATACCCGTGCCCATGCGCAGGCTGGTCCCCAAAAACCATTTTCGCACAAGGCTTACCTCCCTCACCGGTGAAGTCAAGGAAAACCTTGCCAAAAGCCTCGCCATCGATAAAAATGATGACATTTCGAGGCGCATGGCAGGTGAGATCTCTTCGCAGATCGAACAGTGCCTCATCAAAATGGCGGAAATCGTGGAGGTACCACTCGGTTAAGGTGCCGGCTCAGAGAGCGCAGCGAGATTTCTCCTGCATCCCTGAGCATCTCACAACAAGATGAACGAACGATCCAGAGAAGGAGGTTATGATGATCACAAGAATAGAGAATGAAAACCTGTATGCACTTCTGAACACCGAAGGCGCCTATATCGAAGAGCTTGTCAACAAACGCACCGGCCGGCAGCATATGTGGGCATATGATGCACAGCTGTGGCCGCGCCGCACCTCGATCTGCTTCCCGATCATGAGTGTCCTGAAAAACGACGAAACCATCATCGAGGGAAAGACCTACCACATGGAAAATCACGGTTTTCTGCGTGAGATGACCCTGGAGATCATCTCGTCCGAAAAGGATTCCGTGACAATGCGCGCACAGTCCAATGAAATGACCAGGTCACACTATCCCTATGACTTCCAGTTCGATGTGACCTGCCGGCTGGAGCAGGACAGCCTGATCGTTGAATACCGGGTAACCAACTGCAGTTCTATTCCGATGGACTACTGCCTCGGCGTTCACACCACCTACAAGGTCCCGATCGCGGACGGTGAGAGCATGCAGGATGACCTTTATCTGCAGTTTGAGCAGCCGGAAACCGCCGGCATTCACGTCGTCGAGAATAATCTCCAGACTCATGCCTACAGGCCGCTGCTGGAAAACACAAAGGTCCTTCCACTGAAAAACGCCTTCGACCAGGGCGCATTGATCTTCGACACAAAGGATCTTCAATCACGCAGCGTATCCATCTGCAGTACGAAAAGTGCCTACAAAACCAGCGTCAACTTCGAGGGCTGGACACAGGTCGCATTTTGGGCAAAGCCCGGAAACATGCCCTTCCTGTGTATCGAGCCGATGAACGGGGTGGCCGATTATGTGGATACCGACGGGCAGTTTACCTCCAAGCCCGGCCTCATCCGCCTGCAGCCCGGCACACAGCAGCTGCACCGGTACATCATTACCGTGCAGTAAACGCCATACCGACGACCATTCTAAATGAAAGGACCGCAAGAGCGTATAGGATCCTATACAGCGGTCCTTTTTATATGTTTTCCGCAGTGCCTCAAACAGGGGACGGTTCTCTGTTTGAAGATCACAGGCCATAGTTTTTCTTCAAAAGGAACAGCACACGGCGAAGCGGAAAGGCGGGAATAAAGTACACAATATTCCTCACTGAATTTGCACAGAAAAGGGAATAAAATTGTCCGACCCGGGAATGCGATCATTCCGGCACGGTACATGCTGTTAACGCATGACAGAAGATTCCTTCATGTAACCGAAAGGAGGATCACACAGTATGATCAATGGGATTTCTTCCTGAAAAATCGAGAGTTTCTGCGATGTGTTTTCGTAATCAACAAGTCACCAACTATGATGGAAATGAGATTGAAATGAAATTGAAATGAAATTCGTGAGAGAGATGATAAAAAATGCTGCGGGACCGGTCATTTTGCCGGAGGAGCATATTCCACGAAGCGAAGGCATTTTCACATCCGGGAAAAAGGTGTACTTTTTTCATGATTTCTTCCGATTTTGTCCACTTCCGCAGTGTTTTCGGATCCACGCCCAGCATTCGTGCGGCCTCCCGCCCCGAGATTTCTTTATCCTTCAGCTGTGCATAAACATCTCCGAAATTGTCCGGAATGTCGACCTCCGGCCGTCCGAACCGCACGCCGCGGGCTTTCGCCGATGCGATGCCTTCCTTCTGCCGGGTGAGAATAAACTCGCGCTCTGTCTGCGCTACATACGCCAGGATCTGCAGCACCAGGTCCGCAATAAACACCCTGGTGACCCCTGCCTCCTCATCGCTTGTATTCAAAAGCGGCATATCAAGCACCCGGATATCCACTCCCTTCTCCCGGGTGATCAGCCGCCACTGTTCCAGGATCTCATCATAATTACGCCCCAACCGGTCAATACTCTTAATGACCAGTATATCTCCCTGCTTCAGCCTGCGCAGCAGCCTCCGGTAGGCAGGACGTTCAAAATCCTTTCCGGACTGCCTGTCCGCATAGATGTTCTTCGCCATCACGCCATACGCCGCCATTGCATCCATCTGCCGATCCGTGTGCTGATCTTTGGTCGAGACCCGCACATAACCATATATCACATTTTTGTCCCCCTCATCTAAAGATGTCTATCCCCTAAAATGCCAGGACAGGTTTAACGTTTATTATACATGGTAATTGCTGTTCATGCAAACAGAATCCGACAAATATCGTTAAGAACCCCTCAGCACCACTCATTTCACATCTTTCTCTTCCGTATCCAATGCTGCCCATTTTTTAAAGGTCTTCAAGTCCACATCCAGCCTTCTGGCAGCTTCTCTTCCGGATATCTCCACATTCTCCCAGAGCCTGCGCACCTCGTTAAACTCCTCCGGAATCGCCCGCTCCGGCCGCCCGAACCGCACACCGCGCTCCTTCGCGCAGGCAATTCCCTCCCTTTGGCGCTCCCGGATAAATTCCCGCTCGGTCTGAGCGACGTAGGCCAGAATCTGCAGTACGAGATCCGCAATGAACACCCTGGTGATCCCGCTTTCGTCATCCTCCGTATTCAGCAATGGCATATCGATCACCCGGATATCCACCTCTTTTTCTTTTGTGATCTTTCGCCATTGCAGAAGGATTTCGTCGTAATTACGGCCAAGCCGGTCAATGCTTTTAACGATCAGGGTATCCCCTCTTCGCAGCTTCCGCATCAGAGAGCGGTAGGCAGGACGCTCAAAGTCCTTTCCCGACTGTCTGTCTACAAAAATGTTTTTTCGTGGGATGTCATAGGCTGCCAGTGCTTCCATCTGTCGGTCGGTATGCTGCTCTTTTGTGGATACGCGCACATATCCATAGACCATGATTGCATTATCCTTTCCGAGAAAATCGTTTTGGTCCATCCGGTCATTTAGATATATATTGTAACCTCTTTTGAACAAATATGAAAGCTATTCTTTTATTATTTTATCATTCCACTCGCTTAATTTATAATTTAATCTCCATATATGTTGTTTCCACATATGTTATATGTTATATTTTGTCATTTCGACAGGAGGAGTCATTTTTTGCTCCACCGAATGGATGGATCATCCACCAGTCAGAGTGCACCCATGGTGTGAAAACAAAAAACGGGAGGCACCTCCGATTGGAAGTACCTCCTGCTTTTACAGAACATAATCCTGTACAAATATCTTTTCTTTTCCGGGAATTGATCCGCGATCCTGCCTCAATGGTGGAACAGGCGGATACCGGTGAAGGCCATGGCCATGCCATACTGGTCGCAGCAGTCGATCACAAGCTGGTCGCGCACGGAGCCGCCCGGCTGTGCAATATATTTCACGCCGCTCTTCTTTGCACGTTCAATATTATCCGGGAACGGGAAGAATGCGTCGGAACCCAGCGCCACATCCTTGTTCTGATCAAGCCAGGCGCGCTTTTCCTCGCGTGTAAACACGGCCGGTTTTTCGGTGAAGCGCTTCTGCCACTCGCCATCGCGCAGCACATCCTCATATTCATCGCCGATGTATACGTCAATGGTATTGTCACGGTCGGCCCTTCCGATATCCTCCTTAAACGGCAGATTCAGAACCTGCGGCGACTGACGCAGGAACCAGTTGTCGGCCTTCTGCCCTGCCAGCCTGGTGCAGTGGATCCTGGACTGCTGACCGGCGCCGATGCCGATCGCCTGGCCGCCCTTAACATAGCACACGGAGTTGGACTGGGTGTATTTGAGCGTAATCAGAGCGATTTTCAGGTCGCGCAGTGCTTCCTCGGGAATGTCCTTATTGGCAGTCACGATATTGGAAAGCAGTTCACCGTCGGTGCGCAGCTCGTTTCTTCCCTGCTCGAAGGTGATGCCGTATACCTGCTTGCGCTCCAGCTCGGCGGGTACATAGGAGGGATCGATCTCGATCACATTATAATTGCCATTCTTTTTGGTTTTGAGAATCGCCAGTGCTTCCTCACTGTAGCCCGGTGCGATCACACCGTCGGAGACCTCACGCTTGATCAGACGGGCCGTATCGACGTCGCAGGGATCGGAAAGGCTGACGAAATCGCCAAAGGAGGACATCCTGTCAGCACCTCTGGCTCTTGCATAGGCGCAGGCCAGCGGGGAGAGCTCTCCCAGATCATCCACCCAGTAGATTTTCGCAAGCGTCTCGTCCAGGGGCAGACCGACTGCCGCACCGGCCGGAGATACATGCTTGAAGGAGGTTGCAGCCGGAAGACCGGTGGCTTCCTTCAGTTCCTTCACCAGCTGCCAGCCATTAAAAGCATCAAGGAAATTAATGTAGCCGGGGCGGCCGTTGAGCACCTTCACGGGAAGATCGCTTCCGTCCTCCATAAAAATGCGGGATGGCTTCTGGTTCGGGTTGCATCCGTATTTCAGCTGAATCTCATTCATGGTCGTTTTCTCCTTTTCTGATCTGTATCATCATTTTCTGCCGCTTCAGTTCTTATTAATGATCTTCGTCTCATAGGTCCCCGTCGCAATGTCAATAAAACGCACGAACAGGGATACTTTATTGTCATCGTCCAGGCTTGCCCATACCTGCTTGGTGAACGTGGAAATGTCTCCGCTGATCTCAACCGGCTCCGGTTCCCCTTCGAAGGATGGAAGCGGCTCCTCGTTGCGCGCATATGTATGGATGAAATGTCCCTGACCTGCAGCCGGATTTTCATATGCAAAGGTAAAGCGCTGACAGGAGGAAGGGTCACCGTCGTTGGACTTGAGGATCGACATCTGATAATCAAAGGCACCGTTTTCCACATGCATCAGGCCTGAAATACGCGGAGTGTAATTGGGTTCATCCGGTTCAAAGGTACGACTGCGCAGGGACTGCTCGAAGGTCAGGCCCTTTTCCATGCCCTCGTAGATCGTGTCGGTCTGATCGCCGTTGGTCACGATCGTGTTCTTTCCCAGCACGCGCACCGGCGCATAAATGATCAGACTCGGATCCTCCATCTTTGACGGATCAAAGGCCTGTGTGCGGATTCCTTCTCCGTCGGGTACGAATACACGATTGCGGCTGTTGTTGCTGCGGCCCATGATAAAATAAGCGGTAACCGCTTTTTTACCGTCCTCCGATACGCCGATTACAATGCCTCTTCCGGGATAGGTGCTGCTTCCAAGTGCTTCTGCCAGGTTCTTTCTCAACATGTTCTGTCCTCTCTTTCTGCTGTGCCCTTCGTGCTCATGTGCTGCATCATGACTGCCGCTGCGCATGAGCCATAAAGATCCTCAGACATCCTGAAACATAAAAAGACCGCCCGGACATACAAACCGGGAATGCTCTCGCATTCACGCAGTCTTCTGCCCAGACGGTCGGCCATTTTTCGAATAAGAAACGGTGGTTCATCAAATGCATCCTGCTCCTGACTGTAAGGTGCACAGTAAATCGCTGCCTCTCTCCATCGCATACTCCCCTGCAGTATCCTCTGCCGAAGCCGCCGGGACGTTTCCGGGATTTCCGGTCCTGCCCTGCTTTCGCTTCGTTCCGTCAGTCGTATGCTCATAGTCACTATAAAGGACACCATTCAAAAAATCAAGTAAATAAACTCTAAACTGCAGCCCGGTTCTTTGGGCTTTTTCCACAGAATATGCCGGTTATCCGAAAATCACAAACATCCCGAATACCAGCAGTGAATACAGCAGGCAGGGAGCCAGGTTACGGGTAATAATCTTCCCTTCCTCCCCGACGGCATTGGTCGTGGACGCCACTGCGATCACGTTCTGGATGCAGATCATGTTGCCAATGGCGCCGCCGGCCATCTGCAGTGCAATGATGGAAGCTTTATTCAGGCCAAGCATCCCCGCAGTCTGATACTGCAGCGGCCCGAACAGGATACCGGACACGGTGCAGGAGCCGGATACAAAGGCACCGAACACGCCCAAAATGGGAGAAAACACCGGAAATGCACGGCCGGTCGCAGCCGTCAGCCCGGTACTGATCAGCGTGAGCATACTCTCCAGGCCTGAATGGTTCACGCCGGAGCCCAGCATGATCTGCACCATTCCGATCCCGCTCACCAGTGCCATCGCAATCATCAGCACCTGCCGCCCGGTCCTTCCGAATACATCGGCCACATCTGCCCTGGTAAGCCGGTCTCTTTTGACGATCAGCAGCAGAATCGACACCAGTGCGAAGGGAATCAGTCCCGGGCTGTAAAGCAGCGCCAGGTCATAGGTAAGGGCATCATTTCCCAGTATGGAAGAGACATGAATGGCCATGCCGCTCAGTACACTTTTCAAACCGAAGGCCGGTATTCGAGTCACCAGCAGAATGCCTGCAATCAGCGCATAGGGAAGCCACGCGCGTATCATCTCCGCTTTTGTGACCGGCCGGTCGCTCCCGGCTGTTCCCTTCACTCTGCCACTGCCCGCAGCTGACATCGATGCAGCCGCAATTTGCCGCACCTTCCGCCCGCCGGCGAATTCCCACACATGCTCCGGTACAAAAATGCCCAGTCGCGCCATCAGCACCGTGATCACCAGGCCGATCACTGCACCGAGGATCGAGGCAAATTCCGGGCCAAGATACGTTCCCAGCAGATAGTAGGGAACGATAAAGGAAAGCGCCGCGCACAGGGAAAACGGAATCATCTCGATTACGTCGGAGACCTTACGTTCCTTCCCATAGAAGAGCACCAGTACAACTACCAGCAGGAGCGGGATGATCACTCCGGCCACACCCAGATACAGCACAGTCCTGCCGGTCACCTCGGTGGTAAAAGCAGTCATCTCCCCGCCCTCTCCCGTCACGATGGCGGAAAGATTGGCCATATTCATGCGCATGGGCGTTCCCACTGCCGCAAAGGGTACCGGCGTACTGTTGGAGATCAGCGCCACAATGCAGGCCGCAGCCGGCGGAAAGCCCAGTCCAACCAGAAGCGGTGCCGCCAGTGCTGCCGGCGTGCCGTATCCGGCCGCTCCTTCGATAAAGGCGCCAAACAGATAGCCGATGATAATAGCCTGTATCCTCGGGTCAGGTGAGATCTGTCGAAAGCCCCGGCTGATCACATCCATCACACCTGTTTTGCGCAGTGTGTTCAGAAGCAGAATCGCTCCTCCGATGATCAAAATCAGATCAAACGCCTTGAGCAGCCCGTAGAGAAAATACCCCGCCACATGGACCAGGTCCATCCTCCACACTCCGACCGCCAGCAATATGGTCAGTCCGAGAGAAATCATCAGCGCTTTTCCGGAGGAAAGACGCCATGCCACCATCAATAGTAATGCCACGACAAAGGGCAGCACTGCCAGTATGCCAAGCCACCACATCAGTAATCGCTTCCTTTCCAATGAGATTCATACATCATCTCGAGCCAGTCCTTCGCCTGCTCGTATCCCTCGGGTGAGAAGTCAAATTTCTTTTTCTGCTTCTCCTCCTCCGGGGTATTATCATAGCTGTACGGTCCCGGATAGACACAAGCAACCAGCTGCTCTTCCTCACCTTCCCGGCCTACCCGGTACTGCATCCCATGACAGCTTCCGAAAAACGGCGACTTTTTTATAAATGCAAATGAAAACAGATCTTCCTTTATCATGAACTGCCTCCACGGATCATTACCTGCCGCTGCAGCCTCCACAGCCGCTGCAGCCTCCCCCGTTCATCACAATATCGCTTGTCACCAGATCCATCAGCGGAATCAGACAGCAGATCGCCTGCGCGCTGATTCCTTCGCCCGATCCGGTAAAGCCCAGCTTCTCCTCCGTCGTAGCCTTGATACTCACCTGATCGATCTCCAGTCCAAGAGCCTGTGCCACATTTTCACGCATCTGCGGCAGATAGGGCATCAGCTTCGGACGCTGCGCAATGATCGTTGAATCGATGTTCTCAATCATATAATTATGCTCTTCCAGCAGCTTCCCCACCTGCGCAAGCATTGCAATACTGGAGGCCCCCTCCCACTCAGGATCCGTGTCGGGGAAATGCTGTCCGATGTCGCCCAGCGCCGCAGCTCCCAGAAGTGCATCCATGATCGCATGTACGATCACATCCGCATCGGAATGCCCAAGCAGACCCTTCTCATAAGGAATCTCCACGCCGCCGAGGATCAGTGCCCGGCCCTCCACCAGTCGGTGTACGTCATATCCTGTTCCTACTCTCATATTCTGTTCCTCATCTCAAACACATCACACATCAGTGCCGCTCGCCGGTATTTTCATATACGGAGCAGAAGCGTGCAGCAAAGGAAGGCTGCCGGCCGGCGGCATACAGGTGGGAAATATCGCCCACCTTTGTGGCCCGGAAAGCAGCGATCCCTTTTTCGCGCTCCTCGGTGAAAAGCTCCGTAACCGAGGTCGGTGCCATCACAAGGCTGCTCCACAGCACGAACGGTGACACGCCCCACAGGTAGGAAAGCATCACGCAGCTCACGCCGTAGTGGCAGAACAGGGCAATGGTCCGGTTGCTCCCCTGTTCTGTGCGGTACAGGCCACCGTCCCGCACGTAGCCGAACTGCGCCAGCAGCGCATCCAGGCCTTTACATACGCGCTCGTAGCACCATTCCATATCGCTTTTGAGCGCCGGCGGCATCTCTCTCCACTTTTGCGGGTCGTAATATTCCGGCACGTTTCGCCATGCCCCCGGGAGCTGGTCCCACACGATGCGCGGCGCATAGCTGCCGTCCTCCCGCCGCCTGGTATCGGGGAAGGCCTTCTGCAAATACGGATCTTCGTTGACATCCAGCTTTGCCGGAAATTCCTCCAGCCAGTCCAGCACCTGTGCATCGGCATCCAGCGCAGCAAGCGAAGGCGCCGCTGTCCGTCTGGCACGGCCCAGCGGAGATACAAACCATGCATCCGGCCTCTCCTTCTTCATACGCTCCGCCAGAAGCTGCGCCTCAATTTTACCGGTGTCAGTAAGAGAATCATGTTCATAATCCGGATCTCCGTGCCGGATCAGCAATAACCGCATAGATGTCCTGTTTCCTTTCTATTTATAATCGCTGCAATCGTAACAATCAGGAAGCAGCCCTGTTTTCCAGAGCTGCTTCCTGCACTGTGCGGGTCATTTTTGTTAAACCAATGCTGTTATGAGACCTTACGGATCAGCTCGTCCACGGCCTGCTTCATTTCCTCGACCCGTTTTGCAGAGTCTGCCTTATTGTCAGCAACCGCATAATAGTAAAACTTGATCTTCGGCTCGGTCCCTGACGGACGCATGGCAAACCAGGTTCCATCTCCCAGATCGAAACGCAGCACGTTCGATGCCGGAATATCCTCATAGCCATGGATATAGTCGGTCGTCTTCCTGACCTTGAACGGTCCGAAGGCCTGGGGCTTCCCTTCACGGAACGCATCCATGATCCGCTCGATCAGCGCCGCTCCCTCGGCGCCTTCGCGCACCAGAGACACCTGATCCTCGCTGTAAAAGCCATATTTACGATACAGCTCCTCGAGTCCGTCAAGAAGTGTCATGCCTTTCTTTTTGTACCAGGCGGTCATCTCAGCGACGAGCATTGCACAGCACACACCATCCTTATCGCGCACCGCTTCACCGGGAGCGCAGCCGATGCTCTCCTCGTACCCGAAAAAGTAGCTGTAGCCTTTGTCGTACACATCATGGATTTTCCCGCAGATGTTCTTAAAGCCGGTAAGCGTCTGGAATACCTCGATGCCGTAGCTTTTCGCAATCGCCGCTCCCATATCGCCGGTCACGATGGATTTGATCAGTGCGGCTTTCTCCGGAAGGGTGCCCGCCTCCTTCATACCCTGCGCCATATAAGCGATGAGCATGGCGCCGGTCTGGTTGCCGTTCAGGAAATGGTACTCCCCGTCTCCGCCCGGAACCTCGATCGCCATCCGGTCACTGTCGGGATCCGTTGCGATCAGCACCTCCGCTCCTACCTCCCTGCCCAGCTTCTCAGCCAGATGAAATCCCCTCGGATCCTCGGGGTTGGGATAGCCGACAGTCGTAAATTCGGGATCGGGCATTTCCTGCTCGGGAACAATGTGAAAATTGGTGTAGCCCATCTCGGTGAGAACCGTTCTCACGGGGATGGAGCCGGCTCCGTTCAACGGAGTATACACGATGCATACACTGTGGTCAAGCTCCTCATCCGGGTGCTGGCGCATACTCTTGATATACTCCAGATAGCTGCGGTCCATCTCCTCTCCGATCATGACCACCAGACCCTTTTCGCGCGCTGTATCCAGCGGCATCTGTGCAAAGGTATCAAAGAAATCCAGCTTCTGGATCTCGGCAAGCATTCCTTCGGAGATTTCTCCGGAAATCTGTGCACCGTCCGACCAGTACACCTTGTACCCATTGTATTCCTTCGGATTGTGACTTGCGGTCATGTTGACGCCGGAAATGCAGCCAAGCTTACGGATCGCAAAGGAAAGCTCGGGTGTCGGACGCATGGAGGGGAACAGGTAGGTGCGGATGCCGTTTCCGGCCATGATGGAAGCGACCAGCTCGGAAAACTCCCTGGAGTGATAGCGGCAGTCATAGGCGATCGCCACGCCCTTCATCGGGTCCTCCCCGGACTTCTTAATATAATTGGCAATGCCCTGGGTCGCACGACCCACCGTGAGTACATTCATGCGGTTGGTTCCGGCCCCGCAGATCCCGCGAAGGCCTGCCGTCCCGAACACGATCTCCTGATAAAACCGATCGTTGATCTCTTTCTCATCCCCGCTGACGTTCAGCAATTCCTGTCTGAGCGGATCGGAAAGAGAAAGCTTTGTCAACCATAAATCATATCGTTCCTGTGCATTCATATTCCTTTCCCCCTCTTCCATTCTCACCTGCATTTCCTTTCGGGCAGCCTGCAGTGCGCTGCAGTTCCCGGGAAGCAGTCACCAGCATTTCAACAAGTATAACGCAGCGGCATGCCGGTTTCAAGTCCGGCATTTCCCCGGAATGCTGCCATCCGGCAAAGTAGCTGCCCAAAGTACATCCCTCTACTTTCCGGCAAGCTGATCCATGCCGGAACGCAGGGATTCACCCGCACCCCGGGCGGCTTTCTGCGCTGCCTCTCCGGCACGTTGCGCTGCCTCGGAAGCCATTTTTCCGGCCCCCTGCAGCACCTGTCCCGCTCCCTGGGCGACCTGTCCGACTCCCTGAGCAGTCTCCCGGATATAGGGAGCCGCATAATGGTACAATACAATTGCCAGTGCCGCGCCGCCGGCCGCCAGCAGCAGCCGGTTCACAAAACCGTTGGACTTAAACCACCGCAGCGCATATCGCTTCCGAAGCGGAAAGAACAGCTGCTCTCCCCGCTGGTTGGTCACATCCAGAAGCAGATGAGATCCAAAACCGACTGCAAAATAGGCCCAGTCCCGTGGCATGAGCTGATACAGACATGCGCACAGCAGCGCCCCTCCCGTGATGGAATGCATAAAGGACCGATGGGGAAGCAGGATGCCGGAGAGCAGAATCACGACAAACACGATCCCTGCCGCCAGACTGCTGTTCATACGCATTCGCTGCGCGATTCCATTCAGGATCCCGGCATGAAAGGTCAGATCCGCAGCCACGGTCAGGATCACAATAATTGCAGAGAGCGCCATCACTCTTGCAGCATCCTGTCCTGCCCCGGAATGCCCGGAATCAATGTCGCTGATCACACTGCCCAGTGCTGCCAGGCCGGTGCCAAGTATCAGCCCCTGCAGCCCGACCGGCGGCAGAAGCACAAGTGCCAGGGCTGTGCCAACCACCAGATGTGTTTTTCCCTGCATGCTCAAGCCTCCCCGGATGCTTTCCGGCAGATCAGGAAGCCATATTGCGGAATGATCCGGGAGTGCGCATCTTCCATGACGCCTTCTCCCCACTGCTCCGTGGCGATCACCTCCCACTCATTCCCGGGAAGCGTCACCTCCACCGACTCCTCTGAAAAATTCTGATAGAACCGATAGCACCAGCCATTTCCTGCCCGCTGCGTGACCTGCAGACCATTCGGCAGAAGCGCACCGGTTTCCCTCCCTACCAGTCCGAGCCTGTGCTCTTGTGCGATCCGAAGAAGCATGTCCTCATAGAGCTTCTCCCCGGCGTGCGATGCAAGGTACCAGGCTTCTCCCGAGCCGCAGATATTTCGTGTCAGCGCCGGCATTCCCTGATAAAAATCCTTTCCGTATTTCAGAAGGATATCCGGCTTCCCGTGGAGATGCGCCCCGGTCATCGCCTCATCCAGGCCAGTCGTTACCGGCAGATCGCACAGATAGCGGCATTCATATTCATTCCGCTCTCCGTCCGTCTCCCGTCCAACCAGCACATTGTGCTCCCAGTCATACAGCCCGTCGATCTCGGAGCTGCGCACCCCGAGCACCTGCGTCAGCCCATGCGGTATCCCGCCCAGATAACACCGGTCGTTTTCGTCGACGATCCCGCTCCAGAAGGTTGTGATCAGAATGCCTCCATCCCGGACAAACGCTTCCACCGCCCGGTCAAATCCGCACCGGAACATGTAGCCCATGGGAATGATCAGCAGACGGACCTTCGCAAGAACTCCCGGCTGCATCAGGCTTTCCTCATCCTTCAAATCCACACCGATCCCGCAGCGGGTCAGTGCACGATAAAAATGAAGAAGCAGCTCTGTGTAATGCAGCCCCTCATTCCGGGGGCCCTGGCTGTCCTCCATCGCCCAGATGCTGTCCCAGTCATACAGAATCACCGCCTCACTTACAGCCCTTGTTCCGACGATCTCTCCAAGCTTTGCAAGAAGCTCACCCGTCTGCGCCACCTCATGCATCACTCGGGTGTCCGCCCCGCCGTAATGATCGATCACAGCCCCGTGGAACTTCTCTGCAGAACCACGGCTCTGGCGTATCTGGAAGTACATCGCGCCGTCTGAGCCATGGGCAACAGCCTGCAGGGCCTGTGCCGCAAGAAGATGCGGCTTTTTGAGCTTGCTCACCCCCTGCCAGTTGGTAGCAGATGGCGATGATTCCATCTGCAGAAACGGTTTTCCCTTCAGGGAGCGCATCAAGTCATGACACATTCCGTTATCGAGTGCCGTTTCCGCGTCAGAATGCTTATGCCAGGTAGGATAGGTATCCCAGGACACGACATCGATCTCCTTCGATAGTTTAAAATAATCCAGCCCTCTGTAATAATACATCAGATTGGTTGTGACCGGCAAATTGCTGTATGTGCGCACTGCCCGGATCTCACTGCGCAGAAAATCTGCCGTCTGGTGCGTCACAAAACGCTTCCAGTCCAGCTTCAGTGCATGCAGCTGGTTCTCGCCGTTGGAGGACGGCGCCTCGATCTGATCAAAGCTGTCGTAAACATGGCTCCAGAACACTGTGCTCCACCGGCGGTTCAGTACATCGATCGACTGATATCGATCCCTCAGCCAGTTTCGGAATGCCTCCTGGCACAAAGGACAGAAGCACTCTCCTCCCAGCTCGTTGGAAATATGCCACAGCTTCACTGCCGGATGCGCTCCGAAGCGCTTCGAGAGTGCCCGGTCGATCGCTGCCGTTTTTTCGCGATAAACCGGAGAGGTATAGCAATGGTTATGCCGTGTCCCGTAAAAACGCCTGGTCCCATCCTCATTGCAGCGCAGCACCTGCGGATACCGGTCGGCGAGCCACTTCGGCCTGGCCCCGGACGGGGTGGCCAGAATAACGGAAATCCCTTCTGCCCACAGACGGTCGATAATTTTTCCCAGCCAGTCAAACTGCCAGTTTCCTTCCTGCGGCTCCAGCATGGACCAGGAGAAAACCCCCAGCGTCACAATATTGCATTTCGCTTTCTTCAAAAGAACGATATCCTCCTCGAGAATATCCGGGAATTCCAGCCACTGCTCCGGATTGTAATCCCCGCCATGCCATATTCTGTCCATCTTCAGCTCCATGCCCTTGCTCTCCTTTTATCCTTTCTGCTCCAGCACTCTCAGGGAAAACATGATGTAAAGTACCTCCTCCGGATCCTCCAGGGAGCTCTCCAGAAGCTCCCGGATCTTTTCCATCCGGTACAGGAACGTGCTTCTGTGAATGTACAGCTCTCTGGCTGTCTGTACCGCATTCTGATGGTGATCCAGGAAGCACCTCAGTGTTTTGATATATTCCGTTCCATGCACATGGTCGGATTCAAGCAGCCGCAGCACCCCTCCGTGCGCCAGCATGCGGGCAGGCAGCCGGCGTACGGACTGTTCCAGAATATAGGAAAATGCCACCTGATCAAAATAATTGATCCACTGATACGGATACTTTCGGGCTCCGACATCCAGTGCCGTTTTTGCCTGCACAAACTGCCTGCGCAGGTTCATATGCCCCTCCATCACACGTGAGAACCCGGCTTTCAGATAGCTGTCCCGGATAAAAGGCTTCAACTGCATGTGCATCTCTTCCTCTGCCGCGGACGAAAGAGAGAGATTGAAAAAGGTGACGATATCCCCTTCAAACGGAAAACTGCAGCAGCACGGAAACTGCTCCTGCATATACCGGCAGATCGACAGCACCGGCAGAACCTCCTGATCCAGATAGGTCAGCTGATACACCAGAGCAAGATACCGATGCCTGCTTTTCCAGCCCAGGGTTTCGAGCATGTGGCTCCCTTCCTGATAATCGAGCAGCCGGTCCTCCAGAATTCGCACGAGTACCGGTTCGATCTTGGAGGAGCGCTCCTCCCCCGGACGTTCCTGATGAAACAGGGCAAATTTTACATGTGTTCCGAGCAGCTCCAGAAGATCCGCATCTGACGGTGTGAAGCCCTTCCCTTCCTCAGCAACGATCAGGGTATACCGGGTCTTTCCTCCCCGAAAAACGTTCCAGCACAATGTGTGGAAACCGATGATCGTATCCGGACCGGCATACACATCCCTCCGGCTCCGGGAATCTGCAAACTGCGGATCCCGCGACAGTGACCGGAGCAGATCCATCTTCTCCCGCCCCGGTGCAAAGGCTTCCTCCCAGGAGCTTTTTCCCTGTGGGCTTACGGAAGTTATCACTGACATCGTATCGTCCAGCACCAGCAGGGGATTGCCGAAAACCGCCATGGAAGTCTCCAGCATTTCTCTTGCGCTCCCCATACGGTACTGGATGTGTTCCAGGCGCTCCTCCCACTCACGAAGCTGTGCAAAGATCAGGCCTGTCGCATTGACCACCAGCGCCGCATCCGACGCTTCAAGCACAAGAAACGGCACATCCTCCTTTGGTTTCAGCGTTTCCCCTTTTTTCTTTACAAAGATCAGAAGTCCTGCCCGGAAAGGAACCGTCAGCATGCCAGTCATACTCTGCCACGGCTTTCCTTCCCCACCTGCCGTATCCAGTACACACACCCATTCCTCCAGGCCGCCAGGCAGGTCCGCCCCGGCCAGGCCGTCCTCCGGCGTATGACAAAGCAGGGCGCCTTTCAGCCCCCTGCCATCTTCCGGTCTGTTCATTTCACACACCGGGAACATTCCGGATAAATACTGTAAAAGGATATTGCCGGTAAGTCTCATTGGCTCCCCTCTTCCTGCCGCCTCCTGGAAAGGATGTATTCCTTTGCGGCGGCTGCCGCATCGACCGCGTCCTCTGTATAAGCGTCTGCTCCGATCTCCTGCGCAAAGCTTTCCGTTACAGATCCTCCGCCCACCATGATAAACCGCTTCTTCCCACGGTCTGAGCTGCGCAGTGCATGTACGATCCGGCGCATCTGCACGTTCGACGTAGTCAGCAAAGATGAAATACATACAAGAGCTGCGTCCGGATGCTCCCTGACTGCTTTCAGAAACTGTTTTTCCGAGACATCCACTCCCAGATCGATCACTTCAAACCCAACACTTCGAAACATGATCGCCACGAGATTTTTTCCGACCTCATGCAGATCGCCCTCGACCGTCCCCAGAATTGCCTTCCCCAGATACTGTTCCTGTGTGTTTTCCGTTTCCATTGCCGGACGAAGGGTATCCATTCCGATCTGCATGCTGCGCGCAGCACACAGAAGCTTCGGAATGTCCTGCTCCTGCATCCGGTATTCATTGCCGGCCTGCTTCATTCCGGGAATCAGCGCCTCACACAGGATCACCTCCCCGGAATAACCTGCTTCGACTGCTTCACTGACCAGTCTGCCGGTTTCCCGGATCCTTCCCTGCCGTACACTTTCCCGAATCTGCTCCGGCAGGGATGTAACCCCCTGCGGATTGTGCATATCCTCATTCATCATGCTACCACTTCCCATGGCTCATCTCATATCTGCTTCCCGTCGCTGACTCTCCACAGCTATTTCCCATGGCACCTTCTCATAGATGCTTTTTTCGTGAATATCCCCCTTCTCAGATAGCTCTGATCCGGAATCTCAGCCGCAGCGCAGCAGTGTTGTCAATACAGTATTCCGGATGCGTCTTCGCGCCCCAGGTATCATCTCCGCCGATCCCCATCTGCTGCAGGCTCACCCGCACCCAAGTATAGAGTGGCAGCGGAAGTTCATTTGGATGTCTGGCACAGTCGATCTCATGTGGATTCCACGGAAGCACATTCAGATTGATGCTTTCGCCGGGCATCGCCTCGATCCGCACCCCGGCGCCGGTCTCGTCGGTCACCTGCGCCCAGCGCACACCGGTCTTATTGCCGCATTCCTGCGGCACCAGATACCGCGCCATATTCTCTTCGACCCGATTTTCATATACTCCGATCCTGGCTGCCTGACGGTCCTCATAGGTTTCCTCCGGACCGCGTCCATACCAGCGCAGCCGGTCATAGGAAGCATCCATCGGGAAGATCACCCCAAATTCCGGAAGCTCTCCCACCGCATCGGACGCCTCCATCGACAGCTCCACATCGATCCACCCGTCCGCATGGACCAGATAGGAAAGACTGCAGTCCTGCGCCGGCCGGGTCGCCAGATGATAGGTATACGCCACAGCCAGCTCGCCTTCAGGCGTTTTCTCTGCGGTATATGGCGTTGCAGCGCGCCCGTCCTGTGTTTTGTGCGTCACATACATACTGGCCAGCTTCCACTGTCCGGCCCGGAAAGGCAGCAGATTTGCGCTGTCATTTTCCGTCATCGGGCGCCAGAAGTTCGGCAGCAGCATACGCTCCAGCAGCTCTTTTCCGTCCTTCTTCAGAGAGACAAAGCCCCCGTTTATATCCGAGAACAGCACGGAAAAACCTTCGCCCTGTGCCCCTGCGTTCACCCAGCCGAATGTGACCGACAGCGCCTGATCCGCGCAGCCGTACCTCTCCCGGGGCATCCAGCTCCCCACTGCGCCCTGCCCCCAGGCAATCTCATGCCCGTGCTTTGCCCAGGGTGTATTTTCCGCCAGAAGCAGCGCTGCGTCCACCACATATTCGCCGCCGTCCTTTGGAAGTGCAAACGGGAGCGGCATCTTCAGCTGACCGCCCGGTGCGCACTGCTCCGGTCGGCCGTTCCATTCGGCCAGGGTCTTCCCCTCCTGCTCCAGGCGGATCCGCATGCGGTACTCTGAAAGATCCGTAAACAGGTTTTCATTGTACAGTCTGATCTGCTCTCCCTCGATGCAGATCCGGACCGGCTGGTACTGGTATTTGACCTCCTGCATTTTCGGCGAGGGTTCCCGATCCTCCCCATATACGATTCCGTTGCCGGAAAAGCTCCCGTCGTTGGGGCGGTCGCCAAAATCTCCGCCGTAGGCCTGGAAGGAACGTCCATAGCGATCCGTTCTGGTGAGCGACTGGTCAATATAATCCCAGATAAAGCCGCCCTGGTAGAGTGGATCCTCCCGCGTCAGGTCGACATATTTGCTCATTGCGCCGCAGGAATTCCCCATTGCATGGGCATACTCACACAGAATATAGGGCTTATCCCGCTTTTCCTGCAGCTTTCTTCGCAGCTCTTCTACAGTAGTGTACATGCCGCTGTGGACATCCGAGGTGTCAGGATACCGGTTGTCCCAGGTAATTCCTTCATAGTGCACGAGTCTTGTGTCATCCGATGCCCGGAAATAGTCATGCATGGCCAGAATGTTTTTCCCGCCATAGGATTCATTTCCGCATGACCAGATCAGAATACAAGGGTGATTCTTATCCCGTTCAAACATACTCCGGGCCCGGTCGAGCACCATTTCCCGATATTCCGGCCGGTCTCCCGGTACAGCAAAGCCTTTCTCCTCTTTCCCTTTGAGAATCGCATCCCAGCTGCCGTGGGTCTCCAGGTTTGTCTCATCGATCACATACAGGCCGAATTCATCACACAGCCGGTACAGCTGTGTGCGGTTGGGATAATGGCTGGTCCGCACCGCATTGATATTATTGCGTTTCATCGTCACGAGGTCCTTGCGGATATCCTCATCCCGGATACATCGACCGCTCTGCGCACAGAATTCATGCCGGTTCACACCCCGAAACACGATCCGCTTCCCATTCAGGCACATCACCCCGTCCTTCAGTTCAAAACGCCGAAAGCCGATTTTTTCCTCAATGGTTTCCTGCCATCCGCCCTGTGCATCCTCCACCGTGATCCGCAGTGTGTACAAATTCGGGTGCTCCGCACTCCACTTCGCAGGAGTCATGATCTGCACATTCGTCTTCGTGCCGCCATCGATCTTCCGACTGGTGCTTTCCCATGTGTCTTCGGCCAGAGAGCATTCCCAAACGGCCGCCTCTCTCCCGGACGGATCCTCCAGTACCAAAGAAGCCTTCCCGTTCCCCGAGGCCTTCATCTCCACACAAAGCGAGGCATTCTCATATGCATCATCCAGCCTCGGCGTGATACGGACATCCCAGATATGCACCTTTGGAACCGTGAACAGGTACACATCCCGGAAGATCCCGGAAAACCGGAAAAAGTCCTGATCCTCACACCAGCTTCCGGCTGTGAACCGGAACACCATCACTGAGAGCTTGTTCTCACCTGTACGGTTTACGGCCCGGCTCAGGTCAAACTCCGCGGGCGTAAAGCTGTCCTCGCTGTAGCCGATGTACACTCCGTTCAGCCACAGGGCAAAACCGCTCTCTACCCCCTGGAAAGAGATATACACCGGACCGTCCTGCATCGTTTCCGGTAGGGTAAAGTAACGTACATAGCAGCCCACCGGATTGTTCTTCTCAGGAATCTGCCCCGGACGGACCGGTTCGCTTCCATCCCAGGGATACTGTGTATTGACATACTGCGGCGTGCCGTAGCCCTGCATCTGGATGTGTCCGGGCACACGGATCGTGTCCCACCCGCGGCAGTCCTTCTCACACTCCATGAACGCCGGATCGGCTGCATGATAGTTTTTCGCCCACGCGAAATACCAGGAACCGTTCAGCAACAGGCGCAGCGAGCTGCCGGTATCTCCCCTGCTGCCACCACATCCGATGATCTCATGATCGGAATGTGCCGGCATCCGGTTCTGCATGAAAATCTCCGGATTCTTTACGATCTCATATCGAAATGCATGAATGTCATTTCCGTTTGGGTTCATTTTTCAGCCCTGTCCAGCGCTCCCGCTGTCCTTTCTGTTTTTTCTAAAACTCCGCTTCCTGATCGCGTTGTCCCTCTTAAAGCTTACCAGTTCTCCTCCAGGAATGCGAGCATCCGCGCTGCGGTGGGAGGACATCCGCCCAGATTCTTTGCAAAGCATGCGGTACAGCGTCCCACGCCGATCTCTCCCTGTTTTCCCTGATAGCCCTGTCCGATGGCAATGGGCGGCTTTCCTTTTCGCAGCATCCCGGCCTCCTCCAGCCGGCTGAGGGCATGAATCAGCGATCCGTAACAGGCACTGCAGGCATCATCCGGCTGCGTATAGGCAGCCAGCTTTTTCACCCGCCCGGTCATTTTAAATTTCGCTCCTGCTCCTTCCTCCGGCGCATTGAGCAGAACCAGATTTGCTCTGGAGGTATCGGCGCTGCCCACACCGAGCTTTTCCGCCATGCGGATGTACGGCACCTCATCCACATCATGCCCCATGCTCTCGCATACGTAGGCGTCACACAGGACTGGATCGCACAGGCCGAGGATCCGGTTCATCACCACCGGATTGCCGCCTTCCTCAAAATCCAGATCCCCGCAGATATTGTCCACCAGGATAAAATCATTGCGCACGACCGTATTCAGATGGGCAATGGGCTTATGCAGCCCCATGGTGTGGAAGCGGCGCTTCTCGCTGTTGGGGATGACCCCTTTGTTATTCTTCAGCGCGCAGGTCACTGTCGTCTGGCAATGCCCCTTCAGCACAGGCATATTGATCATAAAGTCCACAGCCTTCGCCTGGTCACATACGGAAATCTCCATTCCGGCTGCATCATATTTGCGATGGCTGTCCTTCTGCAGATCGATAAACGGCACCTGATACTGCTCACAAAGGCGGTCGTATCCGGCGATCCGGAACGCACTAGCCGTCCCGCAGCCCACCCAGGAGCCTTCCATAATGCAGATATTCTCAAATCCGTGCTCCCGCAGATACTCGATGGTTCCCGCCAACAGCTCCGGATGTGTCGTCGCACCGGCCGAGGGCGGATTGCTTGTGACCAGGTTCGGCTTCATCGCCACCCTGGCATCCTTTCTGCCGATCATGGATGCAACATCCGCTTTTTCCAGGATTTTTTTTGTCATTCCTTTATAATCGGTACCATGGATGATCAGAATATCATTTTGATTCATAACGCCCTCCTAAACTACTGCGTTGTTGACTGGGAATCCCTTCTATATTTTCCGCTTTAAACAGCTTCCATCCCACTATGCGAGCATCGGATTACAGATCCAGTACCTCAGACTTGTATACCGCCTCTGCTGACGGGTATTATCGATCATCTGGCCGAACACCTCCGGATCTCCCACGATGGTCACACAGCTTTTTGCCCGTGTAATTGCCGTGTAGATCAGATTCCGGTTCATCAGCATCCTCGGTCCGGCCAGCAGAGGAATCACCACTGCCGGATATTCACTTCCCTGTGATTTATGGATGGTCACTGCATAGGCATGCTCCAGCTCGTCAAGACCGCCAAACGGGTAGTCGACATATCGGTGATCGTCGAATTCTACGGTGATCTGCTGCAGGGCTTCATTGATCTCACGGATCACCCCCATGTCGCCGTTGAACACACCGGTTCCACTGTCCCCCGCATAGCCATAGCGTCCGCGGATCTCCCATACGATCTGGTAGTTATTCTTGATCTGCATGACCTTGTCGCCCTCACGAAACAGAATGTCCCCTTTTGTGTATTCCCGTTTGCGTGGGGACGGCGGGTTCAGATACTGCTGCAGGATCCGGTTGAGCCGCTCAACCCCCAGCAGCCCTTTGCGCGTAGGGGTGAGCACCTGGATCTCATTCGCCGCTGCGTGCACATAACCGGGCAGCTTCTGGGATACCAGCTGAATGGTGTTGCTGATGATCATGTTTGCGTCCTGCCGCTTCAGGAAAAAGAAATCCCTGCTTTTGTTATCCAGCACCGGATGCTCCCCCATGTGGATCCGGTGTGCGTTCATGACAATGTCACTTTCCTGTGACTGCCGAAATACCTGTGTCAGGCACACTACCTTGCAGAAGCCCGCCTCGATGATATCCTTGAGGATACTTCCCGGCCCTACGCTCGGCAGCTGATTCACATCTCCCACCATCACCAGCCTGGTGCCGACCGTCACGGCATTGAGCAGCGCATACATCAAAAACGCGTCCACCATGGACATCTCATCCACAATAATGACATCTGCCTCCAGCGGATCGGACGCATCCTTCCCGAAGGCAGCCGTTCCCCCGTCTGCACCCCCGCTCACCTCCAGCAGGCGATGAATGGTCTTCGCCTCGTGGCCGGTCGCCTCCGTCATTCGCTTGGCTGCCCGTCCGGTCGGTGCCGCCAGCGCGATCTTCAGGCCCTCCTCCTCAAAATAGGCGATCATCGTGTTGATCGTCGTGGTCTTTCCTGTCCCCGGTCCACCGGTCAGCACCATCAGTCCGCTCCGGACCGTTTCAAGCACGGCCTCCCGCTGATGCTGCGCCAGGGTGACCTTCGTACGCTTTTCGATCCGACGGATCTGCTCCAGCACAGTATTCTCATCGATCTGTGCCGAAATATTCAAATCGTGAAGCATCCTCGCCGTATTGCGCTCCATGTGGTACATCGCCGCCAGATAAACCGCGTCGATCATCTGAATATCATCTTCCGGTTCCGCCGTAAAGGGAAAAAGGTCCGCGCCCGCCCCTTCCCCGGCGCTCAGCCGCTTTACCACCACACGCCGCTCCATCACCAGGTTCATCAGCTGTTCTTCCATCCCGTCCGGTGATACACCCAGCAGCTCGACTGCTTTGGAAAACAGCAGCTCCTTCGGAAGATAGATATGTCCTTCGCCCTCTGCCTGGCCGAGCACATACAGCATCCCGCTGCGGATGCGGAAGTCCGAATCCGCCCGGATCCCGGCTCTGCGGGCGATCTCGTCCGCTGTGCGAAAGCCCACGCCGGTCACGTCATCTGCCATACGATAGGGATTTTCCTGGATCACATGATAGATCTCATTTCCATAGATACTGAAAATGCGCACCGCCAGGGCCGTTGAAATTCCATACTGCGTAAGAAACATGATCGCCTCGCGCAGATCCTTTTTCTCCTCCACCTGCGCCGCAATCTCCCGCGCCTTTCGCTCACTGATCCCCTTGATGGCGACCAGCCGCTCCGGCTCCTGCTCAATGATCCGCAGAGAATCCTTTCCGAAGCGCCGGACGATCCTGGCTGCCAGCGCACTGCCGACGCCCTTTACTGCACCTGAACCCAGATACCGTTCGATCGCGACCTCATCATCCGGCATCTTCACCTGATAATGCTCGATTTGAAACTGTTCGCCGTAGGAAACATGAACAGTGAATCGCCCGGAGGCTTCGATCAGTTCCCCTTCGCTCAGAAAAGGAAGGCTGCCGACGCAGGTGATCTCCTCTCCGTCCGCAGCCAGATGCAAAACGGTATAGCCGTTCTCTTCATTTCGGTAAACAATGTGCTCCACATATCCGCGCACACTCGTTCTGGAATCCGCTTCTGTCAAATGTCCCTCCCACTTTGCCGGATTTTTCTTCCGCAGTTTTGCTCTTCCCGGGCATTGCGTTTCCGACGCTGCGTCTGCTTCTCTTTCTCATACAAGGGCATTTCCATTCCCTGCGGTCACTCTTCCTCCTCGGGCAGGAAGTTTCCGCGTTCAATGATCTGAGAGTACTGCCCTGTTCCGATCGCAACCGCCAGCATCGGATCCTGCGCCGCGATCACATTCACGCCGGTCTTGGCCTCGAGCAGATCCTCCAGGCCTCCCATCAATGCGCCGCCGCCCACCAGAATGATACCGCGGTCCACCACGTCCGCCGCCAGCTCCGGCGGTGTGCGCTCCAGCACGCTGTGTACCGCCTCCACAAGCCGGGACAGCTCTTCCTTTAAAGCTTCCCGGGTATCCTCCGAGGACACCTTCACGGTTTTGGGCAGGCCGGTCACCAGGTCACGTCCATTCACATCCATCGTCACCTTATCCGGCTTTTCAAAAGCAGTCCCGATGGTGATCTTGATTTCTTCTGCCGTCTGTTCACCGATCATCAGCCCGAAATGGTTTTTCACATACCGCACGATCGCTTCATCGAAATCATCTCCGCCCAGATCGATCGTATGGCTTACCACGATCCCGTCAATGGACAGAATCGACACACTGGTGATCCCGCCGCCGATATCCACCACCATATTTCCGTTGGGTCTGGAAATGTCCAGTCCGGCTCCGATCGCCGCTGCAATCGGCTCCTCCACCAGAAAAACATCCCGTGCACCCGCCTGGTAAGCCGCGTCACATGCCGCACGCCGCTCCACCTCGGTAATCTTGTAGGGAACGCAGATACTCACTCTGGGCTTTCGGAAGGAAAGCCTGCCCGTCGCCTTCTGAATAAAATAGCGCAGCATCTGCTCTGCCACCAGATAGTCCGAGATCACCCCTCTGCGGATCGGACGGACTGCTGTAATATTGCCCGGTGTCCTCCCGAGCATCAGCCTGGCTTCCTCGCCGATGGCCTTGACCCGGTTCTCGTCCCGGTCGAAGGCAACGATCGACGGCTCCTTTAAAACCACGCCTTTTCCTTTTACATATACAAGGATGCTGGATGTTCCCAGATCGATCCCGATATCGCTCACTGCCATATTCTGTATTCTCCCCGGCTGTATGCCATTCCATCATATGCTTCATGGTCATACATGCCCTGATATCATGCATTGCTTCGCTTTCGCAATATGCTTCGCTTACATCCTGCGCTGCGCTTTCGTCCTGTACTCAGCCTTCACAATATGCCCGCTTTGAAAGCATATCATCTGCTCTGGTTGTGCATATTCCTGCTTTTCATAGCTCCGGCCGCCAATGCGCACACCGCACCGATCACCAGACACACCGACAGCACCTGTGAGACCGCCACGGCCGTCCCGGGAATGCACAGCTGGTCGGTACGAAGGCCCTCGATCCAGGCTCTGCCAAGTCCATACCCCAGCAGATACAGGAAAAACACCTGCCCGTCAAAGCGTTTCTTTCCCTTCCACGTCACAAACAGAAGCACTGCCAGAACCCCCAGGTTCCACAGGGATTCGTACAGAAATGTGGGGTGCACCCGGATACAGTCGATCCCGGATACCTTTGTCATATGTGTCTGCATTTTCGCAGTGATGTCAGACGCGTTGACCGCGTCGACCGGAAGCTCCATTGCCAGAAGACTGTCCGTATACTCCCCGAACGCCTCCCGGTTGAAGAAATTGCCCCAGCGCCCGACGATCTGTCCCGTGATCAGCCCGGTACAGGCCGTGTCCAGAAGCAGAAGTACCGGAATGTGCGCAGCCTTCGCATAACAGATCCCGGTCAGCACCCCTGCGATCACGCCGCCGTAGATCGCCAGGCCGCCGCCGCGCAGATCAAAGATCTCCATCGGGTGCGCGCCGTAGTACTCCCAGGAAAATGCAACGTAATAGATTCTTGCGCCTGCCACCGAGCAGAGGATCGCGATCAGCGCAAAGCTCCAGTACTGATCCGGATCCTGCCCGGTCCGCTTCGCCGTCTGCGTGGCGACTGCGATCCCGGCAAGCATCGCCAGCGCGATCACGACCCCGTAGTAGGCGATCTCAAATCCGAACACGGAGAAGGACCGGCCCACATGCTCCAGCACGATTCCCAGATGCGGAAAACTGATCCTGTCCATATTTACCATCCCATCCACGGTCTGCGCATTCGCCTGTTGTTAAACATTAAAGCGGAACAGGATCACATCGCCGTCCTGCACGACATACTCCTTGCCTTCCACCCGGATCAGGCCCTTATCCCGCGCGCCCGCATAGGAGCCCGCGTCCAGAAGATCCTGATAGTTCACGACCTCCGCCTTGATAAATCCGCGCTCAAAATCCGTATGGATCTTGCCGGCTGCCTGCGGCGCCTTCGTCCCGATCTTAATGGTCCACGCACGGGTCTCATCCTCTCCCGAGGTAAGAAAGCTCATCAGCCCAAGCGTCCGGTAGCTGGCCTGGATCAGCTTGTCCAGACCGGATTCCGTGATCCCTAAGTCCTCCAGGAATTCCTGCTTTTCATCCTCGTCAAGCTCCGCCATCTCCGCCTCGATCTGGGCGCAGATCACAAACACCTCGGATCCGTTCTTCGCCGCATACTCGCGCACCGCCTGCACATGGGCGTTGCTCTGCCCGTCGTCCGCAAGATCGTCCTCGCCGACATTCGCCGCATAGATCACCGGCTTCGCCGTCAGCAGACTGATCTCCGCAAAGCTCTTCTCTTCATCCTCATCCAGCAGTTCAAAGGAGATCGCGTCCTTGCCGTCCTCCAGATGCTTCTTGAGGCGCTCCAGCATCTCCTTTTCCTTCGCCGCTGCCTTATCGCCCACCTTCGCGCTGCGGGTCGTGCGCGCCATGCGGCGCTCCAGCACCTCAAGATCCGCGAAGATCAGCTCCAGATCGATCGTCTCGATATCACGCAGCGGGTCCACGCTGCCGTCCACATGGATCACGTTCCCGTCCTCAAAGCAGCGCACCACATGCACGATCGCATCACACTCCCGGATGTTCGCCAGGAACTGATTGCCCAGGCCCTCACCCTTCGACGCGCCCTTCACCAGGCCGGCAATGTCCACAAACTCCACCACCGCCGGAGTGACCTTCTTCGAATGGTAAAAATCTCCCAACAGCTTCAGCCGTCCATCCGGCACCGGCACGATCCCCACATTCGGATCGATCGTACAGAACGGATAGTTGGCGGATTCTGCGCCTCCTTTGGTCAGCGAGTTAAACAACGTGCTTTTTCCGACATTCGGAAGTCCAACGATACCTAATTTCATTTTT
>CAMOSN010000011.1 GCA_946624935.1 uncultured Lachnospiraceae bacterium | reverse complement strand
CTAGAATATGCGAGATCCCGTTGTCTGATAGTACAGAGTACTTTGTCTTAACAAAACAATACCAGGAGCCAAATGCATGACCCCCGGTACAATAATCACTTCACATTGACAGTTACTTTAGCGAACACACCACTCTGAGAATAGATGTAGATGAAGCACTTACTCGCCTTCACCTTCCCCTTGGCGGTCACTGTAGCGATCTTCGTATTGGAAGACTCGTACTTGATAACTCTGTGCTTCTTAAGTTTCAGTTTCTTATTCTGCAGCGTCTGCTTAGCCTTGATCGTCGTTGTCTTCTTCGTTTTCAGCGACAACTTCTTCTCTGCAATTCGCTTTTCTGATGTTCATTTTCACTTTCCATTGCAAATCCATGTGACGGGATTACCGGTCCTTTTCAGCTCACTCCGGACAGGCTACCCATCGCCCTTCTGAAATCCGTTTTATTCTGAAAGAGCGTACGCTGCTGCGCTCTTGCCAGCCTCACGACCAAACAGAACAGCCTCGCCCAGTGCCAGGCCGGAGGACGGATACATTTTGGGGAAGAATTCGCCGTTTGCGACCTCACCTGCGGCATAAAGGCCCGGAATTGCATTATCCTCGGCATCCACTACCTCACCGGTCATGTTGGTGTTCAGTCCACCAAAGGTTCCGAGAATGGCTTTTTTGCACTGCAGCGCATAGAATGGTCCGTTCTGAATCGGAATCATGGTGGCGGTGTCGCGTCCGTACTCTTCATCGGTTCCGGCCTCGATCGCAGCGTTGTATTTTTCGACGGTCTGCGCAAGATCAGCAAGTCCGCTCACCTCAGCCAGCTCCTCAAGGGTTTCAGCCTTGAAGGCCACGCCAGCCTCAACACCAAGCTCAAGGTTATTGACGGTATCGCTCACATTGTTGACCAGGTCCTTGGTCTCCTTGTCGCCGCTGTCAAAGATGAAATAGAAGGTCTCGCTGCCGTCTGCGACCATCTCATCATACAGGAACGGATAGTCCAGGCTTTCATCACCAAACCGGTCGCCCTGCTCATTCACAATGAGATTGGCAGCACCATAGATCGGAGCCCCAACTGCGGTTGTGTGTCCGTAAGCAGGAGAAACTACTTTCCATCCAATAAAGCCGCCCTTGAATACCGTATCTGCACCGGCCTCAGTTCCCATCACAATACCGTCGCCCGTGGATCCCGGAGAGGTTACCGGCCACACATCCGCCGCATCCGGTGCATACTCTGCACGCATATCGGCATTCCAGCCATAGCCGCCAGTGGCAATGATCACTGCCTTTGCGTTCACGGTAACCGCTGCACCGTGGTCCTCCGCATTCACACCGACAACCGCCCCGCTTTCATCCTTGATCAGACTGACAGCTGGTGTTTCCGTAAGAATCTCCACTCCGTTCTTTTCCGCCTCTTCTACCAGCCGCGGGATCAGTTCTCTACCGCTTTCCACCGGCATATGTGCGCGCGGGATCGTCGAAGTACCCTGGATCAGGATCAGGTCCTTATTGTAATTCACCCCCAGATCAAGATACCAGTCGAGGATTTCATTGATGTGCTCCGCGTAGTAATTGTTCCATTCCTCATCCGCGATGCCTTCACTGCGATCCTTCAGATATTCCTTAAGATTTTCAATGCTGTCCTCGATGCCAGCTTCCTCCTGCAGTTTGGATCCGCCTACCACCAGCATGGCACTGGACGTAACCGTCGATCCGCCCACGCGCGGAAGCTTTTCAAGCACGACCACCTTAGCTCCATCGTAGGCCGCCTGGATCGCAGCAGTCAGACCTGCACCGCCCGCGCCGATCACAACCACGTCCGTATCGATGGTACGCTCCTCTCCGGTCTTTTCCGGAATCTCCACAGCCTTCAGCGCATCAATGTCCGCACCAGCCTGCGATAAAGCATCCGTAATCGCTGTCAGAAAGCCCATCCGGCTGATTGTGCATCCACTGACCGTATCCACATCCAGCGACTGATATGTCAGCACATCGGCAATTACATGCTCAGCTGCCACATCCCCGATGCAGGCTGATTCCGCCGACTCAGTCACCTGAATATCCTCAATTGCATCCGCCGATACCGTCACCTCCACACTGACCGGCCCGTTATGTCCAGTGCCGGTACCCGTGTAGGTACCCTCCGTGTACGCTGCCCCCGCGGTCATTGTCATCCCGGCCAACGCAGATAAACACAGGAAGCTTGAAATAAGTTTTCTCTTCATTTGTCCGCTCCTTTCCATACAGCTTTCAAAGCGTGCATCGCCTGCCCTTCGTTCATTTAAGCAGGAAACTCTCAGGTATCATTAATCTATCATAAATGAAAATTATTTTCAATATTTATAGTTCTCTGCAGTAAAGAATTCTGAAGTTCATACCTCTGACGCGAAAAATGCCAGCCACCTAATTCATTCTTAAACCTTTCAGGTGTTTCGAAGGTGTTCCATGACAAGAAAAAAGAAAAAACAAAGAAGAACCTGTTCCATCAACGCCACCTGACTATCTAATAGAACTCTGTCATCATATCAAACCGACCTCATCTGTGCCTGGCCTGTCATCCTGATGCTGTCAGCTTCTACATGGCATATATAACAGGCAGCCTGCACGCCAGCCTTTATGGCGCGTTCCAGAGCCTGTCGGAACTCCGGTTGTGTGTCATCGTTCGGATAAACCGTATGGATCCCATTCATCTGGATGACAAAGGCGATCTGGCAGTGATAACCTTCCTTCGCCGCAGCAGCGAGCTCTTTGAGATGCTTCACTCCGCGTTCAGTCGGGGCATCCGGGAATAACCCGATGCCACGTTCCAGATCCGCTGCCAGCGTGCAGCCTTTCACTTCCGTCAGGTATTTTTCTCCCTGGCTCTCCATGTAAAAATCAAATCTGGAATCTCCGTAAGTATACTCGGGTCTCACCACATCGAAGTTCAGGCTCATGAGATACCGTTTCATCAGTTCATTCGGTACAAGGCTGTCGATATTTACCCATTTCACCCCCGGCTTATAGACAGAAATCAGGTCATGGGCCGTCTTCCGCTTTGGATCCGATGCTTTCTGAAGAGTAACCTTCGCCCCCGGAACCAGCAGTTCCTGCAGGCGGCCGGTATTCTTGACGTGAACCTGTTCCTTATTTCCATCGATCAGCACTTCGGCAACAAAACGGTTTACCCTGCGCACAAATATACCCGGAACGGTATTCTCATATTGAATCATTGGTTTTGATCTGCTCATCATTCTTTAAATCATCATTAATGGAAACAATCACCTATGTGCCGCCTCTCCCGGTTTATCTGTCCAAACATCGCCGTGATTGGCAATGCCGAAAAAAACCGGTTTACTACTGAAGTAACGAGGATGCAGGTGATTATCATGCTCACTCTCCGGTCACATCAATGATTTTCTTCGCTTACCAGCCTCATTCCCGCTTTTTCGAGCACTTTCCGAGAACCGATATTCTCAGCTGCGCACCACGCTGTCACACAGGAAATGCCTTCATTTTCCGTCAGGTATTCCAGTACTTTCTTCAAAGCCGCAGTCGCAAGGCCGCGCCCCTGCCAGCCCTTCACGACGCTGAAGCCGACCTCGATCTGATCGTCCTTAAAATCATAAGCGCCGATCGTACCGACGATAACATCATCAATATCCATTACCCAGGAATAGCTATGTTCATCGCCGTAGCTGTCGATAAACCCACGTACTGTTTCCTGTGCCATTTCCAAAGTTGCGTAGGGGTTCCAGCCAGAGTACTTATACATTGCCGGATCTGTCCCCAGATAACGATACAGCGCTTCGGCATCTTCCGGACGGTATCTGCGCAGGATCATTCGATCCGTCCATAGCTTCACGGTTCCGTGCACTTCGATTTCCTCTATGGAAACAATTTGCGAGTTGTAAATGAGGGAATCCTCGATGAAAATACTGTCTTCCTCACCGCCATATTCACACTCCAGAAAATCGTGATTTCCATACTCCGCCATACCTGTATAGGTTTCTCCCCATTTGTCCGTTATACGGACATGTTTTCCATCGTATTTTGACAGATCCATATCTGTGGCCTCTCACCGTCTACTCATAACTCTTTCAACAAAGATACTCTTTTAAAATATACCATACAAAAGCACTTCTCAAAGCATATTTTTGAGATTACAGGCTCCGGGTTCGATCCTGCTGGAATTCTCACACCATCATGCCTACCGTGCGTACTGTCCGGTACATAACGGCTCTATCAATCCAGTACGCCCATGGGCACAGACAAATGGGGGCTGCCGCAAATTTTGCAACAGCCCCGCTCTGCCTCATTTTCAATATTTAGTTTTCACGCGAATGTAAGTGGTCGATACTCCGCCACTTTAGCTGCTTGTCATCCCCGCATCTACTTCAAATACAATACTGGAAGCAAGCGGGCTTACATTTCCGTCAGCAGTTCTGGCTCGGACATCGAGTTTATAAGTGCCGGCAACCTCAGGAACATAGGAGAAATGCCAGTACACCCATTTCTGCGCATCTGTACCGGGCGTCTCGCAAGATGTCCATGTAAGGCCATTGTCCATCGAAAATTCAATGTTGGAAATCGCTCTGCCACAATCGTCAGCATATCCTTCAAAGGCAATTTCATCACCTGGTGCAAAACTCTTTGTGAATCTGTTCATAATGCTGACCTTGGCGCGATGCTGTGGTTCTACGTCCATGATTTCCGGAGTTTTGTCCATATGGAGCACTTCGATCTCCATAATCTGTCTGGTGAAATATCTGGCAACGGTATCCGGCATCCAAACCTGCAGACCTTCCACATTTTCAGTATCTCCCACTTTGTAAACAAGCAGAGCTTCCTTCTCCAGGACGTAATCGAGCGGCATCGGTATTCCATAACCCTGCGCATCCCGGAAAACAATGGCATTCGCGTCATCCTCCAGTTTCGTCATCGACAGGATATCCTTAACCGGTACTCCTGTCACGTTTGCCATAGCCACCGCACCTGATGTTGCACATGTACACACCATTCCGGTGCTTTTTGCATTCATGCTCTCAAGCTTATCCAGGCTGATGGCGAAGTTCTTCTTCAGTCTTCCGCCTACATTTACATAGTATTCCTGACGTTCAGCCTTATCAAGAGCAAAGCCAGGTTTCGCGCAGGCAGCCGTCGCAGCGGTACCAAACAAGCTGAAAACCTCATCTGGAGGAGTCATCGTATCCTGATCAAATGCAAACTGTCCTTTTACATTAGCCACACTAGTGAAGGATTCCTCTTCCCTCGGCTCAAGCTGCGGAGTCTGCGTTTCCGTAATCTGAGCGTCTACAACACCTGCACTACCCAACAGGGTAGCTGCTCCGGTTAATAAGGAAATAGCTTTCTTTTTAGTTTTCATTCTGCAAATCCTCCATATCACTTCGCGCTGTTACCATCACGCTGTGAAGCGTCGAGCTGACGAGGCCCGATTCTGTAGTAGCACGAACCGTAAGCACGTAGGAAGCATCCGTCTGTGGTGTCCAGGTAAAGTACCAGTACACCCATTTGGTGACATCCGTATCACCCAGATCATATTTTGTCCATGTTTCACCCTGATCCATAGAGAATTCAAGCGACACAATTTTCTCGTCATAGGCATCCGCATAACCTTCAAATGTATGTGGCACGCCTGTTTCGATAATCAGTCCCTCCGGATTCTTTAAGATCGTAGCATTCGGCTTGTTGTCATATCCCCCCTCAGCATTCTTCCAGCCATTTGGTATCCGCGTGTCATAATAGTCCCATTCCAGATCTGCTGTCACCGTATATCCGAGAATCTGCTTCTTATTCGACTGTGCATCTACAGCTTCATACCAGTTTGTCACAGGGTATCCGCGACTTCCATCCAAATACTCGCCGCCGATCTTATATACAAGGTAAACATCATCGATACGGTCGATACGAACGCATCGCAGAGATCCTTCATCTCCATCGATATTCTTGAATATGACACCTGTCGCACTTTCGTCCCATCCGCCAGCCTCCTCGAGGAGCCAGCGCAGAGGTATGCCTGTAATTTCTACATTTGTAATACCGCCACCACCGACAGCACACCAGTCACAGGTCATCTTCGAAATCTTTGTTTTAACAACCCCTGCTTCTTCTGCTTTCGCGATCAACTCGGGCAGTTTAATTGTATAGGGATTTTCCACCAGGCCATCAATTGTGATTTCCCAGTTGTCAAACATATCCTGTGGAGGCTGTACATTGGCACCATTAACACCCAATGCATGGCGCATATTGTCTGCATCGGAATGCATCCAGTCATAGGAGAATACTTCGCTCATAGACTGCGTCTTATCCTGCGTAAACGAAAACTCTCCTTCCACATCTGCGACGTTCTCAATACCCACCATCTTCTTATATTTGACAAGATCCCAAAGGGCTACCCCGTTGCCATCCGCTGTCATATTATGGCAGGACATACAGTTTCCGCTATACTTGCTATCCTTTGCGTAATGAATTGCGTGGATCAATGTTCCAAAATCATAGTTGCTTGTGATATATCCGTCTGCCAGCGTATGACAAATAAGGCACTGCTGAACCGTCGTGTTCACACCCATGTTTTTGTTCCAGAATGCCGGATGATCATAATTCATGTTCATAATCAGATCATCCAAATTCGCATGACAAGCCTGGCATCCACGATTATCCGCATCCAGCCAGTAAGTATTATAAGAAATCGTGTCACTCTGCCACATCCACCCGGTGATGCTGTATTCGGAAGGCGTGCGCTGTACCATAACACCATTATCCAGAACACGAATCTCAGGCGCGTATTCTTCGGCTATCGTTTTCCAATTGTTATTTAATTCATCCAGATACTGGTTCGCGGCGCCAATCGGATCATCCACAACCGCTGGTTTGTTGACTGCAGGTTCTCCCACGCCGCCTTGCACGTCACCACCAGAATCCGTTTCTGCGAATGCTGAAGCTGAAATAATAAAAATAAGCAGCAGCACCAGCATAGAAAAACACCTTTTATTTCCCATAATGAAACCTCCCACGCGCATAAAATGAGTTGTTGACGTTTTTCTCTCCCGCGGATCTGCCTCAAACACTAAGATCGGCGAAAAAATAACAAACTATTTCACTTTTATGCTATCACTCAGCTTTATAATTGTCAATCTTAAGTGTCCTTATATCCAAATATATCTGTATATTTCTGCTAATTACATATTTTATCAAATATTTTGTTTGCGTGCTGTTGGGAAACATTTTTTACCATATATGCAGCAGCTCTTTCAGTATGTGGTTCTATATGGTTAAAAAAATCGGGAGCTCATCTGCTCCCGATACGATTATTATTATCCTTCCAGTGCTTTTGAACAAAGAATTTTTCATCAATCACTCAAATGCATTTCTTTCCTGCGCAGGATATCCTGCGCGGCGGGCATCTGTGACAGACGCACATGAAGCTCCTGATTCGGATGTGGTGCGCTGTCCATGCTGCCGCCCTGTTCATCGAAGATTTCCAGAACGCAGGCCTGAACATTTTCTCCATTCGGCTTCATGATTTCCACCGTTTCACCGACCGAAAACTTGTTGCGCTGCCGGATCAGGCAGCAGCCCTCCCGGCTGCTTTCCTGCACGATTCCCAGGTAGGTGTATTCCTTGATGTAGGTATTGCTGTCATAAATCTGCGAATCCGTTCCCGGCTTTCCATAGAAGAAGCCGGTTGTAAAGGGTCGATAGGTGCAGCTTTCGATCTGCTCACGGTACCAGCTCATGTTGGCGGCATATTTTTCGGGACTTTCCAGATAATCATCGATGGCTTTGCGGTACGTGCGGGCCACGACTGCCACATAAAGTGCCGTCTTCATGCGTCCTTCAATTTTAAAGCTGTCGATCCCTGCATCCAGCAGATCCGGAATATGTTCGATCATGCACAGATCTTTGGAATTAAAGATATAGGTCCCGCGGTCGTTCTCTTCCACCGGAAAATATTCTCCGGGACGTGTTTCTTCCATCAAATAGTATTTCCATCTGCACGGATGGGTGCAGGCGCCGCGGTTGGCGTCGCGCCCGGTCAGAAAATTACTGAGCAGGCAGCGGCCGCTGTAGGAAATGCACATCGCACCATGCACAAAGGTTTCGATTTCCAGCTCGTCCGGGATATGGGCCCGGATCTCCTTCAGCTCGGAAAGGGAAAGCTCGCGTCCGCTCACGACGCGCTTTGCGCCCATGCTGTGCCAGAAAAGAAAGGTTCCGTAGTTTACATTATTGGCCTGGGTGCTGATGTGAATATCGATCTGCGGGCAGACCTTTTTCGCGATCTGAAATACACCGGGATCCGAAATGATCAGGGCATCCGGACACTCGGGCATCCCGGCGAGCTCATGAAAATAGGCCTCGATTCCCGGCAGGTCTTCATTATGCGCGAGAATATTGGCTGTTACATATACTTTTTTATGGTGTGCATGGGCGAATGCAATTCCCTCCTGCATTTCTTCCATGGAAAAATTCTTTGCCTTTGCGCGCAGGCCGAAGGCCTCGCCGCCGATATAGACGGCATCCGCCCCAAAGGCAACTGCTGTTTTAAGCACCTCCAGGCTGCTGGCCGGGATGAGAAGCTCTGGTTTTTTCATTTGATTGATCTCCCTGTTCTGTGCATTTTCCGGAAAAGTGTCACGTTCCATTCATTCTTCCTGTTTAAACGATCAGATCGTCGACGGCAAAACGGTAGTTATAACATAAATCATGACTTAGACATGGCACTATCCTATGGCCTGCGAATCCTCCCGCAGATAAGAAAGCGCCACCCCGTCTCCCAGCGGTAGGATCGAAGTGATAAGCGCGGGATCGTGCTTCAGCGCATAGAGATAATCCCGCATTCGCTTATAGATGGTGCGGTCTCTCCTGGGAATCAGATACTTTGATTCCAGAAGATTTCCTTCCTGCAGCACGTTATCCGAGATCATAATCGCCCCGGGCTTCATCAGCCGCTTGACCAGCGGCAGGAAATGGATATACTGCGCTTTTGCAGCATCCATAAACACCATATCGTATCCGCATGCATGCTCCGGATCGTTCGCAAGCATCTCCAGAACCTCCTGCGCATCTCCCGGGATCAGGCGGATTCGATCCGCCATGTCCGTCCCGGAAAAATGTTCCCTTGCGGCGGTGATCCGGTCCGGATCCTTCTCAATGGTCACGATGTGGCAGGACGGATCGGAATAGGCAGCCATGACCAGTGCAGAAAACCCGGTCGCGGTTCCCACTTCCAGGATGCGCCCGGGTTTTACGATCTTCAGAATAACCTGCAGAAAGCTGATCATCTCGTGACGGATAATCGGGATCCCCTGTGAAATCGATTCCAGCTCCAGCTGTGTCAGAAGCGGATCCCGATCCGTGTCAAATGCATTGATAAAAGCAGAAAGTCTTTGCCGGTCCATTCAGAAGGATTCCTCCCTGTTTTCACAAAGTTGATTGATTAAAACATTATAAAAGGCCGCTGCCATCCTCCGATGAAAAGGCATCCAGCTTCAAATCGGCGAGTGTCCCGATCCTTGCCAGCATTTCCCGGAGCACCAGGCACATCTCCAGTTCTGCATCCAGGTACTCCCCGATGAGTGGATTGGTGTGCACCGAAAACCGGTCCAGAAGCATGGAACGCACCTCCGGCTCCATACCGCTTCCGCTGCCGCCTTTTGTGTTCAGGGCAAAATTCTCCTTTCGGAAGCGGTTCATCTTCTCAAACACTTCCGGATTTTTCATCAGCTCCCTGCTGCAGCGCTCATATCGCTGATAGACCTCGCTGTCGTGGAAGGTCTGTGCCAGCTCATCCAGCCTGCATCGGATATCCTGTGGAATCTCTACCATCGTTCCTGCTCCTGTGTAAATACTGCTTTAAACCCGTGCTTTCCGGAATTACTTAATCCTCGACTTCCATAATCACGGGAAGAATCATCGGGCTGCGCTTGGTCCTCTTCCAGAGGAAATCACTCAGGGAATCGCGAATCGCTCCCTTGATCCGGTTCCAGTCGCTTCCACGTCCTGCCAGACATCCCAGTACGGCATCCTCTACAACGGATCTTGCTTCGTCCAGCAGATCCTCCGATTCCCGGACGTAAACAAATCCACGGGAAACAATATCCGGTCCGGCCAGCAGCTGCCTGCTGTAACGGCCCAGCGTGAGTGCAATGACCATGATCCCGTCCTCTGCCAGATGCTGCCGGTCATGCAGTACCACATTTCCCACATCCCCGACGCCCAGGCCGTCCACCAGGATCCCGCCGGTCTGTACATGCCCGGATACAGCAGCGCTGTCCGCACCAAGCTCCAGCACATCACCACTGCGAAGGATAAAGATCCTGTCCTTGGAGATTCCGAGGCTCTCTGCCAGCTTAGCCTGCGCCTTCAGGTGACGGTATTCACCGTGAACGGGAATCGCATAGCGCGGGCGGACCAGGGAATAGATCAGCTTGATCTCCTCCTGACAGGCATGGCCGGATACATGTGCATCCTGGAAGATCACATCAGCCCCTTTCATGGACAGTTCATTGATCACCCTGGAAACGGCCTTCTCATTTCCGGGAATGGGATTGGAGCTGAAAATGACCGTATCGCCCGGCTTGATCATCACCTTGCGGTGCATATTCGCCGCCATACGGGAAAGTGCCGCCATGGATTCGCCCTGACTGCCGGTCGTGATCAGAACCATCTGTTCATCCGGATAATTCTTCATTTCCTCCAGATCGATCAGCGTATGCTCCGGAATATTCAGATAGCCCAGCTCCGCGGCTGTCGTTATGACATTGACCATACTGCGGCCCTCGAGCACCACCTTCCTGCCGTATTTATAGGCGGAATTGATGATCTGCTGTACCCGGTCCACATTGGAGGCAAAGGTGGCGATAATAATACGCGTATTTAAGTGTTCCGAAAAAATGCTGTCAAACGTGCTGCCGACGGTCCGCTCCGAAGCGGTAAAGCCTTTTCTCTCGGCGTTCGTACTGTCACACATCAAAGCCAGCACGCCCTTTTTCCCCAGCTCTGCAAAGCGCTGCAGATCGATGGCATCGCCGAACACCGGAGTGTAATCCACCTTGAAATCGCCGGTGTGTACGATCGTTCCTGCAGCACAGGTAATGGCAAGTGCCACGGCATCCTGAATGCTGTGGTTGGTCTTGATAAACTCGATCCGGAAATCTCCCAGGGTAACGGTCTGCCCCGGTTTCATCACCTTCCGCTTTGTGCTTTTGAGCAGCCCCTTTTCCTCCAGCTTATGCTCGATCAGTCCCATCGTGAGCTTGGTGGCGTATACCGGCACATTGACGTCCTTGAGAACATAGGGAAGCGATCCAATGTGGTCCTCATGCCCGTGGGTGATCACAAAGCCCTTCACCCGGTCCAGATTCTCCTTCAGGTAGGTGACATCCGGAATGACCAGATCGATGCCCAGCATATCGTCCTCCGGGAAGGCCAGGCCGCAGTCGACGACCACGATACTGTTCCCGTACTCGAATGCCGTAATGTTCATGCCGATCTGCTCCAGACCGCCAAGCGGAATCACACGAACATGCTTGCCGGAGACATCCGGCTTTAAAGTGTATGATAAATTCTGCTCCGCAGATTGATTATTCAAATTCGTATATATATTCTGATTACTGCGTCCTCGCAAATAATTTCCTCCTTGTCTTTTGACAGTAAAAGAACGCAGCTGTACCCTCAAAGGTACACCTGCTTCCCGAAAGCAAACCAAATGCCCTGCCCGTCATGCAAGGTCAATATCCTCCAGCATCTGTGCAAATACCGCTCCGACTGCGTCAAGTTCATCATCATCAACGACCATTTCGTAAGAGGCCTGGGCCGCCTCCTCAGATGATGTGTCCTTCAGGATCCAGGCTTCCGAGTCACCCTCGGCCTGATCCGTTACCAGAAGATACGACTGCCCTGCAATCGTTGTCTGCTCCACAATATAGAATTCCTGCTGCGTTCCGTCTTCCGTTGTAAAAATTACTTTTTCCATTAAATTTCTTTTGTCATGTTTCTGCGATCCAGATAGCCCTGTAGAATAAACACTGCAGCGATCCGGTCAACATGCTCCTTTCGATGCTCCCGCGTAATGCCGACCTCCTCCAGGGTGCGATCCGCTGCGGCAGTGGTCAGCCGCTCATCCCACAGATCGACCGGCAGTGTGGTCCGCCTCTCGAGCAGTTCCTGAAACTCCAGTGTTTTTTGGGCGCGTTCTCCCACGGAATGATCCATATTTCGAGGAAACCCCAGTACGATCCTCGTGACATGATATTCCGCTATGATCTCTTCGATCCGCGACAGCGTCCGTCGAAGCTTTGTTTCTCTTTCCCGTTTGATCACTTCCAGGCCCTGCGCCGTCAACTGCAGCGGATCACTCACGGCCACGCCCACCGTTTTGGAGCCATAGTCAAGTCCCAGAAAAATTTCGTGTGTCAGTTCTGCTGCCATGATTTATTCCTGATATATTCCTTCAGCAATTCTTCCACAAGCTCGTCCCGCTCAACCTTCATGATCAGACTGCGGGCATTTTTATGACTTGTAATATAGGTCGGATCCCCGGACATGATATAACCTACCATCTGATTGACGGGATTATATCCTTTTTCCTCGAGTGCATTATACACGATATCGAGGACCATTTTCACCCGCAGCTGCGGATCCGCACTCACGCTGAAATACTGTGTGTTATTGATATCTGCCATTTCTCTGCCCTCGTACTTGTCAAAGTATCACCGGAAACTCCCATATATTGCTGATTGTAATATAAATCCACTCAAGTTTCAATCCTGAAATTGAGTGCATCCGGGATTCCCGGCAATTCTCCTGTGATCACACCGGTGCAGATCTGATTTTCCAGATCCCTGTCACAGCCTGACGCATCCACATATACGCGGACATATTCCTTTGTATATCCGGTCCAGTACCAATGATCTCCCTCCCGGACCTTCTCTTCGAACAGTACCTGCACCTGAGCGCCGATCCAGCCCTGTGCATACTTTGCCTTGTTTTTCTTTCCAAGCGCTGCCAGGACCGCAGCCCTTGCATTTTTTTCGGACTCCGGAATCTGTCCGGGCATGCGCGCGGCCACGGTTCCTTCTCTCCGGGAATACTTGAAAATGTGCGTTTCATAGAGCGAAAGTTTTTCAAGGAAGTCTTTCGTCTGCGCAAATTCCTCCTCGCTCTCTCCGGGAAAGCCGACGATCACGTCTGTGGTCAGTGCCGGGTGATCGAAGGCCTCCCGCAGCATCCGGCATTTCTCTTCATATTCCGGAGCGGTATAACGGCGGTTCATCCGCGCAAGAACACTGGTGCTTCCGCTCTGCAGTGACAGATGGAAATGCGGGCAGAGTGCAGGAACATCCTTCAGACCCTCTATAAAAGAGGGTGTGATGATCCCCGGCTCCAGAGAGCCCAGCCGGATCCGTTCAATTCCCGGAACCCTGGCAGCCTCACGGATCAGATCCAGCAGGGTCGTTCCGTTTTCAAAATCCTTCCCGTAAGAGCTTAGATGAATTCCGGTCAGAACGATCTCCCGGATCCCGGAGCGCGAAAGTGCGTTCACCTCTTCCACAACGGAAGAGACCGCACGGCTGCGGATCCTCCCTCTCGCATATGGAATAATACAGTAGCTGCAAAACTGATTGCAGCCGTCCTGCACTTTCAAAAAAGCGCGGGTGTGACTGTCGCTTCGTGAGATCGGGGTTTCCTCAAAGGCGTGCGTATGGGCAATGGTGATCACATCCGACACGGGCTGATGCTGAGCAAAATACTCCTCCAGCACCTCGGACAGTCTTCCCTTCCGGTCATTGCCCAGGAGAATATCCGCATCCAGTGCAAGCCCCGTTTTCTCAACAGCTGTCTGTACATAGCAGCCCGCCGCGACCACGACCGCCTGAGGATTGCGTTTCTTCGCGCGGTGCAGCATCTGTCTGGATTTGCGGTCTGCGATATTTGTCACGGAACAGGTATTGATCACATATACATCCGCCGTCTGTTCAAAATCCACGATTTCATAACCTGCGTTTATAAGCTGCTGCTGCATGGCTTCCGTCTCATAGGAATTGACCTTGCAGCCCAGATTATGAAATGCCGCCCTTCGCTTTCCCTCACTCATATTCCGAATATCCTTACCTTGACTTTTATCATTCTACCGTTTATCATAAATAAGACCAAAATGCACTGACACATCATCTGATGAATACACATGAATATGGAGGCACTGGTTTATGAAAACAGTACAGATTTCTTTAAATTCGATCGATAAGGTCAAATCCTTTGTAAATGACATTTCCAAATTCAGCAATGATTTTGACCTGGTTTCCGGAAGATACGTTATCGACGCCAAATCCATTATGGGGATCTTCAGCCTGGATCTTTCCAAGCCGATCGACCTGAGCATTCATGCCGGAGATGATATCGATCAGATTCTGGAAGTGCTGAAGCCCTACATCATCTGATTCGCATATTCCGCATATAATCATGACCCTCCGCATATGCGGAGGGCTTTTTCATTTTCGAATTACGTTCTTTTTATGTACTTCCGGCATTACTGCTCCGGTGTGCGTACGCCCGAAGCACTCACCTCGATGACCTGTGTGGTCTCGATCGCCTTGCGCATCAGATCATCGATCACCTCTGTCAGCTTCTGCTCAGAGCGCTCGATCACATGCAGTACCGGCTTGGTGACCGGATGCTTCGCCACGAAAATCGTACAGCAGTCCTCAAAGGGCAGAATCGATGTTTCATACGTGCCGATCTTCAGCGAAATGTCAATGATGTCCTGCTTGTCGAACGCGATCAGCGGACGGAACACCGGCAGCGTACAGACGGCATTTGTCACGGCCAGGCTCTGGATGGTCTGACTGGCGACCTGTCCGATGCTTTCTCCGGTGACCAGTGCCTTGTCATTGCACTGACTGGCAAAATGCTCTGCGATCCGCATCATATACCGGCGCATAATGATCGTCAGCTCGTCATGCGGGCACTTTTCATAGATCGCCAGCTGAATGTCCGTAAAGTTCACGACATGCAGACGGATATCACCGGTATATACCGCGATCTCTGATGCCAGGTCGACCACCTTCTGCCTGGCCCGCTCGCTCGTATAGGGCGGCGCATGAAAGTATACTGCATCGATCTTCACGCCGCGTTTGGCGATCATGTATCCCGCCACCGGGCTGTCGATCCCGCCGGAAAGCAAAAGCATGGCAGAGCCATTGGTGCCCACCGGCATGCCGCCCGGTCCCGGAAGCGTTTCCGAGTAAATGTATACCTGCTCGCGGATCTCCACATGGACCTCTATGTCCGGCGTGTGCACATCGACATGCATGTCCGGAAAAGCATCCAGAACCATTCCGCCGATCTCGCTGTTCACTTCCATCGAAGGGATCGGATAGCTCTTTCTTGCCCGCCGTGTCACGATCTTAAAGCTCTGGTTGTGCACCGGATAGGTTTCCTCAAGAAAGTGCACGACTTCCCGGCCCATCCCGGACAGCTCACTTTCGTCGATCACCTTCACAGGAGAGATCCCGACGATTCCGAATACTTTCTGCAGTGCGGCGATCGTCTCGTCATAATCAAAATTGCCGGAGCGTTCCACATAGATGCGCCCCTGCTCCTTCGTGACCTCAAAATCCCCCTCCGTTGCATGCAGCGCCTGCCGGATCCGCTTTGCCAGTGCCTCTTCAAAAAGATACCGGTTTTTTCCTTTGATCCCGATTTCTCCGTATTTTATCAAAAAAGTATGAAACATCTGTCACCTCAGTTATATGCTCATATGGTACTCATCGTCTGGAATATCTGCGCAGCATCGGGACCAGCTTTTCCAGTGCTGCCAGGCACTGTGCCACCTCCTGCTCCTTGTTCAAAGTGCTGAAGCTGAAACGCAGCGCTGATTCCGCCTCTTCTCTTGGCAGATGCATCTGCTCGAGGACGGGACTGACCGGAAGCCGCTTATTGGAGGAACAGGCCGAACCGGCCGACACATAAATGCCTTCCTCCTCAAGCGCATGCAAAAGCACCTCCGAGCGCACTCCGACAAAGGATGCGTTAACGATGTGCGGAGCACACAGCTTTTCGTCCCACACAGGCGTATGGATCACAACATGCTCCATCCCCTGCAGGCCTTTGCAAAGGAGCCCCTGCAGCGTACGCAGATACCGGATATTCCCTTCCAGGTCACGCAGTGCTTCCTCACAGGCAACTGCAAGTCCGCAGGCGCCGGGCACATTGTCCGTCCCGCTGCGCATCCCTCTCTGCTGGCCGCCTCCGTAAATATACGGCCATATTTTTGTGTTCTCACGAACATACAAAAACCCTGTGCCCTTCGGTCCGTGAAGCTTGTGGCCGCTGACGCTGAGCAGATCAATGCCGCTTTTGCCCGGCCGCAGCGGCATTTTTCCGTAGGCCTGCACTGCATCCGTATGGAACACAATGGACGGATCAAATGCCTTAACAATTGCCGCGCATTCCTCCACCGGGAGTGCGCTGCCGACCTCATTGTTGACCGCCATCATCGATACAAGAATCGTATCCTTGTCCAGTACCTTTTCCAGGTCACCGGGATCGATTCTCCCCCACTGATCGACCGGAAGGACACTGATCCGGAAGCCTTCCTTTTCCAAAAACTGCATTGTCTGCCTGATCGCTGCATGCTCGATGGCTGTCGTGATCAGATGATTGCCTTTTCTGCGGTTCGCATAGGCGGTGCCGATCAGCGCCCAGTTATCCGATTCCGTTCCGCCGGAGGTCAGATAGATCTCCTTCGCCTGTGCATGCAGCGTTTTCGCGATCGTCTCCTTCGCGCTGCGCACCAGCTGCTCCGCCTCCAGGCCCTTTCGATGGACCGAGGAGGGATTCCCATAATGCAGCGTCATCGCTTCTGTCACGGCCTGACATACCTTCCGGGTACATACCGTCGTGGACGAATTATCAAAATAGATTTCCATCTGTGATTACTGTTCCGTTTCTTCTGTGATAGATGAGTCTTCCAGTGCGATCATCAGTGCGGCAATCAGCGCCATTCCGGCTGTTTCCGTGCGCAGAATCCTGCGACCCAGCGTAATAGAGTGAGCTCCGACTGCCTGGGCCGATGCGACCTCTTCCGCCTCCAGTCCGCCCTCCGGACCGATGATGATCCCGATCGACGCTCCGGGACGAATACCCGAAAGGATCTCGCGGGTGTGGTTCATATCCTGTGCAAGCTCATAGGGAATCAGTAAAACATCCAGGTCCTCCGCTTCCCGGAGCGCTCCGGCGAAGTCCACAACCGCTCCCACATCGGGCACAAAAGAACGCCTGGACTGCTTTGCGGCGCTCTCCGCCACTGCGTTCCAGCGCCGCACCTTCGCCTCGGCCTTTCCGCCGGACAGCTTTACAATACTTCTTCTGGATGCGACCGGTACAATACGAAAAGCACCGAGCTCTACGGCCTTCTGGATGATCCATTCCATTTTATCGCTCTTGGGCAGGCACTGAAACAGCGTGATCCGGCAGGGAAGCTCTGTGTCCAGCTCCTCTGTCCACAGGATCTGCGCCTCGATGCACTGCTCATCCATCTGTGCGATCGCACAGCGATATTCCTTCATATCCTGCCCGGTCCGCACCACCAGCTCATCGCCGGTATGCATTCGCAGTACCTGCCGGATGTGATTGACATCCTGTCCCACAATGCGAACACTGTATTCCCCGATCTGCTCCGGGGAGACAAAGAAATGATGCATCTTACCGTTTCCTCATCATGGCTTTCTTGCACACAGGCAGGCCCACTCGCCCTGATGCGTTTCTTCGATCAGCTCCAGCCCTGCTTCCTTCATGGCCTGTGCAACGATCCCCTCTTTTCCCTCCAGAATTCCGGAGGTGATGATCACGCCGCCGTGCTTCATTGCACGGGAGGCTGCACCCATCAGCATCACCAGCACATCCGCAAGAATATTGGCAGTGACAAGATCATACCGCCCGTATCCGACCGCCTCCTGAACCGCAGCTTCATTGATCAGATTGCCGATGAGAAGCTCCATGGAATCCTCCGGGATTCCGTTTGCTGCAAGATTATCCGGAACGGCGACCTGCGTACTGGGATCAAGATCGGTTCCCACTGCATGGGAAGCTCCCAGCATCAGGGCAGCGATCGACAGAATCCCGCTCCCGGTTCCGATATCCAGCAGCTCCATGCCGCTTTTCAGATAACGCTTCAACGCACGGATACACAGCTGTGTTGTCTCATGCATGCCGGTGCCGAATGCTGTGCCCGGGTCAATGTGAATGACCATGCGGGACGCATCCTCAGGACGGACCTCCTCCCAGGAAGGCGTGATCAGTATATCATCTACATAAAACTGGTGGAAATACTTCTTCCAGTTATTGATCCAGTCCACATCCTCGGTGACGGATCGTTCAATCGTGCACGGTCCGATGTCCAGAAAGGCGCGCAGAGAATCAAGCTCCTCCTCCACCCGCTTCAAAACCGCCTCACAGTCCGCATCCTCATCCAGGTAGAAGGAAAGATAGGCAGTTCCGTCATCCGCCGGTCCCTCCGGCATGATGTCCACAAACATCTGATCCAGCTCCTGCTTCGAAAGCGGGATGTGATCCTCGATCTCCACTCCCTCAACGCCGGCTTCCGCCAGCGTGGCTACCACAATATCCTCCACCTCGGAGCGGGTTTTCAGACGGTACTTATTCCAACGCATATTCAGCTCCTGCTATTCATTATATCCGTTCGGGTTTTTACTCTGCCAGTTCCAGGAATCCGCACACATCTGTTCAATCCCGAACTGTGCCTTCCATCCAAGCTCTCTCTCGGCCTTTGAAGGATCGCAGTAACAGGTTGCGATATCCCCGGGGCGGCGCGGCTTGATTTCATAGGAAAGGCTGTGTCCGCATGCCTTCTCAAAGGCTGCGATCACCTGCAGAACACTGTACCCGTTTCCAGTTCCCAGATTATAGATGCTGACACCGGCATTTTCCTGCAGCTTTGCAATTGCCTTTACATGACCCGCTGCCAGGTCGACCACATGGATGTAATCGCGTACACCAGTGCCATCCGGAGTGTCATAATCGTTTCCGAACACCCCGATGCAGGGCAGCTTGCCGATCGCCACCTGGGCAACATAGGGCAGCAGATTGTTCGGGATTCCCTTAGGATCCTCTCCGATCAGCCCTGACGGATGCGCTCCGATCGGGTTGAAATAACGCAGCAGGATCACATTCCACTCCGGATCGGAGGTGTGAATGTCCGTAAGGATCTGCTCCAGCATCCATTTGGTCCATCCGTACGGATTGGTACACACGCCCTTCGGACATTCCTCGGTGATCGGTACAAATGCGGGATCCCCGTAGACCGTCGCTGAGGAACTGAAGATGATGTTCTTTACGCCCGCACCGCGCATCACATCGGTCAGCGTCAGGGTGCCGGTCAGGTTGTTGGTGTAATACTCCACCGGCTTGCGCACCGATTCTCCCACTGCCTTGTAACCTGCAAAATGGATGACCGCATCAATGTGTTCCTCAGCAAAAATCTTCTCCATCGCAGCGCGGTCACAGATATCAGCCTCGTAGAACACCGGTGTTTTCCCGGTGATCTGTCCGATTCGGTTTACTGCCTTCCGGCTGGAATTGTAAAGGTTGTCAACAATCACGACCTCATAGCCCGCATTCAACAGTTCAACGCAGGTGTGGCTTCCGATATAGCCAGCTCCACCGGTAACAAGAATTCTCATGCTCATACCTCACTTCACCTTCCGTTCGATCACGCTTTCATATTTCAATGGTTTCTTCGGTAAACAACCGCCTTATACACAAATCCGATCGCAGTCGTTCATACACAAATCTGTACGCCGCCGACACTTCTGATCTGCAGCACATGAGCCCGTCCTTCTCCGAGAAGGGCTTCGATTCCCTTCAGGAAATCACCGAGCATATCCGTAGGAACGAAGGCCTGCACCGTTCCGGCGAAGCCGCCGCCATGCACACGGAAGGCACCGCGCTCCCCAAGCAGCTTATCACATACTGCAAGCGCAACTCCCATCTCCTGATGCTCCTTCGCACCGCAGGGTACGATATTCTGCAGGTACATGTAAGAGCTGAACCCGGATTCGCGCACCAGCTTCAGAAACTGGGAAAGAACTCCCTGGGAAAGGGCTTTTGCCTGACGCTCTACCCGTGCATTGTCCTGATAGAAATGGACCGCACGCAGCACGGCTCTGTCACCGGCCGCTTCTCTCACCTCGGAGAATCTGTCGAAGAATTGTTCCTCCGGAATATCGCGCAGTACCTCTTTCCCGAACAAATGGCATACCTTTTTCAGTTCCGCCGGAATCGCCGCGTATTCATCCGTAAGGTCTGCATGGTCCGCTCCGGAATCAATGATGCAGAGCGCCAGATCGGCCTTTTCGAAATCCACATCCAGCTTTGTCACCTCCGGATGAACCGGATCCGCGAAGTCGATCGTCAGGATATTTCCGACAGAGGAAGCCATCTGGTCCATCAGCCCGCTGGGCTTGCCGAAATAAACATTCTCCGCATACTGTCCGATCTGTGCGATTTCGACTGCCGAGGCCTTCCCCGCAAAAAACAGACCATTGATGATATTTCCGACCAGCACTTCAAACGCCGCGGAGGAGCTGATCCCGCTGCCGGGCAGGACCGAGGAGGTCACCGCTGCCTGAAATCCCTTCAGGTCGCAGCCGCGCGATACAAAGGACGCCGCAACGCCGCGGATCAGCGCTGCTGTTGAATTCTTCTCCTCTTCCTTCACTTCAAGGTTGCCGATAGGGATCGTACATACCGGATATCCCTCCGAGAGAATACGAATCACTCCGTCCTCCGTCACCGAGGCAGCAGCGATCATGTCCATGTCCACGGACGCCGCAAGCACTCTGCCGTGCTGATGGTCGGTGTGGTTTCCTCCGATCTCCGTCCGTCCGGGTGCAGAAAACAGGCACACCTCCATATCCTCCTGGACGCAGAAGGAGTCCTCATAGAAACGCAGAAGCTTTTCGTATCGCGGGACATTTTCGCAGGCCTTTTTTCCGTACAGTGGTTCCAGCGCCTTCAAAAAGCGCGGTTCACCAAATACATTTCTCCATTCCTGAAGTGTCATATGCTTCCTCCTTTTATCATCATGCAGTGTATCCGAAAAAACACCGTCCGGTCAATCGATTATAATAATAGCGGAAGTATGTCGATATCTCAATGGTCATATGTATTTTTTATAAAGAAAAAACCCGCTAAACTAGCGGGTTTGCACAGTTCGTGGGGGAATCGAACCCCCGTTTCCGCCGTGAGAGGGCGGCGTCTTGACCCCTTGACCAACGAACCAGATCATCGCTTGAACACTTGTGTGTTCCTGCGTGACACTTTGTAATAATACCATACTTTCCGGAAAAAGCAAGTCTTTTTTTTCTTTTATTTTCCAAGAATTATCAGATTAATTGCCCGGCGAATCCGTTTCCGCGCTCAACTGTCCTTCTGTTTCCGTATTCAGGCCGTAAATCGAGGCCTGCAGATGGGCCGCTGTTGGAGCAATATCGGGCACAAGCAGGTCGTCTACTTTCTGATAAAGTGAATCATAAGGGATCCTTCCCTTCACAGAATCATACATGACAATATTCGGGATCTGAAGAATCATCTTCATAATTTCCAGATCAGACAGATTATGGGAAACGTACGGCAAAAGCTCCGACACATATCCGGCCATCTTCGAAGGTGCAATATCCTTCATTCCAAATACCAGATCCTCGATCACATCCACACCGCTGCCACTGATATCCAGATCGGAAAACGCCTCCATATGCAAAGCCCGGGCAACATCCTCGAGCCTGATCGTGGCGTAATGATCGATTTTGATGCCGTAGTTTTGTTCCAGCGTTTTGGAAAGCAGCGAGCCACCACCGGCAAGATAGGCGTCGCCCAGCCGGTATCCGCCATACTCCCCGATCAGCGCATAAAGATCGGTATGGAAGGTGTAGAAGTAGACCCGCTTCTGCGGATGATTGACGGTCATCAGAATGATTCCCTTCGGATTGCCATAGCCGACGGGACTCGTCTGTTCCGAGGCTTCTTCCGGCGCATCCGTCCCCTTTTCGGTATCCTGCACACGCTCCTCCCGGCTGTGCACCTCCTCCTGCAGCCTTTCTACTTCCTTCCGCCAGTCGGAGGAATCCTTTTCTCCCTCGCCGACTACCAGCAGACTCCAGGTTCCTTCTGTCTGCCCGGGACCAACAGCAGTGACCTCCTCCGGATGATATAGCATTTCCGCTGTGACCGGCGGCTCTGTCTCGGTTTCCAGAACCTCTGTAAAAAGCTGTGCCTCGTCATCCCGGACATAATTGGTCTTCCGGACAAAAAGCATGAACAGGAGAAAAACTCCGGCAACGATTCCCAGCACAATTACAAGAATACCGATTCCTATCGTTTTTTTTCTGCTCACGCTGTACACTCCCTCTTTCAGTCGATCGCAGCCACCGAGGCGCCCTCTTCCAGTGTCCCCCTGATCAGAATCTGTTCAATGATGGTTGATTTCGGATTCTCGATCAGGTCGATCAGCTTTCTTGCACAGGTCTGGCCGATCGAGGTGGTGTCCTGCGCAATCGTTGTAATCTGCGGATCTGTAATATGTGCTACCATGTCACCGTCATAACCCGCCACGGAAATGTCCTCTCCGACGCGCAGCCCTTTCGCACGCAGACGGTTGATTCCACCCAGGCAGCAGATATCGTCCGGATACAGAATACAGGTCGGCGGTTGCTCGAGCGAAAGCAGCGCATCCGTCTGCTCAGCCGCCGCATTGACATCAAGGTAAGCAGCTGTGCGCTCATACGCTTCCGGAATCCGGATTCCATGTGCGGAAAGCGTACTGTAGAAGCTGCTTAGTCTTGCCCTGGTTACAGAGGAATCGAGGCCGTGAATATATGCGATCCGGCGATGTCCCTTCGACAGAACATATTCGGTAAGCGCACGCATTCCACCGACATTGTCCGATACCACCGAAATACGATTGTCAAATACATGGTCGATCGTGATCACCGGCAGGTCGCTCATGATCAGCTCCTGGATATGTGCGTCATAAAAGTCAATATTGGCGATCATCACCCCGTCGACGCCGCGGTACCGGCAGTGTTCCAGATAAGAAGTCTTCCGTTTCGAGATGCTCGAACCGACGAAGGTGATATCATAGCCTTCCTTCTCTGCCGCCACCTTAAAGCTTTCCAGAATCCGGGCAAAAAAATGATGTGTCAGACCGCTGTTTGCCTCATCCATAAACAGCACCCCAAGGTGATAGGTCCGTTTCGTCTTCAGCGCTCTTGCGGAGGAATTGGGGAAATACCCCATTTCATCCGCGATCCGGATAATCCGGTCCCGCGTTTCCTTCCCGATATCACTGTAATGATTTAATGCCTTGCTGACAGTTGCAACGGAAACGCCGCACTCCCTCGCAATATCCTTCATTGATACCATAAATCTGTTTCCCTTTCTGTCAGAAGCACGCTCAGGGCTTTCCCCAGTCCCTGTCTGTGACTTTTATCTTACAACAATCGGTCTGCCATTTCCAGTAAAATTCAGAATACGGAAAGAAAAACAGGGTGCCTCAAACGCGGCACCCTGTTTCTGCACTCAGCCTTTTACACTTCCTACTGCGACACCGCCAACGATGTACTTGGAAAGGATCAGATATACAATAATCACAGGAAAGATCGAAAACGCGATCATCATATACACCTGGCCCATATCGAACTTCAGAAAATCTGCAGATCGCAGCTGTGCGATCAGGATCGGAAGCGTTTTTACCTTGTCCTTATTCAGGATCAGTGCCGGCGTAAAGTAATTATTCCAGCTTGCAACGAATGTGAAGATCGCCTGAACGGCGATCGACGGCTTCATCAGCGGAAGCACGATCGTGTTAAAGGTACGGAACTCACCCGCGCCGTCAATGCGCGCCGCCTCCACCAGTGCCAGCGGGAGTGCGCTGTCCATGTACTGTTTCATATAAAAGAACGTAACCGGAGCAGCAATTGCCGGAACGATCAGTGGGATAAAATTATTATACAGCTTCATCCGGCCTACCAGCTTGATAAATCCAAGTGCGGTCACCTGTGTCGGAATCATCATGACTGCCAGTATAAAGGTGTAAATATAGCGTTTCAGTTTAAATTCATACACGTGAATGGCATAAGCCGTCATGGTCGAAAAATAGACGCACAGGACAGCGCTGCTGGCGGCAATCACCAGTGAGTTCACCATTCCCCGGACGACCGGAAGCGTACCTCCGATCAGGTTTTTCCAGTTTGTGACGAAGTTTGTTCCGAACACGGCGGAAAACCCGCCCTGAATCTGCGAATTGGTTCTGGTGGCATTTACCAGAAGTACATAAAACCAGAAAAGACATAAAAAGGAGATCAGAACAAGCACAATATATGCGATCATACGACGTACGCCAATCGGAAGTCCCTTACTCTTTGCTCCAACTGCATCACTGTTCATGCCCTCTCACCTCGCTTTCTGACGGTCTCCGGTCGCCCGGAACACAATGATACTCAGAATTCCAGTTATAATGAACAGAACCACGGACAGTGCACCGGCCATCCCGTAATTCTTGCTGAACAGATGCTTGTTCAGATACATGATCAGCGTCATCGTATTCCGCATCGGGTCACCGGTTCCGTTGGTAAGAATCTGCGGTACATCGAACATCTGCAGGCCGCCGATCAGAGAAGTGATCAGCACATATACCAGAATCGGGCGCAGCAGGGGCAGGGTGATCTTAAAAAAGATCTGGGTGGAGGTGGCTCCGTCCACATTTGCCGCTTCAAACAGTGAGCTGTCGATTCCGAGCATTCCGGCCATCAGCAGGATTGTCGTATTCCCGAACCACATCAGAAAGTTCATGAAAGCAACCAGGCTCCTGGCGCTCCATACATGCGAGAAAAACTTATACGGTTCTTTGAAGATCCCGAGGGATACAAGAATCGTATTGATCGGCCCGCCATCCGAGAACAATGCGAAAAACAGCATGGAAAAGGCGGAAGCCATGATCAGGTTGGGCAGATAAATGACGGTCTTGAAAAACCGCTGCCCCTTTACGCGAAGCATACTGTCGGAAAACCATGCACCGAGCAGCAAAGAGAAGAAAATCTGCGGAACAAAGCCCATGATCCACATAATCATGGTGTTGCGCAGATATTTCCAGATATCTCCGCTGGCGAACAGAGCCTTGTAATTTGCCAGACCGACAAAATTCGGTCCGATCTGCTTCAGGCCCGACATATAGTTTTCAAAAAAGCTGTTATAGATCGTCGTAAACAGCGGGATCATCTGAAAAACGATGTAAACCGTAACGAAGGGGATCAGAAAGATGTATCCCCACTTATTATAACTGACCGCTTTATGCTTATTCCTCATGACCGGCAGTCCCTCCTGTCAAAAAGAGCCGCCCTGCCCTGCAAATGCTGCCGGGCAGGAACGGCTCCTTCCAGTACCTTACAATTTGATTATTCTACAACCAGATCCGGATACTTCTCGGAGATCGCAGTCTTGAACAGCTCGATCGCTTCTTCCTTGGAAGCATTTCCGTCGAAGTAGTTCTTCATTGCATTCTGGAATTCCTCAGTGCAGCCCTGATCATAATCGCCCATGTTGGACAGATCGATCTTTTCGGCACCAGCGCAGAACATAGCCAGCGGATTCTGTCCGCCCAGTACTGCGAATGCAAAGCTGTCATCCTCAGCAGCTGCTTCCATAGCCGGTTTGTTGTTTACGAAATCGCTGTCAGCCTTTACGATGTCGGTCATGATGCCTTCATCGGTGGTCAGCTTACGAATGATGTCCGCTACAAGCTCAGGGTTATCGGTTCCCTTTGCAGCAGCGATCCAGGTACCGCCCCAGTAGAAGCCCTGCGGCCCTTCAACAGCACCCCAGCCGCCGAGATTTGCAATTGAACCCTCTTCATCAGCATGCATGGAGAAGTTGATCAGCCATGCCGGTCCGAAGTAGCAGAATACCTTTCCATCCGGGAAGAAGCCCTTTGCCCAGTCATCAGACCACAGCTCGAAGGTATTGGTCTCGCCTGCTTCCACCATTTCCATGGAGTCGTCTACCCATTTCATCAGGTTGTCGTCGATGTTGAGCTTGCCGTCCACAACCCACGGAGTGGTAACATTGTTGGAATATACACGGTAGGTATCATTTACGGTAGAAACGATGGAATAGCCTGCTTCCTTCAGCTCAGCTGCGGTAGCCTTGAAGGTATCCCAGTCTTTTACCTTTTCCTGAACAGTATCCAGATCATCCGTTCCGAATACTTCCTTCGCTGCTTCACGGTTGAAGATCAGAACGCCCGGGCAGCCCTGCCATGAAACGCCGCGCAGATTGCCTTCTGCATCCGTTACAACATCCTTCGTGTACTGATACTGGTTGGCCAGCTCGTCATCGGTAATGCCAAGGTCAGCGATCTTTTCGGTAACCTCTACCTCGCTGTTGATGTACTTTTTGGCGTAGTCTGCTTCGATCAGGAACAGGTCTACCTTTTCGTCATCAGCTGCTTCCTCATTTACCGGAAGTACTTCGTCCAGATGATTCTGATAGGCGTTGTCATCGCTCGGAGTGATGGTCCATACAACATCAACATCACCGATCTTGCCATGGGTGCCGTCAACCTCTTCGTATCCGGGATAGTGATCGGTCAGGCGGGTTTTGAATTCTTCGTTCCAGCACTGAATGTTCAGTACATTTCCGTCTGCGAAAGCTGTGGTACCTGCAACACAGCCAACTGCTGCTGCTGTCAGAGCAATGCTCATAAGCTTTTTGTTCATTTGTCTTCCTCCTTCAGAAATGAAACAATGTACTAAATCGTTTTCATGGACAAATCATATCTCACGATGATAATTTTGGCAAGTACATTTTTCATGAATGCACATGTTTTTACTGTTTTCACAATTATAGCATCCCCAATTTGTGCATTATTGATAATTTCGAAGAGCTCACTGTCCATATTTGTCCGGCCGGCAGGATCGTCGGTCGAAACCAGTTTCGAATTCGATGTCTGCGCCAGCTGGCGGCGCAGCGAACGCTGTCCTCTTCCGGAACGCTTCTCTTCCGCTTCCCGGCCCTGCTTTTTGTGGCACTGAATTTGTTCTTTATTGATCAATTATCGATATTTCTTTCCTCTGATTTGTAGCTAATGTCCATATGAAACTCCACAATATTGCTCGACCGGCAATAATTGCTATTTTCAGGAACTGCTTGCAAAAAGAAATTCCTTAGGCTATACTGACCTTAATATTGAACTTAAACGTTTTCATAACCGAAAGGAGGTATGTCATGAAATACGGCTATTTTGATGATGCCGCAATGGAGTATGTCATCACAACCCCGAAAACGCCTCTGCCCTGGATCAATTATCTGGGAAGCAAAGATTTTTTCTCCCTTGTTTCGAATACATGCGGAGGCTACAGTTTTTATAAGGATGCCAAGCTGCTCCGACTGACCAGATATCGTTATAACAGTGTTCCCTATGATTCCAACGGAAAATACTATTACATCAAAGACGGTGATGTCCTCTGGAATCCGGGATGGCAGCCTACGCAGTGTGAACTGGACCAGTATGAATGCCGCCACGGCATCGGATATACCCGTTTTCTGTCTTCGAAAAATCTTCTGAAGGCGGAGCTGCTTAATTTTGTCCCGACGGATGCGGCCTGCGAGATCAATGCGCTTACCCTGACGAATACTTCGAATGAGGAAAAAAGTATCCAGCTGTACTCCTATGTGGAATTCTGCCTGTGGAATGCCATGGATGACATGACAAACTATCAGAGGAACTTAAGCACCGGAGAGGTAGAGGTGTGCGGCTCGGCCATCTATCATAAGACCGAATATCGCGAGCGGAGAAATCATTATGCGGTATTTGCCGTAAATACAGCGGTGGATGGCTTCGACACCAGTCGCGAGGATTTTATCGGCCGCTACAACAGCGCAGCCTCCCCCCTTGCAATTGCAAACGGCGGATGCACAGGTTCACTCACCAGCGGATGGTTCCCGATCGCCGCACATCAGCTGAACATTACCCTTGCCCCCGGCGAAGCAAAGCAGTTCATCTTTGTGCTCGGGTATGTGGAAAATCCCGTTGACAAAAAATGGGAGGCACCGGGGATCATCAATAAGGAACCCGCCAATGCTCTGCTCTCCCGTTTTTCCACCACGCAGCAGGTGGAGGAAGCATTTGCCCGTTTAAAGGCTTCCTGGAAAAAGCTCCTTTCCGCTTACACCGTGCATACCGAAAACGATAAGGTAAACCGCATGGTCAACATCTGGAATCAGTACCAGTGTATGGTCACCTTCAACATGTCCCGTTCCGCTTCGTACTACGAATCCGGTATCGGGCGTGGTATGGGCTTCCGCGACAGCTGCCAGGATCTTCTCGGATTTGTTCATCTGATTCCGGAGAGGGCCCGGGAGCGGATCATCGATATTGCGTCCACACAGTTTGCAGACGGCAGTGCCTATCACCAGTATCAGCCCCTTACCAAAAAGGGAAACATGGAAATCGGAAGCGGCTTTAATGATGATCCGCTGTGGCTGATCGCTGCCGTTGCAGCATATTTGAAGGAAACCGGCGACTTTTCCATCCTGGATCATCCGACACCCTTTGACAGTGATCCGGAAACCGCCGTGCCGCTGTTTGAACATCTTACGCGTTCCTTTACCTTTACGGCAACGCATAAGGGACCCCACGGGCTGCCGCTCATCGGACGCGCCGACTGGAACGACTGCCTCAACCTGAACTGCTTTTCCGAGGAACCGGGCGAACCGTTCCAGACAACCGGCCCCTCCGAAGGACCGGTTGCGGAATCGGTATTCATTGCGGGCATGTTCGTGAAATACGGGCTGGAATATGCAAAAATCTGTGATCTGACCGGTCGGGCCGGCCTTGCGCAGCACGCCAGAGAAGAAGTCGATGCCATGTATCAGGCCACGATCAGCGCAGGATGGGATGGAGAATGGTTTGTACGTGCCTACGACGCCCATTCTCAGAAGGTCGGCTCGGCCGAATGTGAAGAAGGGAAAATTTACATTGAGCCGCAGGGCTTCTGTGTGCTTGCCGGAATTGGTGTTGAGGAGGGACTTGCCGAAAAAGCACTGGCGTCCGTGCAGAAATATCTGGATACGCAGTACGGGATCATGATTCTGCAGCCTGCGTACACCCACTATTATCTCAACCTCGGCGAGGTGTCCTCCTATCCGCCCGGATATAAGGAAAATGCCGGGATCTTCTGTCACAACAATCCATGGGTCTCGATTGCCGAGACCGTACTGGGTCATGGAGACCGCGCTTTTGAGATCTACCGTAAGACATGCCCGGCCTACACCGAGGAATTTTCGGAGATTCACTGTACGGAGCCCTATGTATATTCACAGATGGTCGCAGGAAGAGATGCACGTTTTCACGGTCAGGGAAAGAACAGCTGGCTGACCGGCACGGCTGCCTGGACCTTCGTCAACATTTCCCAGTACATCCTCGGAATCCGTCCGGATTACGACGGTCTGTGCATTGATCCGTGTGTACCTGCCGATTTCGGCGACTTCAGCGTAACGCGCAGTTTCCGCGGCGCTGTCTATGACATTTCGGTAAGCAATCCGGATCACGTTTGCAAGGGCATCAAAAAGCTGATCGTGAACGGAAAGGAAATCAAGGGCAATACGGTTCCCTTTGCACCCGGTACGGACAGATATCAGGTTCAGGTCGTCATGGGCTGAACGGCAGTGGACATTTCAAGGTTCTGCGTTTATAATGAAAAGGTTGAAAAAGAAAACTGATTTATGGAGATGTTTTTATGTCTTTGCTATCCGTTGTCATTCCAGCCTATAACGAGCAGGCCATGCTTCCCAAAACCGCAGCCGTCATGACTTCACTCCTTTCGGGGCAGCACTTTTCGTACGAACTGATCTTCGTCGACGACGGGTCCACTGACGGGACCTGGGAGGAAATCCGGAAGGCTGCATCTAGTACCGATACCATCCATGGGGTTCATTTTTCACGCAACTTCGGAAAGGATGCCGCCATCTGTGCAGGGCTTGCTCATGCAAAGGGTGACTGCTGCGTGGTGATGGATTGTGATCTGCAGCATCCGCCGGAAACGATCCTTGAAATGATGGCGCTGTGGGAGCAGGGTTATGAGGTCGTGGAAGGCGTCAAGCATTCCCGCGGAAAAGAAAACCTGCTGTACAAAGCCAGCGCCGGAGTCTTCTACAGGATCATGACCTTCGCTACCGGCATCGATATGCGCAGAGCCTCGGATTTCAAACTGATGGACCGGAAGGCCGTCAAAGCGCTTCTGGCCATGCCGGAGCGGAAGGGCTTCTTCCGTGCGCAGTCTGCCTGGATCGGTTTTCGTACCACCTCGATAGGCTTTGATGTGCAGCAGCGCGAGGCCGGAACCTCCAAGTGGTCCACGATCTCTTTGATCCGTTACGCACTGACCAATATCCTCAGCTACTCCACCATCCCCATGCAGGCAGTGACCTTTGCCGGGATCTTCGTGTTTCTGATTGGAATCATCCTCAGCATTCAGACACTGATCCACTACTTCTCCGGGAAAAGCGTAGAAGGCTTCACAACGGTAATTCTTCTGCTGCTCTTCCTCGGAAGTGTCATCATGGTCAGCCTGGGGATCATCGGATACTATATCGCGCAAATCTACCAGGAGGTGCAGCGGCGGCCGCGCTACATCATCTCCGAACAATTCTGAAAATGGGACAGGGGACGGTTCTCTGTCCCATTTTTTATGGAACAGAGAACCGTCCCCTGTCTTACTTGAAGCTGACTTCCCATACATGCACTTCTTTAGAGACTGACGTCCTATGCATGCACTTCTTTTAGAGACTCACGCCCTCAGAATGCACTTCATAACCGTGCGCCTTGAGGCTTTCGACGATCCGCTGCTTATGCTCGCGGCCGAAGGCTTCGAGGGTAATGGTCAGTTTTACGGCGGCGTTTCGATTGGTGCTGACAAACTGGTTGTGCTCGAGCTTGATCACATTGCCCTGTTCGTCGGCGATCACGCCGGCTACGCCCACAAGGGCACCGGGCTTGTCCGGAAGCAGGACGGAGATGGTAAATATGCGGTCCCTGGCGATCAGTCCGTGCTGGACCACGCTGGACATAGTGATCACGTCCATGTTTCCGCCGCTCAGGATGCTCACAACCTTTTTGTTATGGATGTTCAGATGCTTTAATGCGGCAACCGTAAGCAGTCCGGAGTTTTCCACGATCATTTTGTGGTTTTCAACCATATCCAGGAATGCAACCACCAGTTCATCATCCTCTACGGTGATGATATCGTCCAGGTTCTGCTGCAGATACGGGAAGATTTTTTCACCGGGGGTCTTGACTGCGGTGCCGTCGGCGATCGTGTTGACCGACGGTACGGTCACAACATGCCCTGCCTCCAGCGATGCCTTCAGGCAGGCTGCTCCTGCCGGTTCCACGCCGATGATTTTGATTTTCGGATTGAGCTGCTTGGCAAGGGTCGACACGCCGGTTGCCAGACCGCCTCCGCCCACAGGGACGAGAATGTATTCCACCAGCGGAAGCTCCTTGATGATTTCCATGGCAATGGTCCCCTGCCCCGTGGCAACGGTCTCGTCATCGAAAGGGTGGATAAATGTATACCCTTCCTCACGGGCAAGCTTGAGTGCATGCTCGCAGGCCTCGTCATACACATCACCGCACAGAACCACCTCCGCGCCATAGCTCTTTGTGCGGTTGACCTTGATCAGAGGGGTCGTGGTGGGCATTACGATTACGCTTTTGCAGTTGTATTCCCTGGCGGCTCTGGCAACGCCCTGGGCATGGTTGCCTGCAGAGGCAGTGATCAGTCCGCGCTGACGCTCCTCGGGCGACATTTTGCTGATCTTGTAGTAGGAGCCTCGCACCTTATAGGCTCCGGTGACCTGCATGTTTTCCGGCTTCAGATATACGCGGTTGTCACACTGCGCGCTGAAATAGCTGCTGTATACCAGTTTTGTCTCAGCCGTGACCTTTTTGACGATTTCCGATGCTTCCTCAAAAGCTTCCAAAGTAAGCATTTCCATTTGCGCGTTGTCTCCTTCCTATCGGAACAGGCCGAAAAAGCCCCTCTTCTTCGGCTTTTTCTCTTCCTCGACTGCGGTATCCTCCTCACTGTCCCAGTGGAAATGGAACAGATCCTCCTCCGGCTTCTCCTCAGCTTCCGCTTCGGATTCCTTTTCCGCCTCGGCGTCAGATTCTGCGTCAGATGCCGCTTCTGCCTCTCTTTCCGCCTCCGCATCAGATTCTGCGTCAGAGATCGCTTCCTCCTCCTTTTCTGCCTCGGCGTCGGATTCTGCGTCAGATGCCGCTTCTGCCTCTCTTTCCGCCTCCGCATCAGATTCTGCGTCAGAGATCGCTTCCTCCTCCTTTTCTGCCTCGGCGTCGGATTCCATATCAGATTCTGTCTCCACCTCTGGGTCGGATTCTGAATCAGGTTCTGCTTCGGCTTCCGCTCCGGCTCCGTCTTCCGCCATAACTGCCTGCGTGTCCCTGGCTGCCTGCGCTTCCCTGGCCGCCTGCGCTTCCTCAGCCGCCTTCTCTTCCTCGGCTGCCTGTTCCTCCTTGGCTGCCTGTTCCTCCTTGGCTGCCTGTTCCTCCTTGGCTGCCTGTTCCTCCTTG